>NZ_JBMKHV010000011.1:0-177415 GCF_049238585.1 Enterobacter cloacae complex sp. IR5428 | reverse complement strand
CAAGAGGCCCGAAGGTCCCCCTCTTTGGTCTTGCGACGTTATGCGGTATTAGCTACCGTTTCCAGTAGTTATCCCCCTCCATCAGGCAGTTTCCCAGACATTACTCACCCGTCCGCCACTCGTCAGCAAAGCAGCAAGCTGCTTCCTGTTACCGTTCGACTTGCATGTGTTAGGCCTGCCGCCAGCGTTCAATCTGAGCCATGATCAAACTCTTCAATTTAAAAGTTTGATGCTCAATGAATTAAACTTCGTAATGAATTACGTGTTCACTCGTTGAGACTTGGTATTCATTTAGTGTCCGAGGACATTAAGAATCCATGTCACTTTGAGTGCCCACACAGATTGTCTGATAAATTGTTAAAGAGCAGTGCCGCTACGTTTTCGCTGCGGCGCGGGGTGTGCATATTACGCTTTCCCGCTTCAGAGTCAAGCGTTTATTTTGCTTTTCTCTGCTGACCCGGCGGCTTGCGTGCCGTTGTTCCGTGTCAGTGGAGGCGCATTATAGGGAGTTCTTCTGAAGTGACAAGAGGTAATTTAAAAAAAGTTTCTGACCGTGTTTTTTTTCACCAAAAGCGATGAGATCAAGCTACAAATTGTTCTAATTGATGTATCTGCAACCACAATCACCCCTGAGATGGCATAATTAGCCGCATCAATATTTAAGGAATAAAAGCGATGCCATTAAGCGCACAACAGCTGGCAGCTCAAAAAAACCTGTCCTATGTGCTGGCAGAAAAGCTGGCTCAGCTGATCTTAGCGGGTAAATATGCCCCAGGTAGCATCCTGCCCAGCGAGATGGAGCTGGGGGATCAGTTTGGTGTAAGCCGTACCGCCGTTCGCGAAGCGGTAAAAACATTAACGGCGAAAGGGATGGTGCTTCCACGCCCGCGCATTGGCACCCGCGTTATGCCTCAGGGGAACTGGAACTTTCTCGATCAGGAGTTACTCACCTGGTGGATGACCGAAGATAACTTTAATCAGGTCGTCGATCACTTTCTGGTCATGCGCAGCAGTCTTGAGCCTCAGGCCTGTCTGCTTGCCGCCACGCTCGGCACAGCAGAGCAAAAAGCGCAGCTCAATACTTTTATGGAAGAGATGGTGGATCTGAAAAAGCACTTTAACCGCGAGCGCTGGATAGAGGTCGATATGGCCTGGCATGAACATATCTATAATATGAGCGGAAATCCTTTCCTGACCTCCTTTGCTTCTTTATTCCATTCTGTGTACCACACTTACTTTGCCTCTATCACACAGGATGAGGTGGTGAAGCTGGATCTGCATCAGGCGATAGTCGATGCCATTCAGGAAAGCGACGGGCAGCGAGCCCTGAGTGCGTGCCAGGCGTTGCTGGCCGCGCCAACCCACCAGCAGGTAAATAAATGACAGAGAAAAAAGCACGCAGTATGGCCGGATTGCCGTGGATTGCAGCCATGGCGTTCTTTATGCAGGCACTGGATGCCACTATCCTCAATACCGCCCTTCCCGCAATAGCCCAAAGCCTTAACCGCTCCCCACTGGCGATGCAATCCGCCATCATCAGTTATACCCTGACGGTGGCGATGCTCATTCCGGTCAGCGGCTGGCTGGCCGATCGTTTCGGCACGCGCAAAGTGTTTATGCTGGCGGTGACGCTGTTCACCCTCGGTTCTCTGGCTTGCGCCCTCTCTACCTCTCTGACGGAACTGGTTATCTTCCGCGTTCTACAGGGGATAGGCGGCGCGATGATGATGCCCGTCGCGCGTCTGGCGTTATTGCGCGCCTATCCGCGCAGCGAACTGCTCCCGGTGCTCAACTTTGTGACTATGCCGGGGCTGGTCGGCCCGATACTTGGCCCGGTTCTCGGCGGCGTACTGGTGACCTGGGCAAGCTGGCACTGGATCTTCCTGATTAATATTCCGATTGGTGTGGCAGGGCTGATTTATGCCCGCAAATATATGCCGAACTTCACCACGCCAAGACGCAGCTTCGATATGGGCGGCTTCTTCCTGTTTGGCCTGAGCCTGGTCCTGTTCTCCAGCGGGATGGAGCTGTTTGGCGAGAAAATCGTAGCGACGTGGCTGGCGCTGGCCGTCATCCTCAGCGGTATTCTGCTGTTCCTTCTATATATACGTCATGCGCGTCGCCATCCGACACCGCTTATCTCTTTATCTCTGTTTAACACCCGAACATTTTCCGTCGGGATCGCGGGCAATATTGCCTCGCGTCTGGGCACGGGCTGCGTACCGTTCCTGATGCCGCTGATGCTCCAGGTCGGTTTCGGCTATCCGGCCCTGATTGCTGGCTGCATGATGGCGCCCACAGCGATGGGCTCCATTCTGGCAAAATCGACGGTCACGCAGGTGCTGCGCTGGTTTGGCTATCGTAAGACGCTGGTTGGCGTGACGATCTTTATCGGATTGATGATTGCGCAGTTCTCCCTGCAATCTGCGGCGTTACCAATCTGGATGCTGATCCTGCCGCTGTTTGTGCTGGGTATGGCCATGTCGACGCAGTTTACGTCGATGAACACCATCACCCTTGCGGACCTCACCGACGAGAATGCCAGCAGCGGCAACAGCGTACTGGCGGTCACTCAACAGCTGTCGATCAGCCTCGGGGTTGCCGTGAGCGCGGCGGTACTGCGGTTTTATGAAGGGTTCGAGGGAACTAATACCGTTGAGCAGTTCCACTATACCTTTATCACTATGGGCGCGCTTACCGTGGTATCGGCGGTGGTCTTTATGTTGTTAAAACCAAAAGACGGCCGGAACCTGATTAAAGAGCGTCATAAAGATAAGGCTAAACCGAACCGCGTTCCATCAGAACAGGAGTAAGCTGCAAACGTTGCTGTTGCAGCGTGGGCTGAGCCATGCGGTGGATCAACACGTCGATGGCCAGCTCACCCAGTTCATCCTTCGGCTGATGAATGGTGGTCAGCGGCGGCGTCATGTAGCGCGCCAGTTCGATATCATCATAACCGACGATCGCCATGTCGTCCGGAACACGTAATCCCGCCTGATACAGCGCCTGATAAGCTCCGAATGCCATCGCATCGTTACCGATAAACACCGCCTGCGGGCGCGGCTCTTGCGCCAGCAGTTTCTGCATTGCTTCAAATCCACCATTAAATTCGAAATCGCCGGTGATGCGATAGCCATCAGGAATGGCAAGCCCCGCCCGTTCCATGGCCGAAAGATAGCCTTCCAGACGCAAGCGCGCCGGGGTTTTATCCAGCGGGCCGGTAATACAGGCAATGCGGGTATGACCTTTATCTATCAGATGCTGGGTCGCCATATCGCCACCCAGCAGCGAGTTATCCTGGATCAGATCGCTGGTGCCGTCGAACGGTGCCCAGTCCATCATGACCGTAGGAATAGAAGGGTAGCGCTGGATAATCTCTTTCGAGGGTTGATGCGTTTCGGTACAGAGCAGCAGCAGCCCGTCGACGCGTTTTTGCATCAGCGTCTCCAGGTTTCGGTTCATGCGCTGCTCATCGCCTTCGGTATTGCACAGCACCAGGCTGTAGCCGCGCTCGAAGCAGCTGCGCTCCACGCCGCGCACCAGTTCAGAATAAAAAGGGTTGGTACTGGCGGTGATCAGCATGCCGATGGTGCGCGTCTGGTTAAGCTTCAGGCTGCGGGCCAGCGCAGACGGCGCATAGTTGAGTTCTTTAATTGCAGCGTCAACTTTCTCCCGAATCGCCTCGCTGACGAAGCGATCCTTATTGATAACGTGGGAGACAGTCGAGGTAGAAACGCCCGCCATACGGGCGACATCTTTCATTGTGGCCAAGCGTTACCCCTGCTGACTTAAGAATTCATCAATCTCTTTACGCCATGGAACAGAAGGCTGAGCGCCTTTACGCGTCACCGCAATCGCGGCGGCGGCATGCGCGAAGCGAATCGCGTCATCCATTGCTTTACCTTCCAGCAGCGCCGTTACCAGCGCACCGTTGAAGGTGTCACCTGCGGCGATGGTATCAATGGCTTTGACCTTAAAGCCCGGTACGCGACGGCCTTCGCCATTGACGCTAGCCCACACCCCACGGCTGCCGAGGGTGATGATCACGGTGCCGATGCCTTTATCATGCAGCGCAAGCGCGGCACGCGCGGCATCGTCATCATTTTCGACACGGATACCCGTCAGCTTTTCCGCTTCGGTTTCGTTCGGGGTGATGATATCCACCAGCGCCAGCAGCTCGTCTGATAATACACGGGCAGGCGCCGGGTTAAGTACGACAGACGTATGATTTTCATGCGCAATTTTCGCAGCGGCCAGCACGCTTTCAACCGGTGACTCCAGCTGCATCAGCAGGGCTTCCGCTCCGGCGATGATCCCACGCTGCGCTTCGACGCGTTCAGTCGTTAACGCGGCATTAGCCCCCGCATGAATACCGATGACATTCTCACCTTCCGCATTGACGAAAATCAGCGCCACGCCGGTAGATTCCCCTGCAACCACGCTGACGGGTGCGATGTCGATGTTGTCGCTTGCCAGCTGTTTGCGTACGCGCTCGCCGGTATCGTCATCACCCGTACAGGCGATAAACGCGATATTTGCCCCGCTGCGTCCGGCGGCAACTGCCTGGTTTGCACCCTTACCGCCGAACGCGACCTGATACTGATTGCCGGTGACGGTTTCGCCCGGAGTGGGGAACGTTTCAAGGTTAAGAATGTGATCGGCATTGATACTGCCAAGGACGACGAGGTTGCCTGCGGTTTTCATGTATTGAGGTGTCCATCTGAGAGCGCCACCGGTATTACCCGGTGGCGTATGCCACACTTTTCTTTTATTTGGTGTCCCTCAGGCAGCCAGCGACTGCCTGAATCGCCTTTACTGCTTAATGACCAGTTTCAGGTCAACAGGATATTTGGCCTGAACTTTTTCGCCCTTCAGCACTTTATCGGCAGTTTGCACGCCAGTCGCGCCAATCTGCTCAGGCAGCTGAGCGATGGTCGCAGCCAGTTTGCCATCATTTACTGCTTTTTCACCATCCGGCGTGCCGTCAAATCCGACAACCATCACATCTGATTTACCCGCAGTCTGGAGCGCACGCAGCGCACCGAGCGCCATTTCGTCGTTCTGTGCGAATACCGCCTGCACATCAGGATGCGCGGTTAGCAGGTTCTGCATGACGTTCAGGCCCTTTGTACGGTCGAAGTCTGCCGGCTGGCTCGCCAGCACGTTAAATTTGTGCGCCGCTACAGCCTGCTGGAAACCTTCACCACGTTCACGGGCCGCGGAAGTCCCGGCGATACCCTGCAACTCGATCACTTTCGCGCCTTCACCTGCTTTCTTCGCGATGTAGTCACCGGCGATTTTGCCGCCCAGTACGTTATCAGACGCAATATGGCTAACAACGTCGCCTTTGGTCGCCTGACGGTCCAGGGTGATTACCGGGATCTTCGCCTGGTTTGCCATCTTCACGGCGTTACCGACCGCGTCGGAATCGGTTGGGTTGATCAGCAGGATTTTGGTACCACGAACGGTTAAGTCCTGAACGTTAGCCAGCTCTTTCGCCGGGTTGTTCTGAGAATCCAGTACCACCAGGTTGTAACCCAGTTTGTCTGCTTCTTTCTGCGCGCCATCCTTCAGGGAGACGAAGAACGGGTTGTTCAGGGTAGAGACAACCAGCGCGATGGTGTCCTTCGCCATGGCGTTAGCACTTACGGTTGCGCTCAGCGCGACAGCAGAAACCAGGGTAGCCAGTTTTTTCATGTTCATATCTAAGATGTCCTGTAGTGTCGTCAGTTACTGTTTTTTGTTGTCTACCAGTACCGCCAGCAAAATCACCACTGCCTTAACGATCATCTGGTAATAGGAGGAAACACCTAACAAATTCAAGCCATTATTCAGGAAACCGAGGATCAGTGCGCCGATCAATGTCCCAACAATGCGACCTTTACCGCCCGCAAGGCTCGTACCACCCAGAACCACTGCCGCGATGGCATCCAGCTCATAGCCCGTACCCGCCGTTGGCTGCGCGGAAGAGAGGCGCGCCACTTCGATGATGCCCGCCAGAGATGCCAGCAGACCGCACAGGGAGTAAACGATAATTTTAACTTTGTTGACGCTAATACCGGACAGACGCGTTGCCGATTCGTTACCGCCCAGCGCATAAATATAACGACCCAGACGGGTATGATGCAGCATGTACCACGCCGCCAGGAAGACGATAGCCATGATCCAGACTGGCGTCGGGATACCCAGCGGGCGTCCGATACCAAACCAGCCAAACAGATCGGCGTTTTCGGTAAAGCCGGTATTCACCGGGCTACCGTTGGTGTACACCATGGTGACGCCGCGCAGCAGCAGCATCATCACCAGCGTGGCAATAAACGCCTGTACGCGGCCTTTTGCCACAATCACGCCGGTTACCGCGCCAATTGCCGCACCTGCCGCCAGCGCAGCAGCAACGGCCACCAGCGCGTTGACCTCAATACCGACAATCGACGCGGCAATCGCACCGGTGAGCGCCAGCAGGGAACCGACGGACAGATCGATACCCGAGGTCAAAATCACCAGCGTCATCCCCACCGCCATAATGGCGTTGACGGAGGTCTGCTGAAGAATGTTGAACAGGTTATTGACGGTAAAAAAGTTCGGGCTCATGGTCGAGACAATCGCGATCAGCACCAGCAGGGCAATCAGCGATTTTTGTTCCATCAGCCATGCCTTTGTGAAATAGCGGCGACCAGAAACAGCCTGGGTAGTCATCTTCTTACTCCTGATTCACGCGATTAAGCTTGCCCACAGCGGCAGCCATCAGAACTTCCTGGGTGGCCTGCTCGCGAGTGAATTCACCACCGAGATGCCCTTCATGCATGACGATAATGCGATCGCTCATGCCTAATACTTCTGGCATCTCGGAAGAGACCAGAATGATGCTCAGACCGTCGGCCTTGAATTGGTTAATCAGCTGATAGATCTCTTTTTTCGCGCCCACGTCAACGCCGCGAGTTGGCTCATCGAGGATCAGTACTTTCGGGCGCGTCATCAACCCGCGGGCAATCGCCACTTTCTGCTGATTACCGCCGGACAACAGGCCAATCGCCTGCTCCATCGATGGGGTTTTAACGTTAAAGAGACGGATAAAATCGCTGACCGCCTGCTGCTCATCTTTATGTTTCAGGCTGCCGCCGCTGCGGCTGAAATAGCGTAGCGCGGTCAGGGACATGTTCTCTTTTACCGACATGCCCAACACTAAGCCGTCACGCTTACGGTCTTCGGAGATATAGACAATGCCGTTCGCCAGGCCATCCTGCGGCGAGCGGGTGACCACCTCATGGCCGTCAAGGGTAACGTAGCCGCTGGTGCGCGGCAGTGCGCCATAGAGCACTTTCATCAGTTCGGTACGTCCCGCGCCCATCAGGCCCGCGACGCCAAGGATCTCGCCCTTGCGCAGGGTAAAGGAGACGTCATCCACACCCGGCCCGCAGAGGTTATCCACCTTCAGGCGGATCTCTCCTGGCGCTTTGTCCAGACGCGGATACTGGTCTTCGAGCTTACGTCCCACCATCATTTCAATCAGCGAATCTTCGGTCAGCGTGGCCACTTCACGCTCGGCAATGAACTGCCCGTCGCGGAAGACGGTGACGTCGTCGCAGATCTCGAAAATTTCTTTCATGCGGTGAGAGATATAGACAATGCCGCGCCCCTGGGATTTCAACTCACGGATCACGCGGAACAGGGATTCGGTTTCGGTATCGGTCAGGGCGTCGGTCGGTTCATCCATAATGATGACCTTCGACTCGAAGCTCAGCACCTTCGCGATCTCCACCATCTGCTGATCGCCGATGGAAAGGTCGCCCACCAGTCGGTCGCTCTTAAAGCGCAGATTCAGCTTCGCCAGCAGTTTGTCCGCTTCGGCATACATGGTTTTCCAGTCGATTTTGCCAAACCGGTTCACGAACTCACGGCCGAGGAAGATGTTCTCCGCAATGGTGAGCTGCGGGATCAGGTTCAGCTCCTGGTGGATGATGCCAATGCCCGCTTCCTGAGAGGATTTCGGGCCGTTGAAGGTGGTCTCTTTACCCAGCCACAGCAGCGAACCGGCATCGCGTTGATAGATCCCGGTCAGCACTTTCATCATGGTGGATTTGCCCGCGCCGTTTTCGCCCACCAGCGCCATTACGCGCCCGGAATAGACGTTCAGCGCCGCGCCAGAGAGGGCTTTAACGCCCGGGAACGACTTATCGATCCCTTTGAGTTGCAGTAATGCGTCCATGATGGCCTCAGAAGGTGACGCCAGCACAGAGAATGATATTCGCATACGGGGAACACTCCCCGCTGCGAATCACCGCCTGACTGTCTGCGGTTTGTTGTTTGAACTGCTCGTGCGTTGTGTAACGAATTTCTATGGTGTTTCCCTGGTGCTGTTGCAGTTGCTCAATGTGGCTGAGCAACGTTTCGTGGAGTTGCGGATTATGTTGTTTGATTTCCGCCGCGAGAATGGCCGCCTCAACCTGCATCTCCGCCGTCACGACTTCCAGTACCTGCATGAACGAGGGTACGCCCTGCGTTAACGCCATATCGATACGGGTTGTGCTGCGCGGAACCGGTAAGCCTGCATCGCAAACCACCAGCGTATCGGTATGCCCAAGACGGGAAATTACCGATGATATTTCTGAGTTGAGTACTGTGCCTTTCTTCATTTTTTGCTCCACTAGCGAAACGTTTCGCTAAAAACAGTGTAGCCGCAGAAGTGTTCAGAAAACCATCATGACGTAACGGATTTGTGATCGGCGTCGAAACGTTTCGCTAAGTGAAATGCAAAGGAGGTAAATGCAAAACGGTAACCGTCAGGTTACCGTTTTTTATGTTTGCGCCCTCTCCCTGTGGGCTGAGGGTTCCCCACAAATTAATGCGAGCACTGAGCAATCCCCTCGCCCCTCCGGGGAGAGGGTTAGGGTGAGGGGAACATACGGCGGTGGTGGTCATTCCGTTCACTTTATGTTCCTTGCTACTCTGTAACGACATGACCGGTGAACGTGCCAGGGTGGCTCAGTCGCCACCACCCTGGCGACCCGGGCTCCCGGCGGTAAATCGCCGCTTCGCGGTGCCCTCGGCTTATTCCTTCCGGCTTATCGGGTACGGGGGGAGGCAACGTCCCTGTAAAGCCGCCCTCTCGGCGCATCCCTGCGCCTCGCCCCGGCCGGAAGGCAAACGCCTCAGCGATTTACAGCCGGACCAGGGCATCGCTGACAGCCCTCAGTCATTTAGAAAGCAACTTTATTGCTTCTGCATAAAAAAATTACTGGGGATCCCTCAGCCCTGTGGGAGAGGGGCTGGGTGAGGGCATCAGGCCGCACTGAGAATTAAATCTCGACCTGCGTCCCCAGCTCAATCACGCGATTGGGCGGGATCTCAAACTGGTCAGGCGCACGCAGGGCGTTACGTTGCAGGATGAGATACAGCTTGCCGCGCAGGCGCAGATACCATGGGCGCTTGCCGATGATCAGCGACTCGTGGGACATAAAGAACGATGTCTCCATCATGCGGCAACTCAGCCCTTCCAGACCGCAGCGGTGGAATACCTCTTCCACGTTCGGCGTTTCGCGCCAGCCGTAGCTTGCCACCACGCGCCAGAAGGTTGGCGACAGCTGCTCAATCTGTACGCGTCGCACGTTGTGAACATACGGCGCATCTTCGGTACGCAGCGTCAGCAGGATCACGCGCTCGTGCAGCACTTTGTTGTGCTTAAGGTTATGCATCAGCGCAAACGGGATCACGTTCAGCGCACGAGACATATACACCGCCGTACCCGGCACACGCACCGGCGGGGATTTCTCCAGCGAGGCGATCATCGCCTCCAGAGAATTACCGTGCTCATGCATACGACGCAGCAGGCGGAAACGTTCGCTCTTCCACGTCGTCATCACGATGAACATCACCAGACCCAGCGTCAGCGGCAGCCAGCCACCGGAGACAATCTTATCGAGGTTCGCAGAGAACAGCGGTACGTCGATGCAGAGGAAGCCAACCAGGATCAGCCCCACGAGGAACTTATTCCAGTGCCAGTTACGGTACGCCACGGTGGTAGAGAGAATAGAGGTCAACACCATCGTTCCGGTCACCGCGATACCGTACGCCGCCGCCAGGTTACTGGAGTGCTCGAAGCTGACGATAACAATCACCACCGCGAAATAGAGCAGCCAGTTGACGAACGGAATGTAGATCTGACCTGACTCCATCTCAGAGGTATGGATAATGCGCATCGGCGAGAGATACCCCAGACGCACGGCCTGACGCGTCAGGGAGAATACGCCGGAAATGACAGCCTGAGAGGCAATGACCGTCGCCAGCGTCGCCAGGATCAGCATCGGAACCAGCGCCCAGTCCGGCGCCAGCAGGAAGAACGGGTTTTTAATCGCTTCAGGATGGGCAAGCAGCAGCGCGCCCTGGCCGAAGTAATTCAGCACCAGTGAAGGCAGAACAACGCTAAACCAGGCGACGCGAATTGGGAGTTTCCCGAAGTGGCCCATATCTGCATACAGCGCTTCAACACCGGTAATGGAAAGCACTACCGCGCCCAGCGCCACAAACGACACCACTTTATATTCCAGGAAGAAATGCACCGCCCACATTGGGTTCAGCGCGTGCAGGACATCCGGGTTGGCGATAATACTGCGTAAGCCCAGCGCCGCCAGGATCAGGAACCAGGCCAGCATAATAGGCGCGAACAGCTTACCCACCAGCCCGGTACCGTGTTTTTGTATAGCAAACAGCAACGTCAGCACGATAATAGCGAGTGGCACCACCCACGTATCAAGCTGTGGCGCGACAATCTCCAGCCCCTCTATGGCCGACATCACCGAAATCGCTGGCGTAATCACGACTTCCCCATAGAAGAAGCTGCCGCCAATCAGGCCAATGATGACCAGCACGGAGGTCATTCTTGCAGATGTATTGCGCCCAGCAAGGGACATCAGGGTCAGAATACCGCCCTCGCCCGCGTTATCAGCCCGCATAACGAAAGAGAGATACTTAAGGGAGACCACCAGGATCAGCAGCCAGAAGATGAGCGAGAGGAAACCAAATACGGCGTCACGCTCTACACCAAAACCAAACTGACCGGACAAACATTCACGAAGCGTATAAAGCGGGCTGGTGCCGATATCACCGTAGACAACCCCGATCGCTGCAAGCGTTACTGCGGGTAATGATTGCTTATTATCAGTGCTCATAGACTAGTCTTTTCGTTTGAATAACAAATGTGTGCTTAGTCCCTTGGCCCACAAAAAGCGCACAGTATGCACGATTCAATGCAAAATCGTACCCCTAAATGCAGCCGCATTAATGTAGCGCAAAGAAAATAGCGCCGCACTTCAGCCTATTACCAGGCCAGACCGAAACGTCTATACTCGCTTCAATTAGCCGCCACGACGGCGAAAGGATGCAAAACTATTATGGCTCACTCACATTTATTAGCAGAAAGAATTTCCCGCCTCAGCAGTGCGCTGGAGAAAGGCCTTTACGAGCGTAGCCACGCCATTCGCCTCTGTTTACTGGCGGCGCTGAGCGGGGAAAGCGTGTTTCTGCTGGGTCCGCCGGGCATTGCCAAAAGTCTGATCGCACGCCGCCTCAAATTCGCTTTCCAGAACGCTCGTGCATTCGAGTATTTGATGACGCGTTTCTCCACGCCGGAAGAAGTTTTCGGCCCGCTCTCCATTCAGGCGTTAAAAGACGAGGGACGCTATGAACGTCTGACGGCGGGCTATCTCCCGGAAGCGGAAATCGTCTTTCTTGATGAGATCTGGAAAGCCGGCCCGGCCATTCTGAATACCCTGCTGACGGCAATCAACGAACGCCGCTTCCGCAACGGCGCGAGCGAAGAGAAGATCCCCATGCGGTTGCTGGTGGCCGCGTCTAACGAACTTCCCGAAGCCGACAGCAGCCTGGAAGCACTGTATGACCGCATGCTGATCCGCCTGTGGCTGGATAAAGTCCAGGACAAATCGAACTTCCGCTCAATGCTGGTAAGCCAGCAGGACGAAAACGAAAATCCGGTGGCACCATCATTACAGGTCACGGACGAAGAGTATGACCAGTGGCAGGAAGAGATAGGCAAAATTAAGCTGCCCGATGCCGTCTTTGAGCTGATCTTCATGCTGCGCCAGCAGCTTGATTTATTGCCCTCCGCGCCGTACGTCTCCGACCGTCGCTGGAAAAAAGCCATTCGTCTGCTTCAGGCAAGCGCCCTGTTCAGCGGCCGCGATGCTGTCGCCCCCATCGATCTGATCCTGCTGAAAGACTGTCTGTGGCACGACGCAGAAGGGATGAATCTGATGCAGCAGCAGCTGGACGTTTTGATGACCGGGCACGCGTGGGGTCAGCAATCCATGCTTAATCAACTGGGGGCGATTGCCCAACGTCGTCTTCAGCTTCAGCAGCAGCAAAGTGACAAAACCGCGCTGAAGGTGAACCGTCTTGGCGGGATGTTTGCCCGTAAACCGCACTATGAACTGCCAGCCGAGCTGACTGACGCCTCGCTCACGCTTCTTCTTCAGCAGCCGCTAAAGCTTCATGATATGCAGGTGGTGCACGTGACGATCGAACGCGTTGCGCTGGTTCAGTGGCTGGATAAGGGCGGCGAGATCCGCGGTAAACTCAACGGTATCGGCTTTGCACAGCCGCTGTCGATGGAAGTCGACAGCAGCCAGCACCTTGTGATCCGCGACGTCAGCCTTCAGGGATCGCGCCTGGCGCTGCCGGGCACGGCCTCTGACAGTCTTCCGGAGGAGATCAAACAGCAGCTCGAAGCGCTGGATAACGAATGGCATCAGCAGCACACGCGCTTCAGCGAGCAGCAGAAATGCCTCTTTATCCATAGCGACTGGTTAGGTCGCATTGAAGCCAGCTTGCAGGATGTCAGCGCGCAGATTAAACAGGCGCGTCAATGCTAACGCTGGACACGCTTAACGTCATGCTGGCGGTTAGCGAGGAAGGGTTGATCGAAGAGGTCGTCATTACCCTGCTCGCTTCACCGCAGCTGGCGGCCTTCTTTGAAAAATTTCCGAAGCTCAGAAAAGCAATGACGGACGATCTTCCCCGCTGGCGCGATAACCTGCGCCAGCGGTTTAAGGAGACGGAAGTCCCGCCGGAACTGACAGAGGAAGTGGCTGGTTACCAGCAGTGCCAGCGGCTTTCAACGCCGCAGTTTATTGCCCAGCTACAGCAAACCCTGACGCTGCTAGATAACGTTCACTCCCCGTTTGCCAGCCAGGCCAGAGCGCTGGTCACGGACAACCCCAGCTTTACTCCCGCCCTGCATACGCTGTTTTTACAGCGCTGGCGGCTCAGTCTTGTCGTTCAGGCCACCTCTCTCAACCAGCAGTTGCTGGACGAAGAGCGCGAACAGCTGTTAAGCGAAGTTCAGGAGCGGATGACGTTAAGCGGCCAGCTAGAACAGGTGCTGGTGGAGAATGAAAACGCCGCCGGTCGACTCTGGGATATGAGTGCCGGTCAGTTAAAACGTGGCGATTATCAGTTGATCGTGAAGTACGGCGACTTTCTGGCACAACAGCCGGAGCTGATGAAGCTTGCAGAACAGCTTGGTCGTTCCCGGGAGGCCAGGTCAATTCCAAAGAAAGATGCGCCGATGGAAACCTTCCGTACGCTGGTACGCGAGCCCTCCACCGTACCGGAGCAGGTGGACGGCTTACAGCAAAGCGATGATATCCTGCGCCTGTTGCCTACGGAACTCAGCACGCTGGGAATGACCGAACTGGAGTATGAGTTTTATCGTCGGCTGGTGGAAAAACAGCTTCTTACCTATCGGTTGCATGGCGAAGCCTGGCGCGAAAAAATCAGCCAGCGCCCGGTGGTGCATCAGGACTTTGATGAGCAACCGCGCGGTCCATTCATTGTTTGCGTAGATACGTCCGGATCGATGGGGGGATTTAACGAGCAGTGTGCAAAAGCGTTCTGCCTGGCTCTGATGCGCGTGGCGCTCGCCGATCGTCGTCGCTGCTACATCATGTTATTTTCCAGCGAAGTGGTGGGGTATGAACTGACCAGCCCACAGGGGCTGGAGCAGGCGATCCGCTTTTTAAGCCAGCGCTTTCGCGGCGGCACCGATCTGGCCAGCTGTTTTCGCAGCATCATTGAGCGCATGCAGGGCGGAGACTGGTACGACGCGGATGCGGTGGTGATTTCCGATTTTATTGCCCAGCGGCTGCCGGACGACGTCGTGAATAAAGTGAAGGAGATGCAGCGCGTGCACCAGCACCGTTTCCATGCCGTGGCGATGTCTGCACATGGAAAACCCGGCATCATGCGCATCTTCGATCACATCTGGCGCTTTGATACCGGGTTGCGTAGCCGCCTGCTCAGACGCTGGCGACGTTAATTAAAGAAGAGAACCGACGCTCTCACGTACCTGCTGCGGCCAGACCCCACACTGTACCTGACCGATATGGGACAGTTGCAACAGCAGCATGGTCAGACGAGACTGGCCAATACCACCGCCGATGGTCTGCGGCATTTCACCGCGCAGCAGCGCCTGGTGCCATTCCAGTTGCAGACGATCTTCATCACCGGTCACGGCCAGCTGACGCTTCAGTGCTTCAGCATCCACGCGGATCCCCATCGAAGAGAGTTCAAACGCATCTTCCAGAACCGGGTTCCAGACCAGAATATCGCCGTTCAGACCGGCATATTCGCTCTCGCCCACGGTGCTCCAGTCATCGTAATCCGGCGCACGGACGTCGTGACGTTTACCATCAGACAATTTCCCGCCAATGCCGATCAGGAATACCGCGCCCAGCTCTTTGGCGATCGCGCGTTCACGGCCTTTGGCATCCAGATCCGGGAAACGGCTCAGCAACTCCTGACTGTGAACAAAGTGGATCGTTTCCGGCAGGAACGGTGCCAGACCAAACTCTTTGCTCACGGCCGCTTCGGTCGCTTTGATCCCGGCGTAGATCGCCTCAACGGTAGATTTCAGCGTACCGACGTGACGCTCGCCGTCACCCATTACGCGCTCCCAGTCCCACTGGTCAACGTAGACAGAGTGAATGGGGGACAGGCGGTCTTCATCGGGGCGAAGGGCTTTCATATGCGTGTAAAGCCCTTCGCCCGCGCTGAAGTCGTGTTGTCCCAGGGTTTGACGCTTCCACTTCGCCAGGGAGTGAACCACTTCGAACTGGGCGTCTGGCAGTGTTTTCACTTTTACCTGTACCGCTTTTTCGCAACCAGACAAGTTATCCTGCGTCCCGTCACCCACGCGGCTCAGAATCGGCGCCTGCACTTCAATAAGGCCAAGCTTCTCTTCCAGCTGGCGAGAAAAATGGGATTTAACGAAACTGATCTGGCGTTGTTTTGCGATGTAAGCGGTTTTCATTATTTATACTCCTGCGTCCTGTTGATACTGATTAAGCAACAGAACAGGCGCTTAATTCAATAACCCATCAACAAAAAGCCACCTTCACTTTTGATTCGTTAAAATAAGACGCTAGAATAGAAGGAATCATTAATCTTCATAAGAAAAACCTATGGAAAATTATCAGATCGACAATCTGGACCGCGGCATTCTGGAAGCGCTCATGGCCAACGCACGCACCGCGTATGCCGAACTGGCGAAACAATTTAGCGTCAGCCCGGGGACCATTCACGTTCGCGTAGAGAAAATGAAGCAGGCCGGGATCATCACCGGCGCACGCATTGATGTCAGCCCGAAGCAACTCGGCTACGACGTCTGCTGCTTCATTGGCATTATTCTGAAAAGCGCCAAAGATTACCCCTCCGCGCTGGAGAAGCTGAACGCGCTGGATGAAGTCACTGAGGCGTACTACACCACCGGGCACTACAGCATCTTTATAAAGGTCATGTGCCGATCCATCGACGCCCTCCAGCAGGTACTTATCAACAAGATCCAAACAATCGATGAAATTCAGTCCACCGAAACCCTGATCTCCCTGCAAAACCCGATCATGCGTACTATCCGCCCGTGATCGGGCAATTTCATTCCCACATTTTCCACAGGTAGATCCCAGCTCGTTCACAGCGTACAATGGCCGCCTCTTTATCTGAGCGAGCGATCAATGGCGGACATTACTCTTATCAGCGGCAGCACCCTGGGCGGTGCGGAATATGTAGCGGAACATCTGGCTGAGAAGCTGGAAGACGCGGGCTTTTCTACACAAACGCTGCACGGACCGCTGCTGGAAGATCTCCCGACTGACGGGGTCTGGCTGCTGATCACCTCCACGCACGGCGCGGGCGATCTGCCGGATAACCTGCAACCTTTATATGACGAACTGCTGGAACAACAGCCCGATCTGTCAAACGTCCGGTTTGGCGCTGTAGGGATCGGCAGCCGTGAATATGACACTTTCTGTGGCGCCATAGAGAAAGTAGAAGCTGCGGTGACCGCCTGCGGAGCAAAACAGCTGGGTGAAACGCTGAAGATCAACATCCTCGATCATGATATTCCCGAAGATCCAGCCGAGATCTGGCTCGCGGAATGGAAAAATTTACTCAAAAACGATTAAAGATCGTGCGATCAGATGTGGATAACTCTGGTTAAAAGCTCGTATTAACCCGTAGTTATCCAAAGAACAACGTTAGTTTAGTTTTTGACCTGTGTATAAAGTGCCGATCTGATCCCAGCTTATACGGTCCAGGATCACCGATCATTCACAGCAAACGATCCTTCCTAACTGCATGATCTTATTTATGGGATCGGACTTATCCACAAAGGTCTGCGATCCTAATAAGAGATCACAATAGAACAGATCTCTAAATAAAAAGATCTTCTTTTTAATAGCCCAGGATCCCAATGCTTTCTCGAAAGACTAAAGTTGAGTAGAATCCACGGCCCGGGCTTCAATCCATTTTCATACCGCTTTACGCGAGGCAGACCACCATGTTTTATCAGGATCCTTTTGACGTCATCATCATTGGCGGGGGTCACGCAGGCACTGAGGCCGCAATGGCCGCAGCGCGAATGGGTCAGCAGACCCTGCTTTTGACACACAATATCGACACGCTGGGACAAATGTCCTGTAATCCGGCGATTGGCGGCATTGGGAAAGGACACCTGGTAAAAGAAGTGGATGCACTTGGCGGCCTGATGGCGAAAGCGATCGATCATGCGGGTATCCAGTTTAGGATACTAAACGCGAGTAAAGGTCCGGCTGTTCGCGCCACCCGTGCACAGGCAGACCGCGTGCTTTACCGTCAGGCTGTGCGCACCGCGCTGGAAAACCAACCGAACCTGATGATCTTCCAGCAGGCTGTAGAAGATCTTATCGTGGAAAACGATCGTGTTGTTGGCGCCGTGACCCAGATGGGTCTCAAGTTCCGCGCAAAAGCGGTGGTGCTGACGGTCGGGACATTCCTGGACGGTAAAATCCATATTGGTCTGGACAACTACAGCGGTGGCCGTGCGGGCGATCCGCCGTCGATTCCGCTGTCTCGTCGTCTGCGTGAGCTGCCGCTGCGCGTAAGCCGCCTGAAAACCGGTACGCCGCCGCGAATTGATGCGCGTACCATTGATTTCAGCGTTCTGGCACAGCAGCACGGTGATAACCCGATGCCGGTATTCTCGTTCATGGGCAATGCGGCGCAACATCCGCAGCAGGTGCCGTGCTACATCACGCACACCAATGAAAAAACCCATGACGTGATCCGCAATAACCTCGATCGCAGCCCAATGTACGCCGGCGTGATCGAAGGGATCGGCCCACGTTATTGCCCGTCGATCGAAGATAAAGTGATGCGCTTTGCCGATCGTAACCAGCATCAGATCTTCCTCGAACCTGAAGGACTGACCTCGAACGAAATTTACCCGAACGGCATCTCCACCAGCCTGCCGTTCGACGTGCAGATGCAGATTGTGCGTTCAATGCAGGGGATGGAAAACGCGAAGATCGTTCGTCCTGGCTACGCTATTGAGTACGATTTCTTCGATCCGCGTGACCTGAAGCCGACGCTGGAAAGCAAATTCATCCAGGGTCTGTTCTTCGCAGGCCAGATTAACGGCACCACCGGGTACGAAGAAGCTGCCGCACAAGGACTGCTGGCCGGTCTGAACGCCGCTCGCTTCTCTGCCGAGAAAGAGGGCTGGGCACCGGCGCGTTCTCAGGCTTACCTGGGCGTTCTGGTCGACGATCTCTGCACGCTGGGGACCAAAGAACCGTACCGCATGTTTACTTCTCGTGCGGAATATCGCCTGATGCTGCGCGAAGACAATGCCGATCTGCGTCTGACCGAGGTGGGCCGCGAATTGGGTCTGGTGGATGACGAACGCTGGGCGCGCTTCAACGAGAAGCTGGAGCGTATCGAACAGGAACGTCAGCGCCTGAAAACCACCTGGGTGAATCCGCAGGCGGAAACTGCTGCTGAAGTGAACGCTCACTTAACTGCGCCGCTTTCGCGCGAAGCCAGTGGTGAAGATCTGCTGCGCCGTCCTGAAGTCACCTACGAGAATCTGGTCAAACTGACCGCGTTCGCACCGGGCCTTGAAGACGCTGAAGCGGCTGAACAGGTCGAGATTCAGGTGAAATACGAAGGTTACATCGCGCGTCAGCAGGATGAGATCGAAAAACAGCAGCGCAACGAAAATACGCTGCTGCCGGAAATGCTGGACTATCGTCAGGTGACGGGGCTTTCCAACGAAGTGATCGCTAAGCTGAACGATCACAAACCTGTGTCGATTGGCCAGGCCTCACGTATCTCCGGTGTCACACCTGCCGCGATTTCGATTCTGCTGGTGTGGCTGAAAAAGCAGGGTATGCTGCGCCGCAGCGCGTAATTAACATTGCTTTTGGCGGGTGGCGCTTCGCTTACCCGCCCTACTTAATCGTAGGCCCGGTAAGCGGCAGTGCCACCGGGCGAAAAATCTCTCAACAGGTATCCACCGTGCTCAATAAACTCTCTCGTCTGCTGGAACAGGCAGGTATTTCGCTCACCGATCACCAGAAAAATCAGCTGGTGGCCTATGTCGATATGCTGAACAAATGGAATAAAGCGTACAACCTCACCTCCGTACGCGATCCCAACGAGATGCTGATTCGCCATATTCTCGATAGCATCGTTGTGGCGCCGTATCTTACCGGTGAACGTTTTATCGACGTGGGCACCGGTCCGGGTTTGCCGGGCGTTCCGTTGTCTATTGTTCGACCGGAGAGTCATTTCACGCTGCTGGATAGTCTGGGCAAGCGCGTACGCTTTTTACGACAGGTTCAGCATGAGCTGAAGCTGGAAAACATCACGCCCGTGCAGAGCAGGGTAGAGGAGTTCCCGGCAGAGCCACCGTTTGACGGCGTTATCAGCCGCGCGTTTGCCTCACTCAATGACATGGTGAGCTGGTGCAAACACCTGCCGGCGGATAAGGGCCGTTTTTATGCGCTGAAAGGGCAACTTCCGGGGGACGAAATAGAGCAGCTTCCGGACGGTTTTGCAGTGGAATCCATTGAAAAACTCCAGATCCCTCAGCTCGAAGGTGAGCGTCATCTGGTGATAATTAAGCCAAACACATTTTAAAAAATTAATAAAAAATGTGGAATTTGTGCTGTTCTGATGGTGTTAAAAAGCAGCACATCCAGTCGGATTTGGCCGTAGTTAATTTAACCTTGTTGTCACCATGGATTTTCTTATGGTTAACCTGAAGTGATTCGTTCACCCTGAAGATAGTCAACCATGAAAATATCAGCCTGCTAAAAGTGGGTAAAGGCAACAAGAATGAAATGTTAAATATTTATTAAGAATGTCAATAAAAGGTTTTTGTTGTATACGGCTCTGTTTTAAAAATAGTTGCGATTTTTTTGCTTTAATTTCAATCGGATGAAATAAATCGTTTTACGTCTTTGATAAATACCACTTTATCGCAAATGTGTATTTTGTGATCTCGTGCACGCTTTATCACCAACGTTTCCGCGCTGTTTGCAGTTTTGCCTGAAGGTTGGCACTGAGTTCAAAAGTTGAAAAATAGGACTGGGGAAAAATATTTAAACATTTATTCACCTTTTCGCTACTTAATGTTTGAAATCACGGGTACGCACCGTATAATTTGACCGCTTTTTGATGCTTGACTCTGAGCCTTAAAGGACGTTTTATACGACACGCGGCATACCTCGAAGGGAGCAGGAGTAAAAACGTGATGTCTGTGTCGCTCTTGAGTAGAAACGTTGCTCGTAAGCTTCTGTTCATTCAGTTTCTGGCTGTGATAGCAAGTGGACTGCTGTTTAGCCTCAAAGACCCCTTCTGGGGCATCTCCGCCGCGTGCGGAGGTTTGGCGGTGGTTCTGCCAAACGTGTTGTTTATGATTTTTGCCTGGCGTCATCAGGCGCATACACCCGCCAAAGGCCGCGTGGCCTGGTCCTTCGCTCTCGGCGAAGTGTGTAAGGTGTTGCTGACCTTTGCTCTACTGGTGATGGCGCTGGCGGTTTTGAAAGTGGTATTCATGCCGCTGATAGCAACGTGGGTTTTGGTGCTGGTGGTACAAGTTCTGGCTCCAGCTGTAATCAATAACAAAGGGTAAAAGGCATCATGGCTTCAGAAAATATGACGCCGCAGGATTACATAGGTCACCATCTGAATAACCTTCAGCTGGACCTGCGTACATTCTCGCTGGTGGATCCACATAACCCCCCGGCCACCTTCTGGACGATCAACATCGACTCCATGTTCTTCTCGGTGGTTTTGGGTCTTCTGTTCCTGGCCATGTTCCGCGGTGTTGCTAAACGAGCGACCAGCGGTGTTCCAGGGAAATTCCAGACGTTCATCGAGATGATCATCGGCTTCGTCCATGGCAGCGTCAAAGACATGTACCATGGTAAGAGCAAGCTGATTGCTCCGCTGGCCCTGACCGTGTTCGTTTGGGTCTTCCTGATGAACCTGATGGACCTTCTGCCTATCGATTTCCTGCCGTGGATCGGCGAACATGTCTTCGGTCTGCCTGCCCTGCGCGTGGTTCCGTCTGCCGACGTGAACATCACCCTGTCGATGGCGCTGGGCGTATTTATCCTGATTCTTTTCTACAGCATCAAAATGAAAGGCGTAAGCGGCTTTGTGAAAGAGCTTACCTTGCAGCCGTTCAACCACTGGGCGTTTATTCCGGTCAACCTGATCCTGGAAGGCGTTAGCCTGCTGTCCAAACCTGTTTCACTGGGTCTGCGACTGTTCGGCAACATGTATGCGGGTGAGCTGATTTTCATTCTGATCGCGGGTCTTCTGCCGTGGTGGTCACAGTGGATTCTGAATGTGCCATGGGCCATTTTCCACATCCTGATCATTACGCTGCAAGCCTTTATCTTCATGGTTCTGACGATCGTCTATCTGTCGATGGCGTCTGAAGAGCACTGATTTTTTACCAACACTACTACGTTTTAATTGAAACAAACTGGAGACTGTCATGGAAAACCTGAATATGGATCTGCTGTACATGGCTGCCGCTGTGATGATGGGTCTGGCGGCTATCGGTGCTGCGATCGGTATCGGCATCCTCGGGGGCAAATTCCTGGAAGGCGCAGCGCGTCAACCTGATCTGATTCCTCTGCTGCGTACTCAGTTCTTTATCGTTATGGGTCTGGTGGATGCAATCCCAATGATCGCTGTAGGTCTGGGTCTGTACGTGATGTTTGCTGTCGCGTAGTAGTTGTTTTAAAACCCCAAGCCACAGAAATTTAAGAGGTATTGTGCTGTGAACATGAACGCAACAATCCTCGGCCAGGCCATCGCGTTTATTCTCTTTGTCTGGTTCTGCATGAAGTATGTATGGCCGCCTTTAATGGCTGCCATCGAAAAACGTCAGAAAGAAATTGCTGACGGTCTGGCTTCCGCAGAACGCGCTAAGAAAGATTTGGACCTTGCACAGGCCAACGCGACAGACCAGCTGAAAAAAGCGAAAGCTGAAGCTCAGGTAATCATTGAACAGGCTAACAAACGCCGTTCTCAGATCCTGGACGAAGCCAAAGCTGAAGCAGAACAGGAACGTACTAAGATCGTGACACAGGCTCAGGCTGAAATTGAAGCTGAGCGTAAACGTGCTCGTGAAGAACTGCGTAAGCAGGTTGCGATTCTGGCTGTTGCTGGCGCCGAGAAGATCATCGAACGTTCCGTGGATGAAGCTGCTAACAGCGACATCGTGGACAAACTTGTCGCTGAACTGTAAGGAGGGAGGGGCTGATGTCTGAATTTGTTACGGTAGCTCGCCCCTACGCCAAAGCAGCTTTTGACTTTGCTGTCGAACACCAAAATGTCGATCGCTGGCAGAATATGCTGGCGTTTGCCGCTGAGGTGACGAAAAACGAACAAATGGCCGAGTTGCTTTCTGGTGCGTTAGCGCCTGAAACCCTCGCCGCGTCGTTTATCGCCGTGTGCGGAGAGCAACTGGATGCCAACGGCCAGAACCTGATTAAGGTGATGGCGGAAAATGGTCGTCTCCGTGTGCTCCCGGATGTTCTCGAGCAGTTTGAGCACTTACGTGCCCTTAGTGAAGCTACCGCTGAAGTTGAAGTAACTTCCGCGACTGAACTGAGTGATGAACAGCTTGCGAAAATCACCGCCGCGATGGAAAAACGTCTGTCACGCAAAGTTAAGCTGAATTGCAAAATCGATAAGTCTGTAATGGCAGGCGTAATCATCCGTTCGGGTGATATGGTCATTGATGGCAGCGTACGCGGCCGTCTTGAGCGCCTTGCAGACGTCTTGCAGTCTTAAGGGGACTGGAGCATGCAACTGAATTCCACCGAAATCAGCGAACTGATCAAGCAGCGCATTGCTCAGTTCAGTGTTGTGAGTGAAGCTCACAACGAAGGTACTATTGTTTCTGTAAGTGACGGTGTTATCCGCATCCACGGCCTGGCCGATTGTATGCAGGGTGAGATGATTTCCCTGCCGGGTAACCGTTACGCTATCGCACTGAACCTGGAGCGCGACTCCGTAGGTGCCGTTGTGATGGGTCCATACGCTGACCTTGCCGAAGGCATGAAGGTTAAGTGTACTGGCCGTATTCTGGAAGTGCCGGTTGGCCGTGGCCTGCTGGGTCGCGTTGTTAACACCCTGGGTGCGCCAATCGACGGTAAAGGTCCGGTTGAGCACGATGGCTTCTCTCCAATCGAAGTTATCGCACCAGGCGTTATCGACCGTCAGTCCGTTGATCAGCCAGTGCAGACGGGTTATAAGTCCGTTGATGCCATGATCCCAATCGGTCGTGGTCAGCGTGAACTGATCATCGGTGACCGTCAGACCGGTAAAACCGCGATGGCAATCGACGCCATCATCAACCAGCGTGATTCCGGCATCAAATGTGTGTACGTGGCTATCGGCCAGAAAGCGTCCACCATTTCCAACGTGGTTCGTAAACTGGAAGAGCACGGCGCACTGTCTAACACCATCGTTGTGGTAGCTACCGCGTCTGAATCTGCTGCACTGCAATACCTGGCACCATACGCTGGTTGCGCAATGGGCGAATACTTCCGTGACCGCGGTGAAGATGCGCTGATCGTATACGATGATCTGTCTAAACAGGCTGTTGCTTATCGTCAGGTTTCCCTGCTGCTTCGTCGTCCACCAGGACGTGAAGCATTCCCGGGCGACGTATTCTACCTCCACTCTCGTCTGCTGGAGCGTGCTTCCCGCGTTAACGCGGAATACGTCGAGAACTTCACCAAAGGTGAAGTGAAGGGTAAAACAGGTTCTCTGACCGCTCTGCCGATCATTGAAACCCAGGCGGGTGACGTTTCTGCGTTCGTTCCGACCAACGTAATCTCCATTACCGATGGTCAGATCTTCCTGGAAACCAACCTGTTTAACTCCGGTATTCGTCCGGCGGTTAACCCGGGTATCTCCGTATCCCGTGTGGGTGGTGCTGCTCAGACCAAGATCATCAAGAAGCTGTCCGGTGGTATCCGTACCGCGTTGGCACAGTATCGTGAACTGGCTGCGTTCTCTCAGTTCGCATCCGATCTGGACGAAGCAACCCGTAAACAGCTGAGCCACGGTCAGAAAGTGACCGAGCTGCTGAAGCAGAAACAGTACGCGCCAATGTCTGTTGCTCAGCAGGGCCTGGTACTGTTCGCGGCTGAACGCGGTTACCTCGAAGATGTGGAACTGGCGAAAATCGGTAGCTTCGAAGCCGCTCTGCTGGCTTACGTCGACCGTGATCACGCTCCGCTGATGCAAGAGATCAACCAGACCGGTGGCTATAACGACGAAATCGAAGGCAAGCTGAAAGCTATCCTCGATTCCTTCAAAGCAACCCAATCCTGGTAATCGTCCGGCGGCTTGTCTCAGGACAAGCCGTCTGGCATTGAGGAGAAGCTCATGGCCGGCGCAAAAGAGATACGTAGTAAGATCGCAAGCGTCCAGAACACGCAAAAGATCACTAAAGCGATGGAGATGGTCGCCGCTTCCAAAATGCGTAAATCGCAGGATCGCATGGCGGCCAGCCGTCCTTATGCAGAGACCATGCGCAAAGTGATTGGTCACCTTGCAAACGGTAATCTGGAATATAAGCACCCTTACCTGGAAGAACGCGACGTTAAGCGCGTGGGCTACCTGGTGGTGTCGACTGACCGTGGTCTGTGTGGCGGCTTGAACATTAACCTGTTCAAAAAACTGCTGGCGGATATGAAAGGCTGGTCCGATAAAGGCGTTCAGTGCGATCTGGCACTGATTGGCTCTAAAGGCGTCTCTTTCTTTAACTCCGTTGGTGGCAACATTGTCGCTCAGGTGACCGGTATGGGTGATAACCCGTCCCTGTCCGAACTGATCGGCCCGGTTAAAGTGATGTTGCAGGCCTACGATGAAGGCCGTCTGGACAGACTGTACGTTGTCAGCAACAAATTTATTAACACCATGTCTCAGGTGCCTACGCTCACTCAGATGCTGCCGTTACCGGCATCAGAAGATGACGAGCTGAAACAGAAAGCCTGGGATTACCTGTATGAACCCGATCCGAAACCGCTGCTGGATACCCTGCTGCGTCGTTACGTTGAATCTCAGGTTTATCAGGGCGTTGTAGAAAACCTGGCCAGCGAGCAGGCCGCACGAATGGTGGCGATGAAAGCCGCGACCGATAATGGCGGCAGCCTGATTAAAGAGCTGCAGTTGGTTTACAACAAAGCTCGTCAGGCCAGCATTACTCAGGAACTCACCGAGATCGTCTCGGGGGCCGCCGCGGTTTAACCAGGTTTACGAATTACGTAGAGGATTCAAGATGGCTACTGGAAAGATTGTCCAGGTAATCGGCGCCGTGGTGGACGTCGAGTTCCCTCAGGACGCCGTACCACGCGTGTACGACGCGCTTGAGGTACAAAATGGTAACGAGAGCCTGGTGCTGGAAGTTCAGCAGCAGCTCGGCGGCGGTATCGTGCGTACCATCGCCATGGGTTCTTCCGACGGTCTGCGTCGTGGTCTGGAAGTGAAAGACCTTGAGCACCCGATCGAAGTCCCGGTAGGTAAAGCAACACTGGGTCGTATCATGAACGTATTGGGTCAACCAATCGACATGAAAGGCGACATCGGTGAAGAAGAGCGTTGGGCTATCCACCGCGCGGCACCTTCCTACGAAGAGCTGTCCAGCTCTCAGGAACTGCTGGAAACCGGCATCAAAGTTATCGACCTGATGTGCCCGTTCGCGAAGGGCGGTAAAGTTGGTCTGTTCGGTGGTGCGGGTGTAGGTAAAACCGTAAACATGATGGAGCTGATCCGTAACATCGCGATCGAGCACTCCGGTTACTCCGTGTTTGCGGGTGTTGGTGAACGTACTCGTGAGGGTAACGACTTCTACCACGAAATGACCGACTCCAACGTTCTGGATAAAGTATCCCTGGTTTACGGCCAGATGAACGAGCCACCAGGAAACCGTCTGCGCGTTGCGCTGACTGGCCTGACGATGGCTGAGAAGTTCCGTGACGAAGGCCGTGACGTTCTGCTGTTCGTTGATAACATCTACCGTTACACCCTGGCCGGTACTGAAGTATCTGCACTGCTGGGTCGTATGCCTTCAGCGGTAGGTTATCAGCCTACGCTTGCGGAAGAGATGGGTGTTCTTCAGGAACGTATCACCTCTACCAAAACTGGTTCTATCACCTCCGTTCAGGCGGTATACGTACCTGCGGATGACTTGACTGACCCATCTCCAGCCACCACCTTTGCTCACTTAGATGCAACCGTGGTACTGAGCCGTCAGATCGCGTCTCTGGGTATCTACCCGGCCGTTGACCCGCTGGACTCTACCAGCCGTCAGCTGGATCCACTGGTTGTTGGCCAGGAACACTACGACACCGCGCGTGGCGTACAGTCCCTGCTGCAACGTTACCAGGAGCTGAAAGACATCATCGCCATCCTGGGTATGGATGAACTGTCTGAAGAAGACAAACTGGTGGTAGCACGTGCACGTAAGATCCAGCGCTTCCTGTCCCAGCCGTTCTTCGTTGCGGAAGTATTCACCGGTTCTCCAGGTAAATACGTTTCCCTGAAAGACACCATCCGTGGCTTTAAAGGCATCATGGAAGGCGAATACGATCACCTGCCAGAGCAGGCGTTCTACATGGTTGGTTCCATCGAAGAAGCCGTGGAAAAAGCCAAAAAACTTTAATGCCTTAATCGGAGGGTGATATGGCAATGACTTACCACCTGGACGTCGTCAGCGCAGAGCAACAAATGTTCTCTGGTCTGGTCGAGAAAATCCAGGTAACGGGTAGTGAAGGTGAACTGGGTATTTTCCCGGGTCACGCACCGCTGCTCACCGCCATTAAGCCTGGTATGATCCGCATCGTTAAACAGTTCGGTCATGAAGAGTTTATCTATCTGTCCGGCGGCATTCTTGAAGTGCAGCCAGGCAGTGTGACCGTTCTGGCCGATACCGCTATTCGTGGCCAGGATCTCGACGAAGCGCGAGCCCTGGAATCGAAGCGTAAGGCTGAAGAGCACATTAGCAGCTCTCATGGTGACGTGGATTACGCTCAGGCGTCTGCGGAGCTGGCCAAAGCGATCGCGAAACTGCGCGTTATCGAGTTGACCAAAAAAGCGATGTAACACCGGCTTGAAAAGCACAAAAGCCAGTCTGGATCCCAGGCTGGCTTTTTTTTTCGGCCTTAATTCATGATGAAAAAGATGTAGAATTTTAAGCATCAAACGTTTTTACTTCTCACACAAACTACCGTCAGGATGCGTATGTTAAACAGTGCGATGAGCGTGGTGATCCTTGCCGCAGGCAAAGGTACCCGCATGTATTCCGATCTGCCTAAAGTGCTCCACACGCTGGCAGGAAAGCCAATGGTGCAGCATGTTATTGATGCAGCTAATGAATTAGGCGCCAGCCAGGTGCATCTGGTTTATGGACATGGCGGCGATCTGCTGAAAAAAACGCTGCGTGACGACAATCTCAACTGGGTGCTACAGGCAGAACAGCTGGGTACGGGTCATGCAATGCAGCAGGCTGCACCCTTCTTCGCTGATGATGAAGACATCCTGATGCTCTACGGCGACGTCCCGCTGATCTCCGTTGAAACCCTCACTCGCCTGCGTGAAGCCAAACCGCAGGGTGGCATTGGGTTGTTAACCGTCGTGCTGGACGATCCAACCGGCTATGGCCGCATTACGCGTGAAAACGGCAAGGTAACCGGGATTGTTGAGCATAAAGATGCCACTGACGAACAGCGTCAGATTCAGGAGATCAACACCGGCATCCTGATTGCGAACGGTGCGGATATGAAGCGCTGGCTGTCCAAACTCAATAATAACAACGCGCAGGGTGAATACTACATCACCGACATCATTGCGATGGCGTACCAGGAAGGGCGTGAGATTGCTGCCGTTCATCCGGCGCGTATCAGCGAAACGGACGGGGTAAACAACCGTCTACAGCTGTCACGCCTGGAGCGTATTTACCAGTCCGAGCAGGCAGAAAAACTGTTGCTGGCGGGCGTTATGCTGCGCGATCCGGCGCGTTTCGATCTGCGTGGCACGCTGACCCACGGGCGCGACGTTGAAATAGATACTAACGTTATCCTGGAAGGTAACGTCACGCTGGGCAACCGCGTCAAAATCGGCACCGGCTGTGTGATTAAAAACAGCGTGATCGGTGACGACTGCGAAATCAGCCCGTACAGCGTGGTAGAAGATGCGCGTCTGGATCCCGCCTGTACCATCGGCCCGTTTGCGCGTCTGCGCCCGGGCGCTGAGCTGCTGGAAGGCGCTCATGTAGGTAACTTCGTGGAAATGAAAAAAGCACGTCTCGGTAAAGGCTCGAAAGCCGGTCATCTGACCTATCTGGGCGATGCGGAAATTGGCGACAACGTAAACATCGGTGCAGGGACGATTACCTGTAACTATGACGGTGCCAATAAGTTTAAAACCATCATCGGTGATGACGTGTTTGTAGGTTCCGATACCCAGCTGGTGGCGCCTGTTACCGTGGGCAAAGGCGTGACCATTGCCGCCGGGACAACCGTTACGCGCGATGTGGCCGAGAACGAGCTGGTGTTAAGCCGCGTTCCGCAGGTCAGTAAGCAGGGCTGGAAACGCCCGGTGAAGAAAAAGTAACGACAATATACACCCCTCACCCTGACCCTCTCCCCATAGGGGAGAGGGGAACTGAATGGTGCGGTTTTCATCCTCTCCCCTTTGGGGAGAGGGCCGGGGTGAGGGGATAACATAATCCTCCCCCCACCAGCAGTACCCATAAAAATAACCCCACTCTCTACAAGGCTCGGGGTGCCCGGAAAGGGCAAATACAGGTCAGCGACAACGCATGGCATAACGCCATAATCAGGAAATCTAACTATGTGTGGAATTGTTGGCGCAGTTGCGCAGCGTGATATTGCTGAAATCCTTCTCGAAGGTTTACGTCGTCTGGAATACCGTGGTTATGACTCAGCCGGTCTGGCTGTCGTCGATGCAGAAGGTCATATGACCCGTCTGCGTCGTCTCGGTAAAGTGCAGATGCTGGCCCAGGCGGCGGAGGAACATCCGCTGCACGGTGGCACCGGTATTGCGCATACCCGCTGGGCGACTCACGGTGAGCCATCTGAAGGCAACGCACACCCGCATGTGTCTGAACACATTGTGGTGGTGCATAACGGCATTATCGAAAACCACGAACCGCTGCGTGAAGAACTGAAAGCGCGCGGCTATACCTTCGTCTCTGAAACCGACACCGAAGTGATTGCTCACCTGGTGCACTGGGAGCTGGCACAGGGCGGTACACTGCGTGATGCGGTGCTGCGCGCTATCCCTCAGCTGCGTGGTGCTTACGGTACGGTGATCATGGATTCCCGTGACCCGTCCACGCTGCTGGCCGCGCGTTCCGGTAGCCCGATGGTGATTGGTCTGGGCATGGGTGAAAACTTTATCGCTTCCGACCAGCTGGCGCTGCTGCCGGTTACCCGTCGCTTTATCTTCCTGGAAGAGGGCGACATTGCCGAGGTGACACGTCGCAGCGTGACCGTATTCGACACGAAAGGCGAGCAGGTTAAGCGCCAGGAAATCGAATCAAACCTGCAATACGACGCGGGCGACAAAGGTGCTTATCGTCACTACATGCAGAAAGAGATCTACGAACAGCCAAACGCCATTAAAAACACCCTGACCGGGCGCATCAGCCATGGTGAAGTGGATCTGAGCGAGCTGGGCGCCAATGCCAACGAAATGCTGAGCAAAGTCGAGCACATTCAGATCGTGGCCTGCGGTACCTCTTACAACTCCGGTATGGTCTCTCGCTACTGGTTTGAATCCCTGGCGGGCGTGCCGTGCGACGTCGAAATCGCATCTGAGTTCCGCTATCGTAAATCCGCTGTGCGCCGTAACAGCCTGATGATCACTCTTTCCCAGTCTGGCGAAACGGCCGATACCCTGGCGGCGCTGCGTCTGTCTAAAGAGTTGGGTTACCTGGGTTCGCTGGCCATCTGTAACGTACCGGGCTCCTCGCTGGTGCGTGAATCCGATCTGGCGCTGATGACTAAAGCGGGCACCGAAATCGGCGTCGCTTCCACCAAAGCGTTTACCACTCAGCTGACCGTTCTGCTGATGCTGGTGGCGAAGCTGGCGCGTCTGAAAGGCGAAGATGCTTCCGTTGAGCATGACATCGTTCACGGTCTCCAGGCGCTGCCGAGCCGTATCGAGCAGATGCTGTCTCAGGACAAGCGCATTGAGGCGCTGGCTGAAGATTTCTCTGATAAGCACCACGCTCTGTTCCTGGGCCGTGGCGATCAGTACCCTATCGCGCTGGAAGGCGCGCTGAAGCTGAAAGAGATCTCCTACATCCACGCGGAAGCCTACGCGGCAGGCGAGCTGAAACACGGTCCGCTGGCGCTGATCGACGCGGATATGCCGGTTATCGTGGTGGCACCGAACAACGAACTGCTGGAAAAACTGAAATCTAACATCGAAGAGGTGCGCGCCCGTGGTGGTGTACTGTACGTCTTTGCGGATAAAGATGCCGGTTTCGCCAGCAGCGACAACATGCACATCATCGAGATGCCGCATGTGGAAGAGGTGATTGCGCCGATCTTCTACACCGTACCGCTGCAACTGCTGGCTTACCACGTCGCGCTGATCAAAGGCACCGACGTTGACCAGCCGCGAAATCTGGCGAAGTCCGTTACCGTAGAATAATCCTTCCAGGCTCCGCCATCCGGTGGAGCCTTTTTTTATGACAATCCGTCATTTTCAGCTATTTTATCAGTGTCACATAAAGAAAATATTACTGAAAACAAGCTGTCATAATAATCATTAAGTTTATGATTTATTTATGGATTTTTGCTTAATTTTAAGTGAAATTTTCTTTGTCATAAAACTGTCATATTTCGTACATTTATCTGTCACCTGTTTGTCCTATTTTGCTCATCGTAGCCACTTAAACAATGATTTACGAAATCCTTGCAGGAGACATTATGAAAGTTATGCGTACCACTGTCGCAACTGTTGTCGCCGCGACCTTATCTCTGAGCGCTTTCTCTGCTTTCGCAGCAGCAAGCCTGACTGGCGCTGGTGCAACCTTCCCTGCGCCGGTGTATGCCAAATGGGCGGATACCTACCAGAAAGAGACCGGTAACAAGGTCAACTATCAGGGTATCGGCTCCTCCGGTGGCGTAAAACAAATTACCGCGAATACCGTTGATTTCGGCGCATCCGACGCTCCGCTGTCTGATGAGAAACTGAATCAGGAAGGCCTGTTCCAGTTCCCGACCGTGATCGGCGGCGTTGTGCTGGCTGTTAACATTCCTGGCCTGAAATCAGGCGAGCTGGTGCTGGACGGCAAAACCCTGGGTGATATCTATCTGGGCAAAATCAAAAAATGGGATGACGAAGCCATCACGAAACTGAACCCGGGCGTTAAGCTGCCTTCGCAGAATATCGCGGTGGTTCGTCGTGCTGACGGCTCTGGTACCTCTTTCGTGTTCACCAGCTACCTGGCGAAAGTGAACGAAGAGTGGAAATCTAAAGTCGGTTCCGGCTCTACCGTTAACTGGCCAACCGGTCTGGGCGGTAAAGGCAACGACGGTATCGCTGCCTTCGTACAGCGTCTGCCTGGCTCTATCGGCTATGTAGAGTACGCTTACGCGAAGCAGAACAACCTGGCTTACACCAAACTGGTTTCTGCTGACGGCAAACCGGTTAGCCCGACCGAAGAGAACTTCGCTAACGCCGCAAAAGGCGCTGACTGGAGCAAATCCTTCGCGCAGGACCTGACCAACCAGAAAGGCGACGATGCATGGCCTATCACGTCTACCACCTTCATTCTGGTCCACAAAGAGCAGAAGAAGCCTGAGCAGGGTGCTGAAGTGCTGAAGTTCTTCGACTGGGCATACAAAAACGGCGGCAAACAGGCGAATGACCTGGATTACGCCAGCCTGCCAGACAGCGTGGTTGAGCAGATCCGTGCTGCATGGAAAACCAACGTGAAAGACAGCAGCGGTAAAGCGCTGTACTAACAGGATATTTTTGACGAAGATGGCGGGTGGCGCGCAGCGATCCCGCCCTACGGTTCATCCTGTAGGCCCGGTAAGCGCCAGCGCCACCGGGCATATTCGTAAGACGTCTCATAAAGAAGAGTAATTTATGGCTGCAACCAAGCCTGCATTTAACCCTCCGGGTAAAAAAGGTGACATGATTTTCAGCGCGCTGGTGAAACTGGCTGCGCTGATTGTGCTATTGCTGCTGGGCGGCATTATCGTGTCCCTCATTTTCTCCTCCTGGCCGAGCATTCAAAAATTTGGTTTCGCCTTCCTGTGGACCAAAGAGTGGGATGCGCCGAACGATATTTACGGTGCGCTGGTGCCGATTTACGGCACGCTGGTGACCTCTTTTATCGCTCTGCTGATTGCGGTGCCGGTAAGCTTCGGTATTGCCCTGTTCCTGACGGAGCTGGCACCAGGCTGGCTGCGACGTCCGCTGGGTATCGCCATTGAACTGCTGGCGGCCATCCCAAGTATCGTTTACGGCATGTGGGGCCTGTTTATCTTTGCTCCGCTGTTTGCGACGTACTTCCAGGAGCCGGTGGGTAATGTTCTCTCCGCCGTTCCGTTTGTGGGCGCCCTGTTCTCTGGCCCGGCATTCGGTATCGGTATTCTGGCGGCTGGCGTGATCCTCGCCATCATGATTATTCCGTACATTGCGGCGGTCATGCGCGATGTCTTCGAACAAACCCCGGTGATGATGAAAGAGTCGGCCTACGGCATCGGCTGCACCACCTGGGAGGTTATCTGGCGCATCGTCCTTCCGTTCACCAAAAATGGGGTGATCGGCGGCATCATGCTGGGCTTAGGCCGCGCGCTGGGTGAAACCATGGCGGTGACCTTTATCATCGGCAACACCTACCAGCTCGACAGCGTGTCGCTCTACATGCCGGGGAACAGTATTACCTCTGCGCTGGCGAACGAATTTGCCGAAGCGGAATCCGGGCTGCACGTCGCAGCGCTGATGGAACTGGGTCTGATCCTGTTTGTTATTACCTTTATTGTGCTGGCTATCTCCAAGCTGATGATTATGCGTCTGGCTAAAAACGAGGGGGCACGCTAATGGCGACTCTCGACATGCAAAACACCGCTCAGCTTGCGGAATCTCGTCGCAAAATGCAGTCAAAGCGCCGGATTAAAAACCGCATTGCGCTGACGCTTTCCATGGCCACGATGGCGTTCGGCCTGTTCTGGCTGATCTGGATCCTGATGTCCACCATCACCCGTGGTATTGATGGAATGTCCCTGGCGCTGTTCACCGAGATGACGCCGCCGCCAAACACGGCGGGTGGTGGCCTGGCAAACGCCCTGGCGGGCAGCGGCCTGCTGATCCTGTGGGCGACCGTTTTCGGTACGCCGTTGGGCATCATGGCGGGTATCTATCTGGCGGAGTATGGCCGCAAGTCCTGGATCGCTGAAGTCATCCGCTTTATTAACGACATTCTGCTTTCTGCCCCGTCGATAGTGGTAGGTCTGTTTGTTTACACCATCGTGGTGGCGCAAATGGAACACTTCTCCGGCTGGGCGGGTGTGATTGCGCTGGCGCTGTTGCAGGTGCCTATCGTTATTCGTACCACTGAAAACATGCTGAAACTGGTGCCGGACAGCCTGCGTGAAGCGGCTTACGCGCTGGGCACGCCGAAATGGAAAATGATTTCGGCGATCACCCTGAAAGCGTCCGTCTCGGGGATCATGACCGGTATCCTGCTGGCTATCGCCCGTATCGCTGGTGAAACCGCACCGCTGCTGTTTACCGCCCTCTCCAACCAGTTCTGGAGTACGGACATGATGCAGCCGATCGCCAACCTGCCGGTGACGATCTTTAAATTTGCGATGAGCCCATTCGCGGAATGGCAGCAGCTGGCCTGGGCCGGGGTGCTGATCATCACCCTTTGCGTACTGTTGCTGAACATTCTGGCGCGCGTCATTTTCGCGAAGCAGAAACACGGTTAAATTTTTACGGCGCGGCACATCGCGGCGCCGAATGAGGAAATGAGTCAATGAGTATGGTTGATACTGCCCCGGGTAAGATTCAGGTTCGTGATTTGAACTTCTACTACGGCAAATTCCATGCCCTGAAGAATATCAACCTGGATATCGCGAAGAACCAGGTCACGGCATTTATCGGTCCGTCTGGCTGTGGTAAATCCACGCTGCTGCGCACCTTTAACAAAATGTATTCGCTCTATCCGGAGCAGCGCGCAGAAGGTGAAATTCTGCTGGACGGTGACAACATCCTGACCAATACCCAGGATATCGCCCTGCTGCGTGCGAAAGTGGGGATGGTGTTCCAGAAACCCACTCCGTTCCCGATGTCGATCTATGACAACATCGCCTTTGGTGTGCGTCTGTTTGAGAAGCTCTCCCGTGCGGATATGGACGAGCGCGTGCAGTGGGCATTGACCAAGGCCGCATTATGGAACGAAACCAAAGATAAACTTCACCAGAGCGGGTACTCTCTCTCCGGTGGTCAGCAGCAGCGTCTGTGCATTGCGCGCGGTATCGCCATTCGCCCGGAAGTCTTGCTGCTGGATGAGCCGTGCTCAGCCCTGGACCCGATCTCAACCGGGCGTATCGAAGAGCTGATCACCGAGCTGAAGCAGGATTACACCGTGGTGATCGTCACTCACAACATGCAGCAGGCTGCCCGTTGTTCTGACCACACGGCGTTTATGTACCTGGGCGAGTTGATTGAGTTCAGCGATACGGACGCGCTGTTCACCCGTCCTGCGAAGAAACAAACCGAAGATTATATTACTGGCCGCTACGGTTGATTTGCCTTAGTGCATGTGGAGAAACCATGGACAACCTCAATCTTAATAAACACATTTCCGGCCAGTTTAACGCAGAGCTGGAAAGCATTCGCACCCAGGTGATGACCATGGGCGGCATGGTCGAGCAGCAGCTTTCTGATGCGATTACGGCAATGCACAACCAGGACAGCGAGCTGGCGAAGCGCGTTATCGAAGGCGATCACAACGTCAATATGATGGAAGTCGCCATCGACGAAGCGTGCGTGCGCATCATTGCCAAGCGTCAGCCAACCGCGAGCGACCTGCGTCTGGTAATGGCGATCATCAAAACTATCGCCGAGCTGGAGCGTATTGGTGACGTGGCGGATAAAATCTGCCGCACCGCGCTGGAGAAATTCTCCCAGCAGCACCAGCCGCTGCTGGTGAGCCTGGAGTCTCTCGGTCGCCACACCGTGCAGATGCTGCACGATGTGCTGGACGCTTTCGCGCGCATGGATCTGGACGAAGCGGTCCGTATCTACCGTGAAGATAAGAAAGTTGACCAGGAATACGAAGGCATAGTGCGTCAGCTAATGACCTACATGATGGAAGATTCCCGTACCATTCCAAGCGTGCTGACCGCGCTGTTCTGCGCGCGCTCAATTGAGCGTATTGGCGACCGCTGCCAGAACATTTGCGAATACATCTTCTACTTCGTGAAGGGACAAGATTTCCGTCACGTGGGCGGCGACGAGCTGGACAAGCTGCTGGCGGGTAAAGATCCGAAAGAGTGATGTGTGTGGCGGGTGGCGCTATCGCTTACCCGCCCTACGATCCTTGTAGGCCGGATAAGCGTTAGCGCCATCCGGCTTTGTTTTTTCAGCGAGTAATATCCCACCCGCGCGCCTTCCACAATTCCGGCAGCTGCGCCAGGTCTGTAAAGGTCGTCACTTTTGGATGATCGATCGGCTTGTTGTGCGGATCGGCGCAGAAGTAAAACACCTCCATCCCCGCATCAATCCCCGACTGCGCGCCCGCAGACGAGTCATCCACCAGGATGCAGTTCTCCACGTTGACGTTCATCGCCTTCGCCGCGTGGAACATCAATGCCGGATCCGGCTTCCAGCGCTGGATATCGTAGCCGCTGAACAGTTTTTCCGGGAAGTGGTGCAACATGTCCAGCTTGCCGAGTGAGTGCTGCATTTTGCTGACCGGGCCGTTAGAGACCACGCAGATCGGCACCGTCATCGCATCCAGCAGCGCGTTAGCGCCGGCGATAACTTCCAGCTCGGCGTCGAAGAGGCGTGCGACCTCGGCGCGGTACACCGGTTCCAGATCCGCTTTCGCCAGATCCACCCCGTGCTCTTCGTTAATGATGTCGATGATCTCGTACAGCTTCACGCCCTTAAAGCGTTTAAACACCTCTTCGAGATCGAGCGTAATGCCAAATTCCTGGAACATGGCGACATACGCGCGGGAACAAATGACCTCACTGTCGACCAGCGTACCGTCACAGTCGAAAAATACCGCTTCAATTCCGGACATGCCTTTCCCTTTTAACAAGTTTAACGTTTACGTACGACAGTTTAACGAGACGCAATCGTTGCCGTATAAGCAAAATCAATGAAAAAAGTATCCCGTAACCGCCACTATTGTCGCATTTTGGTATAGGATAGCGACGAATTTTCCCTCCTTGTTCGGAAATTGATGATGAGTCAACAACACACTACCCAGACATCTGGTCAGGGGCTGCTTGAGCGCGTGTTCAAACTGCGCGAGCACGGCACAACGGCACGCACCGAAGTGATCGCCGGTTTTACTACCTTCCTGACGATGGTCTATATCGTTTTCGTTAACCCGCAAATTCTGGGCGTGGCTGGCATGGACACCAGCGCCGTCTTTGTTACCACCTGTCTGATCGCGGCGCTTGGCAGCATCCTGATGGGCGTTTTCGCTAATCTGCCCGTGGCGTTGGCCCCGGCAATGGGTCTGAATGCGTTCTTTGCGTTCGTGGTGGTTCAGGCGATGGGCCTGCCGTGGCAGGTCGGGATGGGCGCTATTTTCTGGGGCGCGGTCGGCCTGCTGCTGCTGACCATCTTCCGTGTGCGCTACTGGATGATTGCGAACATTCCCGTGAGCCTGCGCGTGGGTATCACCAGCGGTATCGGTCTGTTTATCGGCATGATGGGGCTGAAAAACGCTGGCGTAATCGTGGCGAACCCGGAAACGCTGGTGAGCATTGGTAACCTGACCTCTCACAGCGTGCTGCTGGGCGTGCTGGGCTTCTTTATTATCGCGATCCTGGCGTCGCGTAACATCCACGCTGCGGTGCTGGTCTCTATCATCGTGACCACGCTGCTGGGCTGGATGCTGGGTGACGTGCATTACAGCGGTATTGTCTCTGCGCCACCGAGCGTTTCTACCGTGATTGGTCACGTTGATCTGGCGGGCTCGCTGAACCTGGGTCTGGCCGGAGTGATTTTCTCCTTCATGCTGGTCAACCTGTTTGACTCCTCCGGTACGCTGATTGGCGTGACGGACAAAGCGGGTCTGGCGGACGAGAAAGGCAAATTCCCGCGCATGAAGCAGGCGCTGTATGTGGATAGCATCTCGTCCGTTGCGGGTTCTTTCATCGGCACCTCGTCTGTTACCGCTTACATTGAATCCTCTTCCGGCGTGTCCGTGGGCGGCCGTACTGGCCTGACGGCGGTAGTCGTGGGTCTGCTGTTCCTGCTGGTGATCTTCCTCTCTCCGCTGGCGGGGATGGTGCCACCGTACGCGGCAGCTGGCGCGCTGATCTACGTCGGCGTGCTGATGACCTCGAGCCTGGCGCGCGTGAAGTGGGAAGATCTGACGGAAGCCGTTCCGGCGTTTATTACCGCGGTGATGATGCCGTTCAGCTTCTCGATCACCGAAGGTATCGCGCTGGGCTTTATCTCGTACTGTGTGATGAAGATCGGTACCGGCCGTTTCCGCGAACTCAGCCCGTGCGTGATGATTGTGGCGCTGCTGTTTGTGCTCAAGATTGTGTTTATTGACGCGCACTAAGGTGCGGTTTGTGGTGTCAGGTGGCGCTTCGCTTACCTGACCTACTGACGAGTGTAGGCCCGGTAAGCGCTAGCGCCACCGGGCTTTTTTATCAGGTTTTAACCCGCTTAATATAATCCCCAAACGCAGTCAGCTGACCAGAGAGATGGTCACGCGTACTCTGATCCACCACTTCACCCGTCTGCGGGTCGACTTTGTTCTGAATCACGCCGCCCATAAATTCCGGCTTGTTCATCACCATCGCATCCAGGAACACCAGGATCTGTCGCAGGTGATACTGGCAGCGCGCACCGCCGATGGCGCCCATTGAGCTGGTCTGGATCAGCACCGGTTTGCCTGACAGCGGCTGCTCCGGTAAACGGGATAACCAGTCAATCGCGTTCTTCAGACCCCCCGGAACCGAGTAGTTATATTCTGGCGTTACAATCACTACACCATCAGCCTGACGGATCTGCTCGGCTATCGCCTCCACGCTGTGCGGGAACCCTTCTTCCTGCTGAACGTCAGCATCATAAAGCGGGATGTCGCCAATAGACGGCAGGGCGCTGATCTCCATTCCCGCAGGCGCCAGCTGCGGCAGCGTGCGCGCTACCATCCCGTTAAACGAACCTTTGCGCAGGCTTCCCAGTAACGTAACAACTTTCAACGTATCAGACATGATTACTCCTGTTTCATCATGATGACCCTGGACGGATCAGCTATGGGTGTATGCTTTTTCTGCCGGTAAACTGGTTAATCGCATCAGGCGCGCGGCGGGCTCGTTGGCGCGCTCAGGTACATCCGGAAGACTACGCCAACCGCGAATACTGTCAAACTCCCAGATTTTCAACCGTTCGATGGCGGGGCTCACCGCAACGGACCAGATCAGTACGTCCTCAGCGTCGCTGAGCGCCTCTACCAGCGAGGCTTTTGTCGCGCGCAGGCGTCCGGAGCCGGGAAGCAGCTGCAACAGGCTGGCGTCGTCTGAAGCCGCGCCGCTCAGTTTACGGATGCTCTGGCGAAGGGTGATGAGCTGCGCTCTGGCTTCAACGGGATCGTTCTGGTTACGTATCCACAGCTTTTCATTGCTGGAGAGCGGGTATTCATCGAGCGCGTTAGCACCATGGAAGCTGCGCGTGACGCGTTGCAGCTCCATATCCAGGCCGCAATCACCTTCAGTCGTCAGCGCGACGCCAACAATGTTGCCAGTGTACGCAATGGAAAAATGGGGGAGTGCCGGGTCCGCAAAAACCGGGCGACCTTCTGGCTGGGTGAGTATGTCCGGTAGTTCGCTGGTGCCGTACAGCATAAAAAGCAGTTCTGCGAGGAGCGCTCTGGAGGCTAAAAACCGCGTCCTGCGGTGTTCAGGTAGTTTGAGCGCCTCACTGTGACAGGCTGAAGAAATTCTGGCCGATACGAGATGCCCTTCCGTTAATGTTCCTCGTGCAAAGTGCGTAGCCATTTTTCGCTCCCTGATAATGGTCGTAGTCGGTTAAACGGTTACATGATTATCGCTTAACTCAGCTTCTGTTTTAATCAGTAAATAGAAATAAGAGAAGCCTGAGGACCGAACTTTACATTATCTTAGGCAAAAACCTGACCTGGCGCGGTATACAGGGCTTTTATAGTTTCGCGCAGCCAGATAATTTTCGGATTATGGCTGTTCCGCTTATGCCAGATTAGCGTGAAGGGTACGGTCAGCTTTTCTGCCTGCGCCTCATCGATGGGAATGGGAAGGCAGACCAGATTACGCTGGTGGAGTTGATTGTAGTGATGGCAGTAGTAGGGCGCAGTGGCAATGTAGTTGTGGTCCGGCTGAGCCGCCATAAACATCGACTGTTCAAAGCCGGGCAGGCTCATGGCGACGTTGCGCTCCCGGCCCATCTCTTTTAGCACTTCATCAAGCGCCCAGGTATCGCTGCGCTCCCAGAAGATGCTGATATGCGGGTAGCGCAGAAACGTCTCAAGGTTCCACGCTTCGTGAAGTGCCGGATGATCTTCTCGCAGATAGACGCACGGACGGTCGCTGAACAGGATTTCGTAGTCAATAAACCACGGCATCAGCTTTAGCAGCTCGCGGGAGCGCGGGTGCGTTTCGCGGCCGGTAAAACCGAGATCGACCTCCCCGCGCGTAATGGCGTCCAGCGAATCATAATCCCACTGGCGCAACTTCACCGTCGCCTGTGGGTAGCGCTCATTCACCTGCTCCAGCAGGGTGTTGAAGCGAATCAGCATCAGCGGCGTTTCGGCGGCGAGCACAAACTTGAGCCCGCCTGGAGAGCTATGGTGGAATTTATCGACGATCTGATTGCCAATCTGCATCCAGTCGGCCAGATCCTGTTCCAGACTCACCGTTAGCGGTGTGGGCAGTAGCCCTAAAGGCGTTTTCACAAACAGCGGATCGTCGAACCAGTCGCGCAGCTTCGCCAGCGATTTACTCACCGCGGACGGCGTCACGTTCATTCGCTTCGCGGCTTTGGTGACGCTGCGCTCCTGCAACAACAACTGCAGGCAAAGTAAAAGATTAAGATCGAGACTGCTGATGGGCTTCTTCATAGTGCGCCGCGGGCTGGATGACCATAAGTAAGGTAATGCAGAGTATGCTACAGCCAATCAGAACCCCGATCAGCATATTCAGCGCGTTAAGGCCGATCACCGCCGCCAGCCAAATCCACAGCGACGAACCGCAGACCTGCGCAATGCCCAGCACCGAGCTTGCCACGCCTGCCCGCAGTGAGAACGGGCCAAGCGCCTGACTCATCGCCACGCCGAAGCCGCCGGAGAATCCGGCGCAGATCAGGGTCATACCCACCAGCATCAGCGCATGTGAGGTGGCGGTCGCCAGAATCACGCCTGCGGCGAGAAACAGCGTCTGTGAAGTGAGCATCAGCGTGCGCTGGCGGAAGATATTGAGCGCAAAGGGCATCGAGAATGAAACTGCCATGCTGACCATCGCATTGAGCGCCATCACCGTCGAATACTCACCGCGATCGAAGCCTATCGTCTCCATCAGTAACACCGGGGAAACGTTTACATAGGTGAGGATCACCGCCACGCTGAGCGTGATGATGGCCAGGCGGCTCAGGAAAAAGCGATTCAGAAGCTTTTCAGCCGGATGAATGGTAGCAGCGTGGTGCGTCTGCTGCGAACCGGGATGGGTCTCTTTCAACACCGTCACGGACAGTATAAAGACGATGGCGCCCATTGTGGCCATGGTCCAGAAAAGGCTCTGCCATGGAAATTTCAGCATGATCAGGTAGCCTACAACCGGTGCCAGCACCGGGATGATGCAGGTAATGCCGTTCAGCATCGACAGCACCCTGGCGCGGCGCTGGGCGCTCAAGGTATCGCGCAGAATGGCAAACGCCACCACGTAACAGCCGCCCGCGCCAATGCCCTGGATAAAGCGCCCTGACAGGAACATTGTGCTTTCCTGAGCCATTGAACACAGTACCGATGCCAGCGTAAAGATAACCGCCCCCGTAATGGCGACGGGTTGACGGCCGGCTCTGTCCGCGATTTTCCCGGCAAATACCATCGACGACGCCATTCCCGCGAGGTAGGCCGAAAACGCGATGTGCAGTTGCGCCTCGCTGGCACCCAGATCGCGGGCAATATGCGGTAGCCCCACGAGATACATATCAATACCGGACGGATACAGCAGAACTAATGCGAAACTACAAAACAGAAAACGAGCCATAAATCCCCCATAGATGCAGGCAAGCAGGATAGGGGGCATGGGGGGATTAAGCGAGTTGCCATTGGGACAATGGTGATTTCCCTGGAGGAAATCACCATGTTCTATCGGGAATTACTTACCAATACAGAAGCTTGAGAAAATTCGTCCAAGCAGATCGTCCGACGTAAACTCCCCGGTGATCTCGCTCAGGTTCTGCTGCGCCAGACGCAGTTCCTCCGCCAGCAGCTCGCCGGCCCAAGCGCCGATCAGCTGGGCTTTGCCCTGCTCAAGGTGGCGAGCCGCCTCTTCCAGCGCCTGCAAGTGACGACGACGCGCCAGGAAGCCGCCTTCCATGCTGGTGTCAAAACCCATGCTCTGTTTGAGGTGGTTACGCAGGGCTTCCACGCCTTCCCCGGTACGGGCCGACAGACGAATAAGTGAGTGACCATTCACGTCGCTGATGCCCAGCGTTTCGCCGGTAACGTCGGCCTTATTGCGCACCACGGTCATCGGCAGTTTGGCCGGGAGACGGGCGATAAAGTCTGGCCAGATTTCTGCCGGGTCAACGGCGTCGGTTGTGGTTCCGTCCACCATAAACAGCACGCGGTCGGCCTGCTCGATCTCCTGCCAGGCGCGTTCGATACCGATACGCTCGACTTCATCGCTCGCATCGCGCAGGCCAGCGGTATCGATGATGTGCAGCGGCATGCCGTCGATATGGATATGCTCGCGCAGGACGTCGCGGGTGGTGCCGGCTATGTCGGTCACGATCGCCGCTTCACGGCCCGCCAGAGCGTTCAGCAGGCTTGATTTCCCGGCGTTGGGGCGACCAGCAATGACCACCTTCATGCCCTCACGCAGCAGGCTGCCCTGGCGCGCTTCGGCGCGAACGGCATCCAGATCGTTCATCACCTGGTTGAGCTGGGCTTCGATTTTGCCGTCAGAAAGGAAGTCAATCTCCTCGTCCGGGAAGTCGATAGCCGCTTCAACATAGATTCGCAGGTGAGTAAGTGCTTCCACAAGGTGATTCACGCGTGCGGAAAATGCCCCCTGCAACGAGTTCAGCGCGGAGCGGGCTGCCTGTTCGGAACTGGCGTCGATCAGGTCGGCAATCGCTTCGGCCTGAGCCAGGTCGAGCTTATCGTTCAGGAAGGCACGCTCGGAGAACTCACCCGGCTTCGCAATGCGCAGGCCAGGCAGGGTCAGAATACGTTTCAACAGCAGGTCGAGGATCACCGGGCCGCCGTGACCCTGAAGCTCCAGCACGTCTTCGCCAGTAAAGGAGTTTGGGCCGGGGAACCACAGCGCAATGCCCTGGTCCAGCGAGGTGCCGTCGGCATCTTTAAATGGCAGATAATCAGCGTAGCGCGGCTTTGGCAGTTTACCCAGCACCGCTTCGGCCACCTCACGCGCCTTCAGGCCGGAGATGCGCAGAATGCCTACACCACCGCGTCCCGGTGGGGTTGCCTGGGCGACGATAGTGTCGTTATGGCTCATGGTTGCTCTCGTTCAATACAAATAAAAAAGGCGGTCAATCGACCGCCCTTATTTTAGCGTTAAGTTACCGAATCAGGACTTTTTCTTTTCGCGGCTATGCAGGCCACGTTTTTCCAGACCACGGTAAATCAGCTGCTGCTGGATGATGGTCACCAGGTTGCTGACGATATAGTACAGCACCAGACCTGACGGGAACCACAGGAAGAACACGGTGAAGATGACCGGCATAAAGGTCATGATCTTCTGCTGCATCGGGTCAGTCACGGTGGTTGGAGACATCTTCTGGATGAAGAACATCGTCACGCCCATCAGGATCGGCAGGATGTAGTACGGGTCCTGTGCGGACAGGTCATGGATCCACAGGGCGAACGGCGCGTGGCGCAGCTCAACGGAACCCATCAGCATGTAGTACAGCGCAAGGAAGATTGGCATCTGAATCAGCAGCGGGAAGCAACCACCCAGTGGGTTCACTTTCTCTGCTTTATACAGGGCCATCATCTCCTGGCTCTGACGCTGTTTGTCATCGCCCAGACGCTCACGCATAGCCTGAATCTTCGGCTGTAGCATGCGCATCTTCGCCATGGAGGTGTACTGCGCTTTAGTCAGCGGGTACATGATGCCACGAACGATAAAGGTGATAACGATGATGGAGAAGCCCCAGTTACCCAGGAAGCTGTGGATGAACTTCAGCAGCTTAAACAGCGGCTGAGAGATGAACCACAACCAACCGTAATCAACGGTCAGATCCAGGTGCGGCGCAACGGCAGCCATTTTGTCCTGGATTTCCGGGCCGACCCACAGGGTGCTTGCCAGCTTACCGGTTTGACCCGGCTGCACCAGAACCGGCTGAGATTTGTAGCCGATGGCTGCAATACCGTTGCCGAGGTTCGCGGTGTAGAAGTTGTTCGTACCGTCGTTATTCGGTACCCACGCCGTCGCGAAATACTGTTGCAGCATTGCGACCCAACCGCCTTTAGAGCTGACGTTCAGGTTTTCGTTATCGGCAATGGTGTCGAATTTGTATTTCTCGTACTTGGTATCTGGCGTGGAGTAAGCCGCGCCACGGAAGGTATGCAGCGCAAAGTTGCTGCTTCCGGTGTCACGGTGAGACGGCAGATTGATGGACTGCTTCAGCTGACCAAAGGTAGAGATTTCCAGCGGTTTCGCACCGGTGTTCTGTACGCTGTAGCCCACGTTCACCGCATATTCACCGCGTTTCAGGGTGAAGGTTTTGGTGAAGGTGTTGCCTGCCGCGTCGGTGTAGGTCATCGGAATAACCAGTTCGTTCTGGCCATCAGCCAGCACAAAGGTGTCATTCTCGACGTTATACAGTGGACGCGCACCGTTCGCCGGGTTATCCGGGCCATCACGACCGGTCAGGCCGCTCTGTGCCTGGTAGATAAACTCAGGCGTGGTTTCCAGTAACTGGAACGGTTCGGTAGACTTCAGCTCTTTCGGGTAGGTCAACAGCAGCGCCTGCTCAACATCACCACCACGGGTGTTGATAGTCAGCTCAAGCACATCGGTCTTAACCGTAATCTGTTTCCCCTGGCCACTGGCCGGTACGCCCTGGTCGGCGGCGCTACCCGCTGCGGTGGTCGTGGTCTGCGTGGTCTGCTGCTGGGGTTGAGGATTTTTATCCTGCTCCCATGCCTGCCAGATCATGAAAGACACGAACAACAAAGCGATGATAAGAAGATTGCGTTGCGAATCCATCGTTAGTGTTCTCTGGTATCAAAAGGTCCTGGAGGGACGGGGTCGTCTCCACCTGGGTGTAAAGGGTGGCATTTTAATACGCGTTTCACCGTCAACCAACTGCCTTTTATCACTCCAAACCTGCGCAATGCCTCAATTCCGTAGCTTGAGCATGTTGGCGTGAAACGGCAATGTGGCCCGAGTAGCGGACTAATCAGGCGTTGATAGACCCGAATGAGGGCTATCAGGACCCGCGAGCCAGGCGACAGTGGCGGCGCCATAATTTTTCCAACGCTTCCGAGAGAGCACGGTTATCGAGGTCGGCAACCCCTTTTTTAGCCACCACCACGAAATCCATTGAAGGCAGTTCGTGCTGACGTAAACGGAAGCTTTCACGCGTCAGACGTTTAATCCGGTTGCGTTCATGCGCACGCTTAACGTTTTTCTTGGCGACTGTGAGACCGATGCGGGGATGCCCCAGCGAATTTTGGCGGCCGAGGATGGTGATTTGCGGCGTGCCAGCCCGTAGTGGCTGCTGGAAGACGAAAGTGAAATGAGTGGGAGTTAACAAACGTAACTCCCTGGGAAATGCGAGCTTAACCACTCAGGGGTTAGCTTTATTACTTGGAAACGGTCAGACGAGCGCGGCCTTTAGCACGACGACGTGCCAGAACCTGACGACCATTTTTAGTAGCCATACGAGCACGGAAGCCGTGAGAACGGTTGCGCTTCAGTACAGACGGTTGAAAAGTGCGTTTCATGGCGATTTCTACCTAAACTTGAATAAATTCACTGACTTTTGCGTATACCCGAACGAGATTCGAACGACTAACGCCTCAGCGTGGGTGATTAAAGAGGCCGGATTGTAATAATTGTACACTCCGGAGTCAATTCTCTTTCCTTAAATCCCTGCGTATTTCCGCACGATTTCGCGTGGAAAATGAGCAACGAACGACGCAGGAAGATGAGCATCACGCGCCGGGTCGAGGATTATACGGGCTCGCCAACAAAGCGCAAGGATCCTCCTGGATCTTCGTTAGATCATTTAAGCCCAAAATTGTCTGTGCTCATTAAATTTTCCAATATGCGGCCTAAATCGCGAGGCACTCGCGTCAGGATCGTTTACACTTACCCGATTCTGGATCTTCCTGTGGATAAATCGGGAAGAATCTGTGAGAAACAGAAGATCTCTGGCTCAGTTTAGGCTATGATCCGCGGTCCTGATCGGGATCCAGCGATCCTGGCCGGACATAAACACAACATCGTTCAGGCTGTATCAACGATAGCGTGTATAACCGCAGATAGCGGTTCGCACATCACCCTGATGGGGTCATGTCGATGTGCGCCAACAATCATGAATATTCAATAGTTTTCTTTTATTGTTCGAGTGGAGTCCGCCGTGTCACTTTCGCTTTGGCAGCAGTGTCTTGCCCGATTGCAGGATGAGTTACCAGCCACAGAATTCAGTATGTGGATCCGCCCATTGCAGGCGGAACTGAGCGATAACACGCTGGCTTTGTACGCGCCAAACCGTTTCGTGCTCGATTGGGTAAGGGATAAATACCTTAATAACATCAATGGACTGCTGAACGATTTCTGCGGGTCAGATGCCCCACAGCTGCGTTTTGAAGTGGGCACAAAGCCGGTCACCCAAACCGTTCGTGAAGTTGTCAATGTGGCAGCCCCTGCACAGGCGGCGCCCGCTCCAGCGCCTCGCGTTGCACCGGCTCGTCAAGGCTGGGATAACGTTCCGGCCCCCGCTGAGCCTACCTACCGCTCTAATGTTAACGTGAAACACACGTTCGATAACTTCGTTGAAGGTAAGTCGAACCAGCTGGCGCGCGCGGCGGCCCGCCAGGTTGCCGATAATCCCGGTGGTGCTTACAACCCGCTGTTCCTTTATGGCGGCACGGGTCTCGGTAAAACGCACCTGCTGCATGCGGTGGGCAACGGCATTATGGCGCGTAAGCCCAATGCCAAAGTAGTGTATATGCACTCCGAACGCTTCGTTCAGGACATGGTAAAAGCCCTGCAAAACAATGCGATCGAAGAGTTTAAACGCTACTACCGTTCCGTTGATGCGCTGCTGATCGATGACATCCAGTTCTTTGCCAATAAAGAACGATCGCAGGAAGAGTTTTTCCACACCTTTAACGCCCTGCTGGAAGGCAATCAGCAGATCATTTTGACCTCGGATCGTTATCCAAAAGAGATCAACGGCGTTGAAGATCGTCTCAAATCCCGCTTCGGCTGGGGCCTGACCGTGGCGATCGAGCCGCCGGAGCTGGAAACCCGCGTCGCGATCCTGATGAAAAAAGCCGACGAGAACGACATTCGCCTGCCGGGTGAAGTGGCGTTCTTTATTGCCAAGCGCCTGCGTTCCAACGTTCGTGAGCTGGAAGGGGCACTGAACCGCGTTATCGCCAACGCCAATTTTACCGGTCGTGCGATCACCATCGATTTTGTGCGTGAAGCGCTGCGCGATTTGTTGGCATTGCAGGAAAAACTGGTCACCATCGACAATATTCAGAAGACGGTGGCTGAGTACTACAAGATCAAAGTGGCAGATTTACTGTCTAAACGTCGTTCCCGCTCGGTGGCGCGTCCGCGTCAGATGGCGATGGCGCTGGCAAAAGAGCTCACCAACCACAGCCTGCCGGAAATCGGTGATGCGTTTGGTGGACGTGACCATACGACCGTGCTGCACGCCTGTCGAAAGATTGAGCAGTTACGCGAAGAAAGCCACGACATAAAAGAAGATTTTTCCAATTTAATCAGAACATTATCATCGTGACGCTATGAAATTTACCGTTGAACGTGAACATTTATTAAAACCGCTGCAACAGGTGAGTGGCCCATTAGGCGGCCGCCCTACGCTGCCTATTCTTGGAAACCTGCTGCTTCAGGTCGCTGACGGTACGCTGTCGCTGACCGGCACAGATCTGGAAATGGAAATGATCGCGCGCGTTACGCTGACTCAGCCGCACGACGCGGGCGCGACCACGGTTCCGGCACGTAAATTCTTTGATATTTGCCGTGGGCTGCCGGAAGGCGCTGAAATCGCCGTGCAGCTGGAGGGCGACCGCATGCTGGTGCGCTCTGGCCGCAGCCGTTTCTCCCTCTCCACGCTGCCCGCTGCGGACTTCCCGAACCTGGATGACTGGCAGAGCGAAGTTGAATTTACCCTGCCGCAGGCGACGATGAAGCGTCTGATTGAAGCCACGCAGTTCTCTATGGCGCATCAGGACGTTCGTTACTACTTAAACGGCATGCTGTTCGAAACCGAAGGTGAAGAGCTGCGTACCGTGGCTACAGACGGTCACCGTCTGGCGGTCTGTTCTATGCCGATTGGCGATTCACTGCCAAACCATTCGGTGATCGTACCGCGTAAAGGCGTAATTGAACTGATGCGTATGCTCGACGGCGGCGACACCCCGCTGCGCGTGCAGATCGGTAGCAACAATATTCGTGCCCACGTGGGCGATTTTGTCTTCACATCGAAGCTGGTAGACGGACGTTTCCCGGATTATCGCCGCGTATTGCCGAAGAACCCGGACAAAACGCTGGAGGCAGGTTGCGACATCCTCAAGCAGGCGTTCGCGCGCGCCGCTATTCTCTCCAACGAGAAATTCCGCGGCGTACGTCTGTACGTGAGTGAAAACCAGATCAAAATCACCGCCAACAACCCGGAGCAGGAAGAGGCAGAAGAGATTCTGGACGTCACCTACGCCGGGGCTGAGATGGAAATCGGCTTCAACGTCAGCTATGTGCTGGATGTGCTGAATGCACTGAAATGCGAGAACGTTCGCATCCTGCTGACTGACTCCGTTTCGAGCGTACAGATTGAAGATGCCGCATCACAGTCGGCTGCTTATGTTGTCATGCCAATGAGACTGTAATGTCGCTCACCCGTCTGTTGATCCGCGACTTTCGCAACATCGAGAGCGCGGATCTCGCTTTATCCCCTGGCTTTAATTTCCTGGTTGGCGCGAACGGCAGCGGCAAAACCAGCGTGCTCGAAGCCATCTATACGCTCGGTCATGGCCGGGCGTTTCGCAGTTTGCAGATTGGTCGCGTGATTCGCCACGAGCAGGATGCGTTTGTGCTGCATGGGCGCTTGCAGGGTGCCGAGCGGGAAACCGCCATCGGCCTGACCAAAGACAAGCAGGGCGACAGCAAGGTGCGCATCGACGGCACCGACGGCCACAAGGTGGCGGAGCTGGCACTGCTGATGCCGATGCAGCTGATTACGCCGGAGGGGTTTACTTTACTCAACGGCGGCCCCAAATACAGAAGAGCGTTCCTCGACTGGGGATGCTTTCACAATGAAGCCGGTTTCTTTAACGCCTGGAGCAATCTGAAGCGTCTGCTTAAACAGCGTAACGCCGCATTGCGCCAGGTCACGCGCTACGCCCAGCTGCGTCCGTGGGACATGGAATTAATTCCTCTTGCGGAACAAATCAGCCGCTGGCGTGCCGAATACAGCGCAGGTATCGCCGAAGACATGGCCGATACCTGCAAACAGTTTTTACCCGAGTTCTCTCTCACCTTCTCTTTCCAGCGTGGCTGGGAAAAAGAGACGGATTATGCCGAGGTGTTAGAGAGAAGCTTCGAGCGCGATCGCATGTTGACCTACACCGCGCACGGCCCGCACAAGGCGGATTTCCGCATTCGTGCCGACGGTGCGCCGGTGGAAGACACGCTGTCGCGCGGGCAGCTGAAGCTCCTGATGTGCGCGCTGCGCCTGGCGCAGGGGGAATTCCTCACCCGCGAAAGTGGGCGACGCTGCCTGTACCTGATAGATGATTTTGCCTCGGAACTTGACGACGCGCGGCGCGGGCTACTTGCCAGCCGCTTAAAAGCCACGCAGTCGCAGGTTTTCGTCAGCGCCATTAGCGCTGAACACGTTATGGACATGTCGGACGAAAATTCGAAGATGTTTACCGTGGAAAAGGGTAAAATAACGGATTAACCCAAGTTGAAATGAGCGAGAAACGTTGATGTCGAATTCTTATGACTCCTCCAGTATCAAAGTCCTGAAAGGACTGGATGCGGTGCGTAAGCGCCCGGGTATGTATATCGGCGACACGGATGACGGCACCGGTCTGCACCACATGGTATTCGAGGTGGTAGATAACGCTATCGACGAAGCGCTCGCGGGTCACTGTAAAGACATCGTGGTCACGATCCATGCGGACAACTCCGTGTCCGTTACCGATGACGGTCGTGGCATCCCAACCGGTATTCACCCGGAAGAGGGCGTATCTGCTGCGGAAGTGATCATGACCGTTCTGCACGCAGGTGGTAAGTTCGATGATAACTCCTATAAAGTTTCCGGCGGTCTGCACGGCGTAGGCGTATCCGTGGTAAACGCCCTGTCGCAGAAGCTGGAGCTGGTTATCCAGCGCGAAGGCAAAATTCACCGCCAGATTTACACCCATGGTGTGCCGCAGGCACCGCTGGCCGTTACCGGCGATACCGACAAAACCGGAACCATGGTGCGTTTCTGGCCGAGCCTTGAAACCTTCACCAACGTCACCGAATTCGAGTACGAGATCCTGGCGAAACGCCTGCGTGAACTGTCGTTCCTGAACTCCGGCGTGTCGATTCGACTGCGCGACAAACGCGACAACAAAGAAGACCACTTCCACTACGAAGGCGGTATCAAGGCGTTCGTTGAGTATCTGAACAAGAACAAAACGCCAATTCACCCGAATATCTTCTACTTCTCTACTGAAAAAGACGGTATCGGCGTGGAAGTGGCACTGCAGTGGAACGATGGTTTCCAGGAAAACATCTACTGCTTTACCAACAACATTCCACAGCGCGACGGCGGTACTCACCTTGCGGGCTTCCGCGCGGCGATGACCCGTACCCTGAACGCCTACATGGACAAAGAAGGCTACAGCAAAAAAGCGAAAGTCAGCGCCACCGGCGACGATGCCCGTGAAGGCCTGATTGCCGTGGTCTCCGTGAAGGTGCCGGATCCGAAATTCTCCTCACAGACCAAAGACAAGCTGGTCTCTTCTGAGGTGAAATCGGCGGTTGAACAGCAGATGAACGAACTGCTGAGCGAATACCTGCTGGAAAACCCGTCCGACGCGAAAATCGTGGTGGGTAAAATTATCGATGCGGCGCGTGCCCGTGAAGCGGCGCGTAAAGCCCGTGAAATGACCCGCCGTAAAGGCGCGCTGGACCTGGCAGGCCTGCCGGGCAAACTGGCTGACTGCCAGGAACGCGATCCGGCGCTTTCTGAACTGTACCTTGTGGAAGGGGACTCCGCGGGCGGTTCTGCAAAGCAGGGCCGTAACCGCAAGAACCAGGCGATTCTGCCGCTGAAGGGTAAAATCCTTAACGTTGAGAAAGCGCGCTTCGACAAGATGCTCTCTTCTCAGGAAGTGGCGACGCTCATCACCGCGCTCGGCTGCGGCATCGGTCGCGACGAGTACAACCCGGACAAACTGCGCTATCACAGCATCATCATCATGACCGATGCGGACGTCGACGGCTCGCACATTCGTACGCTGCTGTTGACCTTCTTCTATCGTCAGATGCCGGAAATCGTTGAGCGCGGCCACGTCTACATTGCCCAGCCGCCGCTGTATAAAGTGAAGAAAGGCAAGCAGGAACAGTACATTAAAGATGACGAGGCGATGGATCAGTACCAAATCGCGATCGCCCTTGATGGTGCGACCCTGCACGCAAACTCCAGCGCGCCAGCGCTGGCCGGTGAACCGCTGGAGCGTCTGGTCTCCGAGTTCAACGCGACGCAGAAAATGATTGGCCGTATGGAGCGTCGCTATCCGAAAGCGCTGCTGAAAGAGCTGATTTATCAGCCGACCCTGACCGAAGCCGAGCTGAGCAACGAGCAGACCGTCACCCGCTGGGTCAACACCCTGGTGAGCGAGCTGAACGAGAAAGAGCAGCACGGCAGCCAGTGGAAGTTCGACGTTCAGCAGAACGCTGAGCAACAGTTCGAGCCGATCGTCCGCGTGCGTACCCACGGCGTCGATACCGACTACCCGCTGGAGCACGAGTTTGTTACCGGTCCGGAATACCGCCGTATCTGCACCCTCGGCGAGAAGCTGCGTGGTCTGATCGAAGACGACGCGTTCATCGAACGTGGCGAGCGTCGTCAGCCGGTAGCCAGCTTCGAACAGGCGCTGGAGTGGCTGGTGAAAGAGTCCCGTCGTGGCCTCTCTATTCAGCGTTATAAAGGCCTGGGCGAAATGAACCCGGATCAGCTGTGGGAAACCACCATGGATCCGGAAAGCCGTCGCATGCTGCGCGTCACCGTTAAAGACGCAATCGCAGCGGATCAGCTGTTCACGACCCTGATGGGTGATGCGGTTGAACCACGTCGCGCCTTCATCGAAGAGAACGCCCTGAAAGCGGCGAATATCGATATTTAATCGTCGTAATACCGCACGATAACAGGCCGCGCTTTTAGCGCGGCTTTTTTATGGGCGCAGGCATATCCAGCGACATCACGGACGGTAAACGGCTCGCCAGCGTATCTATCGCTATTCTAACCCTCAGCGGCAGATGCGGCGTCTGCTGCCAGACCGCATGAACGTTGAAATGCACATCCGGTGCCTGCTTTAAGAGCGGGACGAGTTTGCCCTGGTGAATATCTTTGACGACCATCCAGCAGGGCAGCCATGCAATGCCGTGTCCGGCCAGCGCAGCGTCGCAGATTGCCTGTAAATCATCCATATTGAGTGATGAGCGGGGAGTAAAGGTGTGCGATCTCCCTTCGCTATCCATTAGCTGCCAGGGCAGCACTCTGCCTGATCGCAGATAGTTAATGGCAGTGTGGTGGGGTAAAGCAGCAACGTTTTCTGGCTGGCCGTTCTTCATCAGGTAATCCGGGGCGGCACACAGCACCATGCGATGCTCGCCCAGCCTTCTGGCGACCAGCAGGCTGCTGTCCTGCAGCGTGCCGTTACGTACCGCCATATCAAAGCCTTCCTCTACCAGATCCACCACGCGGTCGCTGAATGACATTTCAAGCTCAAGCCCAGGATGTTCCTGCGTCAGTTCTATCAGCAGTGGCGCGACGCACTGGCGACCAAACAGAACCGGCATGGCGACGCGCAGGCGGCCGCTGACCTGCTGCTTCCCTGTTTCAAGCAGCGACTCCGCGCCCCGAATCTCCTCCAGCGCGCGAAGGCAGCGTTCATAAAACAGAGCGCCGTTGTCGGTCAGCCTCTGGCTGCGGGTGGTACGCTGGAAAAGACGTACCCCCAGCCGCTCTTCAAGACGAGCAATGCTTTTTCCTACCGCCGAGCGCGACAAATGCAGACGGACGGCGGCCTGCGCAAAACTTCCCGCCTCAACGGCGGCCACAAATACAGGTATATCCTTCAGCGTATCGGTCATGAATTGTATCCACTGCGTCATCAATTATGGGAAAACTTATCGCCACTGGCGACCAGGCGTCAACGGTAGACTGTCAGTCCTAAAGCTTATTTGATGGCAGGAGAGAAAAAATGACAGAAACAATGCAGCGCTGGTCAATGAACGCCCTTGGGCGCGAGAGCCTTCAGCTTGTTCAGGTGCCTGTGTCACAGCCAGGCCCGGGGGAGGTTCGTGTAAGGGTTAATGCCGTTGCGCTCAACTACCGGGATAAAATGGTGATTGAAGGCACGATGCCGATTCCGCTTTCCTTCCCGTTTACCCCAGCATCTGACATGGCAGGCGTGGTGGACAGCATCGGCGACGGCGTTACGCGCTTCAAACCCGGCGCGCGGGTCATCTCAACCTTCTTCCCTGAGTGGATCGACGGTAAGCCGCAGGCGGACGCGCGCAATCTGCCCTATAAAACGTCCGGCGGATACTTCCAGGGCATGCTGGCCGAATATGTGATTGTAAGTGAAAACGCGCTGGTGGCATCCCCGGAAAGCCTGGATGACGCTGAGGCCAGCACGCTTCCTTGCGCGGGGCTTACCGCATGGTTCGCGCTGGTGGAGCGCGGTCATTTACGCGCCGGGCAATCGGTGCTGGTACAAGGCACGGGCGGTGTGGCGCTATTCGCTTTGCAGATAGCAAAAGCGCACGGCGCAGAAGTTATTGTTACGTCGGGGAGTGATGAAAAACTGGCTCTGGCCAAAAAGCTGGGAGCCAGCCAGGGCATCAACCGACTGAAAGGCGACTGGGCTGAAAATACGCTGGCACTGACGCAGGATCGCGGCATCGACCATATTATCGAAACCGTGGGTGGGGAGAACCTGAGACATTCCCTTCGCGCGGTAGCCGTTCACGGGCGTATCTCCGTTATTGGCGTGCTGGCCGGAACGGACATTTCCCTGCCTGCTGGCGAGCTGCTGCTGAAATCCCCCGTCATTCAGGGGATTGGGGTTGGACACCGCCGGGCGCTGGAAGATTTCGTCCGTGCTGTTGATGTCACGGAGTTAAAACCGGTGATTGAACATCGCTATCGTTTTGACGAACTGGAACAGGCGCTTGAGCATCTGGATCGCGGTGCGTTTGGCAAAATCGTTCTCACCCGCGAGTGAGTTCTTGTTCCCGGGATAAATATAAAAGGGGCTTTTTGTTACGCAAGGTAGCTCTATTTTTGTGTGCTTAATCGCGTTAGCATGAAATAGCACTCATTTATCCCGGGGACCTCATGGCTATCAAACTCATTGCAATCGATATGGACGGCACGCTGCTGCTGCCAGACCACACTATCTCTCCTGCCGTTAAAAATGCGATCGCCGCCGCACGCGAAAAAGGCGTGAACGTGGTGCTCACCACCGGACGCCCGTATGCCGGGGTGCACAGCTACCTGAAAGAGCTGCACATGAATCAGCCTGGCGATTACTGCATCACCTATAACGGCGCTCTGGTGCAAAAGGCAGCCGATGGCAGCACGGTGGCGCAAACTGCACTGAGCTATGATGACTACCGTTTCCTGGAAAAGCTCTCCCGCGAAGTGGGCTCTCACTTCCACGCGCTCGATCGTAATACGCTTTACACCGCCAACCGCGATATCAGCTACTACACGGTGCACGAGTCCTACGTTGCAACCATTCCACTGGTGTTCTGCGAAGCGGAAAACATGGACCCGGCAACCCAGTTCCTGAAAGTGATGATGATTGATGAACCTGCGGTTCTCGACAAAGCCATCTCACGCATTCCGGCTGAGGTAAAAGAGAAATACACCGTGCTGAAAAGTGCGCCGTACTTCCTCGAAATCCTCGATAAACGTGTCAATAAAGGCACGGGTGTCAAATCGCTTGCCGATGCGCTGGGCATCAAGCCTGAGGAGATTATGGCGCTGGGCGACCAGGAAAACGATATTGCGATGATCGAATATGCAGGCATGGGCGTGGCGATGGATAACGCGATCCCGTCGGTGAAAGAAGTGGCGAACTTCGTCACCAAATCTAACCTGGAAGACGGCGTGGCTTATGCGATTGAGAAATTTGTCCTGTCCTAACAGCTGTCTGTAATCATCAGCCTCGGTTATCAACCGGGGCTTTTTTTGGCGCTGAATTTATCGAATTGTTCTTTTTGTGATCTGGATTGTAGTACAACATTAACTGATTGTACTACATTGTCACCACGGCAATGGCGAAAGGACTCACGTTTGTACTGCAAAAGTGAGGCGAAATTCAGCGGTCGCGGTAAAGTAGTGATGGACTTACAGAGCACAAGGACTCTCCATGACACTCAATAAAACCGATCGCATTGTCATCACGCTGGGCACTCAGATTGTGGGTGGCAAATACGTTCCCGGTTCGCCGCTGCCAGCAGAGGCTGAACTGTGCGAGGAGTTTGAAACCTCGCGCAATATCATCCGGGAAGTGTTCCGCTCGCTGATGGCGAAGCGGCTGATTGAAATGAAGCGCTATCGCGGCGCGTTTGTTGCGCCGCGTAACCAGTGGAACTACCTCGATACCGATGTTCTGCAATGGGTACTGGAAAACGACTACGACCCACGGCTTATCGGCGCGATGAGCGAAGTCCGAAATCTGGTGGAACCGGCCATCGCCCGCTGGGCGGCAGAGCGCGCAACGTCAGGTGACCTGGCACAGATTGAGTCGGCGTTAAACGACATGATCGCCAATAACCAGAATCGGGAGGCGTTCAACGAGGCGGACATTCGCTACCACGAGGCGGTACTGCAGTCGGTGCATAACCCGGTGTTACAGCAGCTTAGCGTGGCGATCAGCTCGCTACAGCGAGCAGTATTTGAACGTACCTGGATGGGCGATGAGGCCAACATGCCGAAAACGCTTCAGGAACATAAAGCGCTGTTCGATGCGATACGGCATCAGGACGGCGATGCGGCAGAGCAGGCGGCGCTGACCATGATCGCCAGCTCGACACGAAGGTTGAAGGAAATCACATGACATCACGCTACATCGCAATTGACTGGGGATCGACCAATCTGCGCGCCTGGCTCTACCAGGGGGAGCAGTGTCTGGAAAGCAGGCAATCAGAAGCAGGTGTGACGCGCCTGAACGGTAAATCCCCCGAAGCGGTGTTAGCAGAGGTGACACAAAACTGGCGCGACGGTACTACGCCAGTGGTGATGGCCGGAATGGTCGGCAGTAACGTGGGCTGGAAGGTTGCGCCTTACCTGTCGGTTCCGGTGCATTTCACCGCCGTTGGCGAGCAGTTAACGTCTGTTGGCGACAATGTCTGGATTATTCCCGGTTTATGCGTCTCTCGCGTCGATAACCATAACGTGATGCGCGGCGAAGAGACGCAGCTGCTCGGGGCTCGCACCCTTTCTCCTTCTTCTGTCTACGTCATGCCCGGGACGCACTGCAAATGGGTCCAGGCGGATGCTGAGCAAATTCATGATTTCCGCACGGTGATGACCGGCGAACTGCACCACTTGCTGCTTAAGCATTCGCTGGTGGGGGCCGGTTTGCCGGAGCAAACCCCTTCGCCGGAAGCGTTTGCCGCCGGGCTTGAGCGCGGGATCGCATCCCCTGCCGTTTTGCCGCAACTTTTTGAGGTTCGCGCCTCGCACGTGCTGGGAAATCTTCCGCGCGAGCAGGTCAGCGAATTTCTGTCCGGCCTGCTGATTGGCGCAGAAGTCGCCGCCCTGAGCGACGGGTTCGCCGGGCAGCAGGCCATCACGCTCGTCGCGGGTTCATCGCTGACGTCTCGTTACCGCCAGGCGTTCCACGCTATCGGACGGGATGTTGCTGCGGTGGAAGGCGACACGGCATTTCAGGCAGGCATAAGGAGCATCGCTCATGCAGTGGCAAACTGATCTTCCCCTGATAGCGATTTTGCGCGGTATCACGCCCGGTGAGGCCTTAGCGCACGTTGGCGCGGTGATCGACGCCGGGTTCGACGCGGTGGAAATCCCGCTCAACTCCCCGGAATGGGAAAAAAGCATTCCGGCAGTTGTTAAGGCGTTCGGTGATAAGGCGCTGATTGGCGCTGGTACCGTATTACAGCCGGAGCAGGTGGATGAGCTGGCGAAGATGGGCTGCAAGCTTATCGTCACACCGAATATCAACCCCGAGGTGATCCGCCGGGCGGTGGATTACGGCATGACCGTATGCCCGGGTTGCGCCACGGCCACAGAAGCCTTTTCCGCCCTCGATGCGGGCGCACAGTCTCTCAAAATTTTCCCGTCGTCGGCCTTTGGTCCGGATTACATCAAAGCGCTGAAAGCGGTCTTACCCGCCAGCGTGCCGGTCTTTGCCGTGGGCGGCGTCACGCCGGAAAACCTGGTGCAGTGGATAAAAGCAGGTTGTGCGGGCGCGGGGCTGGGCAGCGATCTCTATCGCGCCGGACAGCCCGTTGAGCGTACCGCACAGCAGGCGGCAGCATTTGTGAAAGCGTATCGAGAGGCAGTGCAATGAAAATAACCAAACTTACCACGTACCGTTTACCCCCGCGTTGGATGTTCCTGAAAATCGAAACCGACGAAGGCGTGGTTGGCTGGGGCGAGCCGGTGATTGAAGGCCGTGCGCGCACCGTTGAAGCCGCGGTTCACGAGCTGGGTGAATACCTGATTGGCCAGGATCCGGCGCGCATCAACGACCTGTGGCAGGTCATGTACCGGGCGGGATTTTACCGTGGCGGTCCGATCCTGATGAGCGCCATCGCCGGTATCGATCAGGCGCTGTGGGATATCAAAGGCAAAGTGCTGAATGCCCCGGTCTGGCAATTAATGGGCGGCCTGGTGCGAGACAAAATCAAAGCCTACAGCTGGGTGGGCGGTGACCGCCCTGCGGAAGTGATCGACGGTATCCGGCAGCTGCGCAACATCGGTTTTGACACCTTCAAACTCAACGGCTGCGAAGAGATGGGCGTTATCGACAACTCGCGCGCGGTAGACCGGGCGGTGAACACCGTGGCGCAAATCCGCGAGGCTTTCGGCAACGAGATTGAGTTTGGCCTGGATTTCCACGGCCGCGTCAGCGCGCCAATGGCCAAAGTGCTGATTAAAGAGCTGGAGCCGTATCGCCCGCTGTTTATTGAAGAGCCTGTTCTGGCCGAGCAGGCGGAATACTATCCAAAACTGGCTGAACAGACGCACATTCCCATCGCGGCGGGGGAGCGTATGTTCTCGCGCTTCGAGTTTAAGCGCGTGCTGGAAGCGGGCGGCATTGCGATCCTGCAACCGGACCTCTCCCACGCGGGTGGCATCACTGAATGCTACAAAATTGCCGGCATGGCAGAAGCCTACGATGTGGCGCTGGCGCCGCACTGTCCGCTTGGGCCGATTGCGCTGGCAGCCTGTCTGCATGTGGACTTCGTCTCCCGCAATGCGGTGTTCCAGGAACAAAGCATGGGCATTCACTATAACAAGGGCGCGGAGCTGCTCGACTTTGTGAAAAACAAGGAAGACTTCAGCATGGAAGGCGGTTTCTTTAAACCGTTAACGAAGCCGGGCCTTGGCGTGGAGATCGACGAAGCCAAAGTCATTGAGCTGAGTAAAAGTGCGCCGGACTGGCGTAACCCACTGTGGCGTCATGAAGACGGTTCCGTAGCCGAGTGGTAAATCGCCGGATGGCGCTACGCTTATCCGGCCTACTCTCTCGTAGGCCCGGTAAGCGAAGCGCCACCGGGCAAAAAAAACGTACATAGAAAAAATATAACCCTCTGTAAATTACAGGGCATGGTGAGCGGCTTCGCTATGCCCAAAATCTGGAGACAGATTGCGATGGATATTCCAGTTACTGCTGCAAAAACCGGGCGTCGTCGTTACCTGACGCTGATCATGATCTTTATTACCGTGGTCATTTGCTATGTAGACCGCGCCAACCTCGCCGTGGCCTCGGCCCATATTCAGGAAGAGTTTGGCATCACCAAAGCGGAAATGGGCTACGTCTTCTCGGCGTTTGCCTGGCTGTATACGCTCTGCCAGATCCCCGGCGGCTGGTTCCTTGACCGCGTGGGGTCACGTCTGACCTACTTTATCGCTATTTTGGGCTGGTCCGTGGCGACCCTGTTCCAGGGCTTCGCCACCGGGCTGATGTCGCTGATAGGCCTGCGCGCCATCACCGGGGTGTTTGAAGCGCCCGCGTTCCCGACCAACAACCGCATGGTGACCAGCTGGTTCCCTGAACACGAACGTGCTTCCGCTGTTGGTTTTTACACCTCCGGGCAGTTTGTTGGTCTGGCGTTTCTGACGCCGCTGTTAATCTGGATCCAGGAGCTGCTGAGCTGGCACTGGGTGTTCATCGTCACCGGCGGGATCGGCATTATCTGGTCGTTAATCTGGTTCAAGGTCTATCAGCCGCCGCGTCTGACCAAAAGCATCACCAAAGCCGAACTGGACTACATCCGCGACGGCGGCGGTCTGGTGGACGGCGATGCGCCAGTGAAAAAAGAGGCGCGCCAGCCGCTGACCAGAGCGGACTGGAAGCTGGTCTTCCACCGTAAGCTGGTGGGCGTATATCTGGGCCAGTTCGCGGTGACCTCCACGCTGTGGTTCTTCCTCACCTGGTTCCCGAACTATCTGACCCAGGAAAAAGGGATAACCGCGCTGAAGGCGGGCTTTATGACCACCGTACCCTTCCTTGCGGCGTTTTTCGGCGTCCTGCTCTCGGGCTGGCTGGCGGATAAGCTGGTGAAAAAAGGCTTCTCACTGGGCGTTGCGCGTAAAACGCCGATTATCTGCGGACTGCTGATCTCTACCTGCATCATGGGAGCGAACTACACCAACGATCCAGTGTGGATCATGACCCTGATGGCGGTAGCGTTCTTCGGGAACGGTTTTGCCTCCATCACCTGGTCGCTGGTGTCGTCCCTGGCACCGATGCGGCTGATTGGCCTGACTGGTGGCGTATTCAACTTCGTTGGCGGCCTGGGCGGGATCACCGTGCCGCTGGTCATCGGTTACCTGGCGCAGGACTACGGCTTTGGTCCGGCTCTGGTGTATATCTCTGCCGTGGCGCTGATCGGCGCGCTCTCCTACATCCTGCTGGTAGGTGACGTGAAACGAGTAGGCTAATCCCTTCGGATGTTTTACCCTGATGCGATAACCGCGCATCAGGGTATTTTCATGAAACAAATCACCTTCGCTTCCCGCAACCACCAGCTCACCAACATCAACATCTGGACGCCAGACAGCCAGTGGCTTGTCTATGATGTCCGCCCGTCCGGCGCGTCGTTTACCGGTAAAACCATTGAGCGGGTCAACGTCGGTACGGGCGAGGTTGAGGTGATCTACCGTGCGACTGACGGCGCGCATGTCGGCGTGGTGACCGTTCATCCTGCCGGGGAGAAATATGTTTTTATCCACGGCCCGAAAAACCCGGATGCAGACTGGCAGTATGATTTTCACCATCGTCAGGGAGTGATTGCGCACAACGGCCAGGTGAGCAATCTTGATGCGATGGATATCACCGCGCCTTACACGGCGGGGGCGCTGCGTGGCGGCAGCCACGTTCACGTTTTTAGCCCGAACGGGCAGTTCGTCAGCTTTACCTACAACGACCATGTACTGCACGCGCGCGATCCGCAGCTGGATTTGCGTAACGTCGGGGTGGCGGCGCCTTTTGGTCCGGTAAATCCACAGGGGAACCATCCGCGGGAATATGCTGGCACCTTCTGGAGCGTGCTGGTAAGCCGGACAACGCCGAACCCGCAACCGGGCAGCGATGAGATCAACCGCGCCTATGAAGAGGGCTGGGTGGACAACGACAGGCTGGCGTTTATCGGCGATACGGTGTCTGCGAAAGGCGAGAAAGTACCCGAACTGTTTATTGTGGACCTTCCCAAGGACGAGCAGGGCTGGAAACGGGCGGGCGATGCGCCGTTGCAGGGGACGCCGGATACAATGCCCGCGCCGCCTGCGGGCGTCATGCAACGCCGCCTTACCTTCACCCATCAGAAGGCGTATCCGGGGCTGGTGAACGTGCCGCGCCACTGGGTGCGCAGCAATCCACAGGGGACGCAGATTGCGTTTTTAATGCGGGACGATAACGGCATTGTGCAGCTGTGGCTTATCTCCCCTGAAGGCGGTGAGCCGCGTCAGTTGACCCACGCTGAGAGCGATATTCAGTCGGCCTTTAACTGGCATCCTTCCGGCAACGGGCTGGGATTTGTGCTTGCAGGCCGCATTGCCTGCTGCGATGCGCAGACCGGAGAGGTGACGTTTTTGACGTCCGATCATGGCAACCCGCCGTCTGCTGACGCTGTGGTGTTTTCCCCGGACGGACGTTTTGTTGCGTGGATGGAAGAGAAGGACGGTTTCCGCCAGCTGTGGCTAACGGAAACCGCACAGAATTAGCGCGGGGTCATCTCTGCGGGCGGGATGACGGAGTTAGTCGCCAGCGTCTCCTGCTCGCTTTTCTCAACGCGCGAACGCACTGAGCTGTCGGTGCGGAACATATCCCACGGCAGCAGAAGCGTATCGGCAACCGCCGTAAACGGCATATCAAGAATCGCCAGAGATTTGGTACCCCAGTTTGTCTCATCATCAGAGATCATGGCGGCACTGGCGCGCGTCCCCGGATATGTTCCTTCTTTACCGCCGGTGTGCGACATCACGCTCGAACACCCGCAAAGTAAAACAACCCCGCTGAACGTCGCCAGCTTAATCAGAACATTTCTCATCATCACTCAGTCATCATTAGTAGCACGGCATTGACCTGCAACTCAGGGTTATAGCGAGGCGCGTCCAAAATGGATAGCTCAAAACTCCCGCACTGTGGTCGCCATCGCAATTTAACCCTTTGTGCTGTGCCCCTGAGTCTATGCGACAACCAGCAAAGTGCAAAAAAATCTCACATCAACAGGCTTGAAAAGGCCGTATCCAGACCCATTTTAAGAATGTAACCCGATAACGGACACGCCTGATGGGTGTTCGGGGAAGCAGAAGCCTGTCCATGGTGGAAGGCTACATTTTCTCGCTGATTCCAGGAGTTTTTATCTATGCGTAATTTCGATCTCTCTCCGCTATACCGTTCTGCCATTGGTTTTGATCGTCTGTTCAACCACTTAGAAAACAACCAGAGCCAGAGCAACGGCTATCCTCCTTACAACGTTGAATTGGTTGACGAAAACCACTATCGCATTGCGATTGCTGTCGCCGGTTTCGCAGAGAGCGAACTGGAGATCACCGCGCAGGACAATCTGCTGGTGGTGAAAGGCTCCCATGCGGGCGAGCAGAAAGAACGAACCTACCTCTACCAGGGCATCGCAGAGCGCAACTTTGAACGCAAGTTCCAGCTGGCTGAGAACATCCACGTCAAGGGCGCGAACCTGGTGAACGGCCTGTTGTTTATCGAACTGGAACGTGTGATTCCGGAAGAGAAAAAACCGCGTCGTATCGAAATCAATTAATTAAGCGGGTCGCGGCTGCGGCCCACCTGAAATTGCTTGCCGTAAAGGGAGCATATGCGAATCCGTAAGGGTTTGCAGGTACAACTGCGCACAAAAATAAACTGTGCCGAACTCGCTTCTCAGAAGGAGATTTAGTATGCGTAACTATGATTTTTCCCCCCTGCTGCGTCAGTGGATCGGTTTTGACAAACTGGCTAACGCGCTGCAAAGCGCAACCGAACAGCAGACGTTTCCGCCGTACAACATCGAAAAAAGCGATGATAACCACTACCGCATCACGCTTGCGCTGGCCGGGTTTCGTCAGGAAGATCTCGACATCCAGCTTGAGGGTACGCGCCTGACCGTTAAAGGGTCACCGGAAAAACCAGACACCGAGACCAAATGGTTGCATCAGGGGCTTGTCACTCAGCCGTTTAGCCTGAGCTTTACCCTGGCAGACCATATGGAAGTTTCTGGCGCGACGTTCACTAACGGGCTGCTGAATATTGACCTCACCCGTAACGTGCCGGAAGCTATCGCGCCGCAGCGCATCGCCATTAGCGACAGGCCGGCGTTAAACAGTTAACAAACCCGCCGAAACTGTAGGTCGGGTTAGGCGCAGCCGCCACCCGACAACGCTCACAGACCGCACAAGGCCCTGCCCCGGCAGGGCTTTTTTGTGCGCCATCGCCCATACAACCGCCGCCAGCTCTGAGAGAATCCTTGATATAACTAAGGTTATGCACAGGATGTGGAACATGAGTGATATCGCGTTAACCGTCAGCGTGTTGGCCCTTGTCGCGGTAGTGGGGCTATGGCTGGGGAATATCAAAATCCGCGGCGTCGGGTTTGGGATTGGCGGGGTGCTTTTCGGCGGGATTTTTGTCGGCCATTTTGCCGACCAGCTTGGGTGGGTGCTCAGCGCCGATATGCTGCATTTCATCCAGGAGTTCGGCCTGATCCTCTTTGTGTATACCATCGGTATTCAGGTGGGGCCGGGCTTCTTCGCTTCCCTGCGCGTCTCCGGTTTACGCCTTAATCTCTTTGCCTTCGGCATCGTCGTGATGGGTGGGCTGGTCACCGCCATTCTGCACAAACTCTTCGCTATTCCGCTGCCCGTCGTGCTGGGCATCTTCTCCGGCGCCGTAACCAACACGCCCGCGCTCGGGGCGGGCCAGCAAATTCTGCGCGATCTGGGTATCCCTGCTGATGTCGTCGATCAGATGGGGATGAGCTACGCCATGGCCTATCCGTTTGGCATTTGCGGTATTTTGCTCTCCATGTGGCTGGTGCGCGTGCTGTTCCGCATTAACGTCGAGCAGGAGGCGAAAGAGCATGAAAGCACGCTGACCAACGGCCATGCGCTTATTAAAACCATCAACATTCGCGTCGAAAACCCCAACCTGAATAATATGGCGATACAGGATGTCCCCATTCTGAACAGCGCGACCATTATCTGTTCACGCCTGAAACGTGACGACACGCTGATGGTGCCTTCACCTGACACCCTCATTCAACACGGCGATCTCCTGCATCTGGTAGGGCAACCGGCGGATTTAAACAATGCCCGGCTGGTGATTGGTCAGGAGGTGGATACCTCGCTCTCAACCCGTGGAACGGACATGCGCGTGGAGCGCGTGGTAGTGACCAATGAGAAGGTTCTGGGCAAGAAAATACGCGATTTGCAAGTTAAAGAGCGTTATGACGTGGTGATCTCCCGGCTTAACCGCGCCGGTGTCGAGCTGGTGGCCAGCCAGGATGCCAGCCTGCAATTCGGTGATATTCTCAACCTCGTCGGGCGTCCTTCATCTATTGATGCCGTAGCGAACATGGTGGGCAACGCCCAGCAAAAACTCCAGCAGGTGCAGATGCTGCCGGTCTTTATCGGCGTCGGGCTTGGCGTCATGCTTGGCTCCATCCCCCTGTACGTGCCCGGCTTCCCGGTAGCACTGAAGCTGGGGCTGGCAGGCGGGCCGCTCATTATGGCGCTGATCCTCGGGCGTATCGGCTCCATCGGTAAGCTCTACTGGTTTATGCCGCCGAGCGCTAACCTGGCGCTGCGGGAGTTGGGCATCGTGCTGTTTCTGGCGGTGGTGGGGCTGAAATCCGGCGGCGATTTTGTCGATACCCTGGTTAACGGCGAAGGGATGAGCTGGGTAGGCTACGGCATATTCATTACCGCCATCCCGCTGATAACGGTCGGATTACTGGCGCGTATGTTCGCTAAAATGAACTATCTCACGCTGTGCGGCATGCTGGCCGGTTCCATGACCGATCCGCCCGCGCTGGCGTTCGCCAATAACCTGCACGCCACCAGCGGCGCGGCGGCGTTGTCCTACGCCACGGTCTATCCGCTGGTGATGTTTTTGCGCATTATCACCCCGCAACTACTGGCGGTGCTGTTCTGGGGGATGGGCTAATAAGTCTTCCGGGTGGATACGCCGCAGATGGTAGTCCACCTGGTAATCGCTGGTGTTCCGGAACATCACGGAATAGTTGAGGAACTCGCCGCTGTCGCTGTAGGAAAGAGAGGTGATGCGCAGCAGCGGCGTCTGTTCCGGCAGATTCATATAACCGGCCAGCTGTTTATCTGCCAGCACTGGCGTCAGGCTCTCGTAGTTGCCGCTAATGGTGATCCCGCACTCCTTCTCGATGTAATCAAACTTAGACCCTTCGAGATGCGCCAGGGAAAGATTGCGGAACAGCTTCACTGGCATAAAGCTGTCCTCCAGCATCAGCGGTTTTCCGTCCACGTAACGCACCCGCCTTGAAAAATAGATCCGCTCATCAACCTGAATCCGCAGCTGGCTGGCGATGGCGGGCGGCGCGGGCATCACTTCAAACTGCAACACCTTGCTCTGCACTTCTTTCCCCTGCTGGCGCAGTACCTCCACCAGCCCGGTCAGGTTAGTCGTTTCATGATGAACGTCTTTGCGCGCCACGAACGTCCCGCTGCCGTGTCGACGTTCAACCAGCCCCCAGCTTACCAGCAGATCCAATGCCTTGCGGATGGTCATCCGGGCTACGCCAAACTCCTTTGCCAGCGCTTTTTCGCCGGGTAACGGGCTGCCAATGTTGTAGTCCGACGAATTGAGCCGTAGCCGCAATCTGTCGGCAATAGATTTGTAGATCACCTGTAGACCTCTGCTCGCCCGTTATGGCGTGGATTACGTCTTAACTTGTCCATATTTGCTATCAAAAGTAGACCTGATTGGTCAAATTAAAACCATGAATGCGATCACGAATCGCAGCGGCACGCCATGTTCCCGCATCAGTAACTTCTTATGCTCACCTCAGGCCAGTAAAAAATCATAAAGGCCTCTACCCCTACAGGTTGTTTCATGAGGATTTAAAAATGCTCAGTCAAATACAACGTTTTGGCGGCGCCATGTTCACCCCGGTTTTACTGTTTCCCTTTGCCGGGATCGTGGTCGGGATCGCCATCATGCTTCGCAACCCGCTGTTTGTCGGCGAAGCTTTAACGGCCCCCGATCATCTGTTCGCGCAGATTGTTCACATCATCGAAGAGGGCGGCTGGGCGGTGTTCCGCAATATGCCGCTGATTTTTGCTGTCGGCTTACCGATTGGCCTGGCAAAGCAGGCGCAGGGCCGCGCCTGTCTGGCGGTGCTGATTAGCTTTCTGACCTGGAACTACTTTATCAACGCGATGGGGATGACCTGGGGTCACTTCTTTGGCGTCGACTTCTCTGCTGAACCCACTGCTGGCAGCGGGCTGGCGATGATTGCCGGAATCAAAACGCTTGATACCAGCATCATCGGGGCGATTATCATTTCCGGGCTCGTCACCGCCATCCACAACCGATTTTTCGACAAGCCGTTGCCAGTCTTCCTGGGGATTTTCCAGGGCACCTCGTTTGTCGTTATCCTCGCGTTTTTCGTGATGATCCCCTGCGCCTGGCTGACGCTGCTGGGCTGGCCGAAAGTGCAGATGGGCATTGAGTCCCTGCAGGCGTTCCTGCGCTCTGCCGGTGCGCTCGGCGTATGGGTCTATACCTTCCTGGAACGCATTCTGATCCCAACCGGATTGCACCACTTCGTCTACGGTCCGTTTATTTTCGGCCCGGCGGCGGTAGAGGGCGGCATTCAGGTCTACTGGGCGCAGCACCTGCAGGAATTCAGCCAGAGCACTGTGCCGCTGAAAACACTGTTCCCTGAAGGCGGCTTCGCCCTGCACGGCAATTCGAAAGTGTTTGGCTCGGTCGGGATTGCGCTGGCGATCTGGTACACCGCGTCGCCGGAGAACCGCGTCAAGGTTGCGGGGCTGCTGGTTCCGGCCACGCTTACCGCCGTGCTGGTGGGTATTACCGAACCGCTGGAGTTCACCTTCCTGTTTATCTCGCCGTTGCTGTTTGCCATCCACGCCGTGCTGGCCGCAACGATGGCGACGGTGATGTATACCTTCGGGGTGGTGGGGAACATGGGGGGCGGTCTGCTGGACCAGTTCCTGCCGCAAAACTGGATCCCGATGTTCCATAACCACGCCTCGACGGTATTCACCCAGATTGGCATCGGCCTCTGCTTCACCGCTCTCTATTTCGTGGTCTTCAGGACGCTTATCGAACGTCTGAATCTGAAAACGCCGGGCCGGGAAGAGAGCGAAATCAAGCTCTACAGCAAGGCCGACTATAAGGCGGCGCGTGGGCAAACCACCGCCCCGGCAGCAGCCAGCCAGCAGGTCGGACAGGCCGCTGGGTTCTTACAGGCGCTCGGCGGCGCAGCAAATATCGAAAGTATCAATAACTGCGCCACCCGCCTGCGTATCGCCCTGGTGGATATGACGAAAACCCAAAGCGACGACGTCTTCAAAGCCCTGGGCGCACACGGTGTGGTGCGACGCGGCAACGGCATTCAGGTGATTGTCGGTCTGCACGTTCCTCAGGTGCGCGACCAGCTGGAATCGCTGATGAAAACCCCTTTAACAAACGAACAAACCACTCTGACAGAGGCTATATCATGAAAAAATTCTCAGTTGTTATTGCAGGCGGCGGCAGTACATTCACGCCTGGTATCGTCCTGATGCTGTTAGCCAACCGTGACCGTTTCCCGCTACGTGCGCTGAAGTTCTATGACAATGATGGAGCACGTCAGGAGGTTATCGCCGAGGCGTGCAAAATCATCCTCAGGGAGCAGGCGCCTGAGATTGAATTTAGTTACACCACCGATCCGAAAGCAGCCTTTACCGATGTGGATTTCGTGATGGCGCATATTCGCGTGGGCAAATACCCGATGCGTGAAAAAGATGAAAAAATCCCGCTGCGCCACGGCGTGCTGGGCCAGGAGACGTGCGGGCCGGGTGGCATCTCCTACGGCATGCGCTCCATCGGCGGCGTGCTTGAGCTGGTAGATTATATGGAGCAGTACTCCCCGAAAGCGTGGATGCTGAACTACTCCAACCCGGCGGCGATTGTCGCGGAAGCCACGCGCCGCCTGCGTCCGAACGCGAAAATCCTCAACATCTGCGACATGCCGATCGGCATTGAAGGCCGTATGGCGCAAATCGTCGGCCTGAAAGACCGCAAAGAGATGCGCGTGCGCTACTACGGTCTGAACCACTTCGGCTGGTGGACGTCGATTGAAGATCTGAACGGAAACGATCTGATGCCGAAACTGCGCGAATACGTGGCGAAAAACGGTTATGTTCCACCTTCGGAAGATGCGCATACTGAAGCGAGCTGGAACGATACCTTCGCCAAGGCCAAAGACGTACAGGCGCTGGATCCGGACACCATGCCGAACACCTACCTGAAGTATTACCTGTTCCCGGACTATGTGGTCGCCCATTCCAACCCGGAGCGTACCCGCGCCAATGAAGTGATGGATCACCGTGAGAAGCATGTATTCAGTTCATGCCGGGCGATTATCGAAGCCGGTCATTCTTCTGCCGGTGAACTGGAAATCGACGAACATGCATCGTACATCGTCGATCTGGCGACCGCGATTGCCTTTAACACCCAGGAACGCATGTTGCTGATTGTGCCTAACAATGGGGCTATCCATAATTTTGACGCCGACGCGATGGTAGAAATTCCGTGTCTGGTCGGCCACAACGGACCGGAGCCGCTGACCGTGGGTGATATTCCGCACTTCCAGAAAGGGCTCATGAGCCAGCAGGTGGCGGTGGAAAAACTGGTGGTGGACGCCTGGGAGCAGCGCTCGTATCAGAAACTCTGGCAGGCGATTACCCTGTCGAAAACCGTACCGAGCGCATCGGTGGCGAAGGCGATTCTGGACGATCTGATTGAAGCTAATAAGGATTACTGGCCAGAGCTTCACTAATCTTTCTGACCGGCATCGCCAGATGCCGGTCTCCTTGTCCTGGCTGAATTACGCTATGCTGAAGCCTGCATGCTGCACGACAAGGAACCTTCATGAACATTTCCCGCCTCGGTGAAGCGCCGGACTACCGCTTCTCACTGGCTAACGAACGCACGTTCTTAGCGTGGATCCGCACCGCCCTGGGCTTTCTGGCCGCAGGCGTCGGCCTTGATCAGCTCGCCCCCGATTTTGCCACTCCGTTGATTCGCGAAGTGCTGGCCCTGCTGCTGTGCCTGATTGCCGGCGTGCTGGCGATTTATGGCTATCTGCGCTGGCTGAGAAATGAAAAGGCGATGCGTCTGAAGCAGGATCTCCCCTACACGCGCGGTTTGATCATCATCAGTACGATTTTGCTGATGGTTGCGGGCGTAGTGATGTTACTGGTGCTGTATGCCGGATAGCCGCAAAGCGCGGCGGGAAGCGGACCCCGGGCTTCAGCCGGAGCGAACCTCGCTGGCCTGGCTGCGCACGCTGCTTGGGTATGGTGCGTTGATCGCGCTTGCCATTAAGCACAACTGGCACCGCACGGGGGCGCCATTCTGGATCTCCATTGTTGTGCTGGCGCTGGTAGCCATCATTTTATGGCGCTACACCCGCAGTCGTAACCTGATGGACGTGGCGCAGAGCGACTTTGTACAGCCGAAGGCGGTGCGGGATAAGTTCCTTATCGCCCTGGCCGTGCTGTCGCTGTCACTGCTGTTTGCGGTCACCCACATTCAACAAATTTTGCACCTGTAGGCCGGGTAAGGCGCAGCCGCCACCCGGCATATTTACTTCCCTTTCGCTAAATATTTCGCCATCTCGTCTTCCGGCACCATGCCGCCGCCGGTCGCCCAGACCAGGTGTGTAGTGTTAGCATTCGCCGTTATGCGTACCGGCCCGGCCATCCCCGCCAGCGCCGACGGCTCCAGACGAATGCCTTCTTCCTGCGCCAGCCAGCCGAGCAGGTCGTACATGCTTTGATCGGAGAGGGTATAGAACCCGTCAAGCAGACGCTCCATCGCGCGGCCCACGAAGCCGGACGCGCGACCTACCGCCAGACCGTCCGCCGCCGTCACGTTATCAATACCCAGATCCTGCACGGCGATTTCATCGTGCAGCCCGGTGTAAACGCCCAGCAGCATGCACGGGGAGTGCGTGGGCTCGGCGAAGAAACAGTGGACGTTATCGCCAAAGGCCAGCTTCAGGCCAAACGCCACGCCGCCGGGGCCGCCGCCGACGCCGCACGGCAGATAAACGTTCAGAGGATGTGCAGCGTCCACCACGTGCCCCTGCGCGGCAAACTGCGCTTTCAGGCGCTCACCTGCAACCGCGTAGCCCAGGAACAGCGTGCGTGAGTTCTCATCGTCAATAAAGAAACAGTTTGGATCGCTTTCCGCCGCTTTGCGCCCTTGCTCCACCGCCACGCCATAATCCTGCTCATATTCCACGACGATCGCGCCGTGGCTGCGCAGTTTGGCTTTCTTCCACTCGCGGGCGTCTGCGGACATATGCACCGTGACCTTAAAGCCGATGCGCGCGCTCATAATGCCGATGGACACCCCCAGGTTGCCGGTTGAACCCACCGCGATGCTGTACTGGCTGAAGAAGGCTTTAAAGCGTGGCTCCAGCATGATGCTGTAGTCATCTTCAACGCTCAGCAACCCGGCTTCTAGCGCCAGTTTTTCCGCATGGGCCAGCACCTCATAGATACCGCCGCGCGCTTTAATGGAGCCGGAAATCGGCAGATGGCTGTCTTTTTTCAGCAGCAGCGTGCCTGGAATGGCCTTGCCGGACTCTTTCTCCAGCCGCTTTTGCATCGCCGGGATAGCGACCAGTTCGGATTCGATAATCCCGCCCGTTGCCGCCGTTTCCGGGAAGGCTTTCGCCAGATACGGCGCGAAGCGTTTCAGGCGCGCATGCGCGTCGTCCACGTCGGCTTTGGTCAGCCCGACATATGGCAACCCTTCCGCCAGCGTCGTGGTGTTCGGATTAAGCCAGGTGATCTCTTTCAGGGCAATCAAATCCGCCAGCAGCGGAAACTGGTCAATGAGGCCGGTCAGGTCAGTCGTTTTCATAATCTGTCTCAGAATTTAGTTCGTTTTGACTCTACACCAATTGTGAAAAAGCATGCTAAATACAGAGTAAAGCATTTGATTATTTGCAAGGGGCGTCGTGTTAAAGCCGTTAATTGTCACCGTGTTAGCGCTCGCTTCCGGCTGGGCCTGTGCCGCTGAGCCACCCCTGACGGCTGCCCGTTACGCGCAGATGTTGGGCGTCGGAATGGATGTCGACTGGGCCCGCACCGAGCGCGGTATACGCGAATTCGACCCGCTGGTGGTCCGTGATTTCCAGGTGAAAGGCATACATCATGTCCGTATTCGGGTGGCGGGCGAACCGACGGAAGCGCGGCTGATTCACCTGCGTAAGCTGGTGGAGGCCTGCGAGCAATACGGCGTCATCCCCATCATCGCCTATCAGGCCGATGAATATAAAAACGATCCGAAAGCGGATACCGAAAAAGCGGTGATCAACTGGTGGATTGCCGTGGCGCACTATTTTGGTCAGCGCTCGCCGTTGCTGGGGTTTGACCTGATCTACGAACCGGCGGACAAGCTCAACCACAACGTTGCTTCGCTCAACCGGGTGTATGAGAAAGCGATCAAAGACATTCACGTCATTGATGCCAGCCGCATGATTTTTATCGCCCCTCGTCTGCGCTCCGCGCCGGAGGATTTATCCAGCCTGAAGCTGCCCGCACACAGCCAGAATTACCTGCTGGCGGAATGGCATATTTTCCCCTGGGGTCCGCTGAAAACGAACGGCAGATACCCGTGGACGTCCGGAACCGCGGCTGAGAAAGCGGCTATCCGTAACCGAATCAATGCCGCGCTGCACTGGCAGCAAAAAACCGGGCACGTTAGCTGGGTCGGGGGCTGGGGCGTGGGGGAGTCAAACCACCTCACGCCAACCGCTTCGCAAATGGCCTTCGCCAACTTTATGGCCTGCGAGCTGCAAAAGGCGAAAATCCCGTATGCGCTTAACGCGGACCTCCAGTTTTACGACGGGGAAGAGGGCGCCTGGCGGCCTGCGCCAGAGCCGTTATTACAGGCGATGATTGCGCCCGTGTGTGAAAAGCCCGGCGAGAAGCCGGGCCATCATGCGGTTAAACCGGCTGTTCGTGATGCGGGACGCGCGACGCCAGCGGCAGCCAGCACAGCAAAATCAGCAGCCCCATCAGGGTCATCAGCAGGCCCAAACTCGCCTGCCCGGTCTGCGGCATCATAGCCGAAAGCCAGGCCAGCGCGCCGGAACCGATATTCTGTAAACCGCCGACCAGGGCACCAGCGGTGCCCGCGAGGAACGGGAACGGCTCCATTGCGCCGCTGGTGGCGAGCGGGAACAGCATGCCCGCGCCGAAGAAGAACAGCGCCGCCGGGATGAGCAACGTCCAGACCGACATCACGTCAAACAGCCCCGGGATCCACATCATCAGCCCGGCCAGCAGACAGCTGATCACCGACTGCCACATCAGCGTAGAGAAGCGTTTGTTCGGACGTCCGGCGAACCATGCGCCGAAGAACGCCGCCGGGATCGGCAGAATAAACAAAATGCTCACCACCATGCTGCTCAGGCCAAGGCCTGCGCCCAGCAGCACGCCGGAACAGGCTTCAAACACCGCAATGCCCGCCAGACCGCCGATTAGCATCAACAGATAACAGGTAAACGACCCATTACCAAACAGCGTTTTGTAGCTGGCGATGAGCTTCGTGCGCGGCGCGTCCTGCGGACGTGTTTCCGGCATCCAGCGCGCCATGCTGAAGGTGACAATAATGCACAGCACCAGCAGGAAGGCGTAACAGGCGCGCCAGGACCAGACGGTGTCCAGCAGACCCCCAATCAGCGGGGCGAGCAGCGGGCTGACCAGAATGCCCATATTTAACAGACTGTTGGCGTGGCGAAGCTGTGTGCCCTGGTACATATCACGCGGCAGGGTACGCGCCATGACCCCGCCGACGCCGGTGCCCACGCCCTGGAGGGCGCTGGCGGCAATCAGGATGGTCAGGCTGTGCGTAGTAATGGCAATCACCGTCGCCACCATGAAAATGCTCATGCCCACCAGAATGACCGGACGACGCCCGACGCGATCGGACAGGGGACCATAAACCAGCTGTGAAACGCCATAGGTCAGCAGGTAGGCTGCCATCACGCTCTGTACCGCACCTTCGCGGACGCTCAGATCTTTTGCCATATCGGCAATCGCCGGAATGTAGATGGTTTGCGCCATCTGCCCGACGGCCACCAGTAACACCAGCATCAACAATAAGTTCACGTTCCGTTGCTTTTTCATGTCGCTGAATACTTTTGCCAAAAGAGATAAATAAAGAATAAGTGACTACGCATTCCCATAAATGCGCGAGGAATCTACCACAGAGAGATGACAATTTAAGCATTACTGTGATGAATGACAGAAGGCGTTAAGGCAGGATTTGTAAACAAGATCGGCAACTAATGTTGCCAGCGAATTACGCCAGGCGCAGCAGGACCGCACCGGCTGCAATACCCAGCGCCGCCGCGATGCGCAGGCCCACAACCTTCTCTTTTAAAAGCACAAATGCGATGAATGCGCCGAAGAGAATTGAGGTTTCACGTAGTGCGGCGACCACCGCCAGCGGCGCCTGGGTCATCGCCCAGAGTGCCAGACCGTAAGATCCCATCGTCCCGACGCCGCCGAGCAGTGTAACGCACAGGAGACGAACAAATATGGCCAGCTTGCGGCAGTCGGCTGGGGCGAGAAGGGGAGTAAAATCAGCGCAATAAGCGCGGCTGAACCGCTGACCCCGATCGCCGAGTAGAGCTTGTCCGTTCCGGCTTTAACGATGGCGTTCCAGCTGGCATGCAGCAGTGCGGCGAACAGTAAAATGCAGAAAACGGTGATGGACATGGCGGATCGGTTGGTGAAATGTCATCCAACTGTAACATTCCCCCGTCGAGGCTGCCAGCCGCTTACACTGCGCAAAAAAGGCGGTGCGTCACCCGGGGCTCGTCTGACACCAGCCTGAAGCCCGCCCGATGATAAAATCCGTACGCGGTTTCCGGCGCATGGGTATTAAGAAAATCAAACCAGATGCTGGCATCCGCCATCACCACGGTCAAAAGTTGTTTTCCAATCCCCAGCCCACGGCACTTTTCGCTGACGTAGAGATGACGAATACGTCCGGCGCGCGGCTGCTGGCTGAATGGATCGCGATTTAGACCGCACACGCCCACCAGCCTGCCGTTAAGAAACGCCCCCAGCAGCTTTTCACCCGGCGCGTTAAAGCGATTCTCACCGCGCTGCCAGTTCTCTTCCAGCCTGCGCAGCATATTGAAATTTAACGCGATACTCTCGGCCTTCAGGGCGATATAGCCCGGTTCATCAGGCGTAACAGGCTCAATTAACAGACGCGACATAGCATTCCCTCGTTATTAAAGAGGGGCGGTTGCCCGCCCCTCTCAGGTGCGACTTGAACCTGAATCACTTAACGTATTTCAGGACAGCATCAAGCAGTTGCAATACAGCAACAATGAGTTTGAGGACAAGTATGACCATATCCACGACGCTCATACGCGTCTCCTTTTGGTTAAAAGGAGCACGATGCTGGCGTACCTTTCCGCCGCCTGTGGCCAGCACCTGGATTGACGTAACACAGTGTGCTCACTTCAGGGGTTAAGGCACTGACGGCACCACCCGTTTCAGCCAGGACTTCGTTGCGCCGGTAAACTGCGGCCCCCTCGCTCACTGCGAACACCCTCAGTATAGATAAATACTGTATGCATGAACAGTATTTTATGGACAAATTTTGGAAGGCGATCCATACTCAAAAACGTCAAAATCCGTGCCGGAATTGCGCGTTCGTCTTCGATCGCGTATACTTTTTGCGTTGACGTAACACAGTGTGTTCTGCGGCAACCAACCGCAAAACCCTGATAAAAACCTCGCTTAGGCGGGGTTTTTTGTTTTCTGACGAAGTGAAAATAGTATCCTCCGTTGACTTATTGGCAATAGGTGTTATCGTTGCCATAATGGCAACGGACGCGGCAGGCAAGCAGGATGCATTTAATCTCAATGAAGGCAATTTTGGATGCGGTAAGCCAGTTCCCGCAATACAGAGAAGAGCTTCTCTTTTTAGGACGAGTTATTGAAAAGAGCCACTGCCCGACGCCCGCTGCACTGAGAAAACTTTTCCCAACGCTGGATAACTTCAAGTATCTTGATAAGCATTATGTTATTGATATTGCAAATAACAATCTCAGAGTAGTGGCTCTCATATTCTTTGAAAGCCAAAAGTTTTATGTGCGCCATGTTTTTACTCATAAGGAATATGACCGTTTTACGGAGAAACATCGCACTAAGGGGAAGAAATGATGATCGTCGCTGATGCAATGAAAGCTACGCACGCCCTTGTTGCGGCCGTTCCTTTACTGGGTGAACAGCCGAGCGAGAAAGATTATAAGGATGCGCTTGAGCTGGTTGAGTATCTCCTTATGAACGAGCCCAATAGCCCCTTGCTGGATATTGTTTGCGCCAGAATTAGCCATTACGAAGCTAATCGGCCAGAGATAGTCGCATTACGCAAGGAGATGGAGTCCGTTCCCGTCGGAATTGCAGTTTTGAGAACCTTGATGGATCAATACAATCTGACGATATCGGATTTTAAGGATGAAATTGGTAGTAAATCGATGGTTTCACGGGTTCTGAATGGTCAGAGACAGCTTACTCTGAACCATATTAAAAAGCTGGCGGTCAGATTTGGGGTATCACCTGCGCTATTTATTGAGTGAGTAAAAACCCTTTATTGAGTGTCATCACCCAACAAACGAAACGTGATCCCTGACGCATTTTTGCGCAGTTGAAAATATTTCCATTGTCACATCCGAAAACCTGTGTTTGTATAAATTCTATCAATGATTCCAAACACAGGTCCCCAATGACTTCATCCATCTTCACCTCGACCCTACTAAAAACTGCGCAACCTGCCGCAGTGGTCGTCGTGCGTGTGGTGGTGGTCGTCGGCAATGCGCCGTAGGGACTGGATCAACACACGAATCCAAAACCCCGCCGGCGCAAACCGGGCGGGGTTTTTCGTTTAGGACCCCTCCCGGATACGCTAAGTAGTTCGGGTTGCAGGAAGGCGGCAAGTGAGCGAATCCCCAGGAGCGTACATAGGTACGTGACTGGGGTGAGGGAACGCAGCCAACGCATCTGCAACCTGAACTACGACGCGTAAAGCTGGCTCAGAAGAAAAGGACTGGAGCATGGCAAGTTCGGGCACAACATCCACAAAAACGCGTTTTACCGGCGCGCAGCTGATTGTTCATCTGCTGGAGCGACAGGGCATCACCACGGTTGCGGGCATCCCCGGCGGCACGGTGCTGCCGCTGTACGATGCGTTGAGCCAAAGCACGCAGATCCGCCATGTGCTGGCGCGCCACGAGCAGGGGGCAGGCTTTATCGCTCAGGGCATGGCGCGTACCCAGGGTAAACCGGCGGTCTGTATGGCCTGCAGCGGCCCGGGCGCAACCAACCTGGTCACCGCCATCGCCGACGCGCGTCTCGACTCCATTCCGCTGATCTGCATTACCGGCCAGGTGCCGTCCTCGATGATCGGTACCGATGCGTTCCAGGAAGTGGATACCTACGGCATCTCTATCCCCATCACCAAACATAACTATTTAGTTCGCGACATCGCAGAGCTTCCTCAGGTTATCAGCGATGCGTTCCGCATTGCCCAGTCTGGCCGCCCGGGTCCGGTGTGGATAGACATTCCTAAGGATGTCCAGACCGCAGAAATTGAGATCGACGTGCTGCCGGAGCCGGGCGAGCGTGCCCCGGCGCCGGAATTCAACGCTGAGAGCGTGCGCGATGCCGCCGCCATGATTAACGCGGCGAAACGCCCGGTGCTCTATCTGGGCGGCGGGGCGATCAACGCCGCGGATGAAATCCGTCAGTTCGCTGAAAAATCCAGCCTGCCTACCACCATGACCCTGATGGCGCTCGGCATGCTGCCAAAAGCGCACCCATTGTCTTTAGGGATGCTGGGCATGCACGGCGCGCGCAGCACCAACTACATCCTGCAAGAGGCGGATTTGCTGATTGTTATGGGGGCGCGTTTTGATGACCGTGCGATTGGCAAAACCGAGGAGTTCTGCCCGAACGCCAAAATCATTCACGTGGATATCGACCGCGCCGAGCTGGGTAAAATCAAGCAGCCGCACGTGGCGATTCAGGGCGACGTGACCGAGGTGCTGGCACAGCTGATCCCACAGACGGAGGCAAACGACCGCGCCGACTGGCGCCAGCTGGTAGCCGATCTGCAACGCGAGTTCCCGGGCGCTATCCCAACCGAGGGCGACCCGCTGAGCCACTATGGTCTTATCAACGCCGTTGCGGCCTGCGTGGATGACAGCGCGATTATCACTACCGACGTCGGCCAGCATCAGATGTGGACCGCCCAGGCGTATCCGCTTAACCGCCCGCGCCAGTGGCTGACCTCCGGCGGCCTTGGCACCATGGGCTTCGGCCTGCCAGCAGCGGTTGGCGCGGCGCTCGCCAACCCGGACCGTAAGGTGATCTGCTTCTCCGGTGACGGCAGCCTGATGATGAACATTCAGGAGATGGCGACGGCAGCCGAAAACCAGTTAGACGTCAAAATCATTCTGATGAACAACGAGGCGCTGGGCCTGGTACACCAGCAGCAGAGCCTGTTCTATAAGCAGGGCGTGTTTGCGGCGACCTATCCGGGGATGATCAACTTCATGCAGATTGCCGCTGGTTTTGGCCTGCACACCTGCGATCTGAACGCCGAAGAAGATGCCCACGCGGCGTTGCAGGATGCGATTTCTCGCCCTGGCCCGGCGCTGATCCACGTGCGTATCGACCCTGAACAAAAAGTGTATCCGATGGTGCCGCCGGGTGCGGCCAATACTGAGATGGTGGGGGAATAAGCCATGCAGAAACAATGTGATAATGTCATTCTGGAACTCACCGTCCGCAACCACCCTGGCGTCATGACCCACGTCTGCGGGCTGTTTGCCCGACGTGCGTTTAACGTGGAAGGCATTCTGTGCCTGCCGATTCAGGGCAGCGAGCACAGCCGCATCTGGCTACTGGTGAACGACGACCAGCGTCTGGAGCAGATGATGGCGCAGATCGACAAGCTGGAAGATGTCACCAAAGTGGCACGCAACCAGTCCGATCCCACCATGTTTAACAAAATTGCGGTGTTTTTCGAGTAAATCACTTAAGGTAAAAGGCTTTTGCCGGATGGCGCTGCGCCTATCCAGCCTGCAAGGACGTTACACGTAGGCCGGATAAGGCGTTTACGCCGCCATCCGGCGTGTTCACGCATCAGGATCAAACCATGACCACCATCGCCCTTATCGACGACCACCTTATCGTCCGCTCCGGCTTTGCCCAGCTTTTAAACCTCGAACCGGATTTTCAGGTCGTGGCCGAGTTTGGCTCCGGTCGCGAGGCGCTGGCGGGCCTGCCGGGACGCGGGGTGCAGGTCTGTATCTGCGACATCTCAATGCCGGATCTCTCCGGGCTGGAGCTGTTAAGCCAGCTGCCGAAAGGGATGGCGACCATTATGCTCTCCGTCCACGACAGCCCGGCGCTGGTCGAGCAGGCGCTCAACGCGGGCGCGCGCGGCTTCCTCTCTAAACGCTGTAGCCCCGACGAGCTGATTGCCGCCGTGCGCACCGTCTCCACCGGCGGCTGCTACCTGACGCCGGATATCGCCATCAAGCTGGCGGCGGGACGGCAGGATCCGCTCACCAGACGCGAGCGTCAGGTGGCAGAGAAACTTGCCCAGGGCATGTCGGTGAAAGAGATTGCCGCGGAGCTGGATCTGTCCCCGAAAACCGTGCATGTTCATCGCGCCAACCTGATGGAAAAACTCAACGTCAGTAACGATGTCGAGCTGGCGCGCCGTATGTTTGACAGCTGGCAATGAGTCCCGTTTTTTCACGGCTGATCGCCGTCGTCGCCAGCTTTTTTATCTTCTCCGCCGCATGGTTCTGCCTGTGGAGCATCAGCCTGCATCTGGTGGAACGCCCGGAGCTGGCGGTGCTGCTGTTCCCCTTTGGCCTGCGTCTGGGACTGATGCTTCAGTGCCCGCGCGGATACTGGCCCGTTTTGCTCGGTGCAGAGTGGCTGATGCTGATCTGGCTGGCGCAGGAAGTGGCGCTGGCGCATCTGCCTTTATTGATGACCGGAAGCCTGCTCACGCTTATCCCGGTCGCCCTGATTTCCCGCTACCGTCACCAGCGCGACTGGCGCACGCTGCTGCGTCAGGGGGCGGCGCTGATTGCCGCCGCGCTGTTGCAGTCCCTGCCGTGGGTGGGCGAAAAGGAGGTGCTCAACGCCCTGCTGCTGACCCTCACCGGCGGCCTGACGCTGGCCCCGACCTGCCTGGTTTTCTGGCATTACCTTACCAGCACCGTCTGGCAGCCGCTCGGCCCGGCGCTGGTCTCCCAGCCGGTGAACTGGCGCGCCCGGCACCTGATCTGGTATCTGCTGCTGTTTGTGGTGAGCCTGTGGCTCCAGCTTGGTCTCCCCGCTGAATTATCACGCTTTACGCCGTTTTGTCTGGCGCTGCCGATCATCGCCCTCGCCTGGCACTACGGCTGGCAGGGGGCGCTGATCGCGACCCTAATGAACGCCATCGCGCTGATCGCCAGCCAGACCTGGCACGATCATCCGGTAGATCTGCTGCTTTCCCTGCTGGCCCAGAGCCTGACCGGGCTGCTGCTGGGGGCGGGCATCCAGCGCCTGCGCGAGCTGAACCAGTCTCTGCAAGCCGAGCTGGCGCGCAATCGCCGTCTGGCGGAGCGTCTGCTGGAGACGGAAGAGAGCGTGCGCCAGGAGGTTGCCCGCGAGCTGCACGATGACATCGGCCAGACCATCACTGCCATCCGCACCCAGGCGGGCATTGTCCAGCGCCTGGCGGCAGAAAACGCGGGCGTGAAGCAGGGCGGGGCGCATATCGAACAGCTTTCGCTGGGTGTCTATGACTCTGTTCGCCGCCTGTTAGGGCGGCTGCGCCCGCGCCAGCTTGACGATCTCTCCCTCGAGCAGGCGATACGCTCCCTGATGCGCGAGATGGAGCTGGAAAGCCGCGGGATAGTCAGCCATCTCGACTGGCGCATCAATGAAGCTACCCTGAGCGAAGGTCAGCGCGTGACGCTGTTCCGCGTCTGTCAGGAGGGGCTGAACAACATCGTCAAACACGCCAGTGCCAGCGCGGTCACGATCCAGGGCTGGCAGCAGGACGAGCGCCTGATGCTGGTGATTGAAGACGACGGCTGCGGCCTGCCGCCGGGCTCCGGCCAGCAGGGCTTTGGCCTGGCGGGGATGCGCGAGCGCGTGAAGGCGCTGGGCGGCACGCTGACGATCTCCTGCACCCACGGGACGCGCGTCAGCGTCAGTTTGCCGTTAAGGACGCACCATGTTTAAAACCCCGGCCAGCGCCGCCCCGCTAGGCAACAAAGCGGAAATCGACGCCCGCTATCGCTACTGGCGACGTCATATCCTGGTCACTATCTGGCTCGGCTACGCGCTGTTCTACTTCACCCGCAAAAGCTTCAACGCCGCCGCGCCGGAGATCCTCGCCAGCGGCGTGATGGCGCGCACCGATATCGGCCTGCTGGCGACGCTGTTTTACATCACCTACGGTCTGTCGAAGTTCTTCTCCGGCATCGTCAGCGACCGCTCCAATGCGCGCTATTTCATGGGCGTTGGGCTGATCGCCACCGGCGTGGTGAACATCCTGTTTGGCTTCTCCACCTCGCTCTGGGCCTTCGCCCTGCTGTGGGCGCTGAACGCCTTCTTCCAGGGCTGGGGCGCGCCGGTCTGCGCCCGCCTGCTGACCGCCTGGTACTCACGCAACGAGCGCGGCGGCTGGTGGGCGATATGGAATACCGCGCATAACGTCGGCGGGGCGCTGATCCCGATGGTGGTGGGGGCTGCCGCGCTGCACTACGGCTGGCGTGCGGGGATGATGATTGCCGGTAGCCTCGCGATTGTCGCCGGGCTGTTCCTCTGCTGGCGCCTGCGCGACAGGCCGCAAACCGTCGGCCTTCCACCGGTGGGCGACTGGCGGCACGACGAGATGGAGATCGCCCAGCAGCAGGAGGGGGCCGGGCTGTCCCGCCAGCAGATCCTCACCAAATACGTGCTGAAAAACCCCTACATTTGGCTGCTGTCGCTCTGCTACGTGCTGGTCTACGTGGTGCGTGCGGCCATCAACGACTGGGGCAACCTGTACATGTCCGAGACGCTCGGTGTGGATCTGGTGACCGCCAACTCGGCGGTGACCATGTTTGAACTGGGCGGGTTTATCGGCGCGCTGGTGGCGGGCTGGGGCTCGGACAAGCTTTTCAACGGCAACCGCGGGCCGATGAACCTGATTTTCGCCGCCGGAATTTTGCTCTCCGTCGGCTCGCTGTGGCTGATGCCGTTCGCCAGCTACGTGATGCAGGCGGCGTGCTTCTTCACCATCGGTTTTTTCGTCTTTGGCCCGCAGATGCTGATCGGCATGGCGGCGGCAGAGTGCTCCCACAAAGAGGCGGCAGGCGCGGCGACGGGCTTTGTCGGGCTGTTTGCCTACCTCGGCGCATCGCTCTCCGGCTGGCCGCTGGCGCGGGTGATCGACATCTGGCACTGGAGCGGGTTCTTCGCGGTGATCGCCATCGCGGCGGGCATCTCCGCCCTGCTGTTGCTGCCGTTTTTGCACGCGCAGGCACCGCGCGAAGCGTGACGCGCCTCACCTTTTGCTGTCGAGTCGCGTAAAACTAAGAAATTTTCCCGGTTTCACCTGGACGCTGTCTCAGGCATCTCTCCTGGCTGGTTTTTACAATGCTGCAAAAATCAGCTTAGGAGTAACTCAGTCATGCTGGCCTTCTTAAATCAGGTGCGCAAGCCGACCCTGGATCTGCCGCTCGACGTGCGGCGCAAAATGTGGTTCAAACCGTTCATGCAGTCCTATCTGGTGGTCTTCATCGGCTACCTGACTATGTACCTGATCCGCAAAAACTTTAACATCGCGCAGAACGACATGATCTCCACCTACGGGCTGAGCATGACGCAGTTGGGGATGATTGGCCTGGGCTTCTCCATCACCTATGGCGTGGGGAAAACCGTTGTTTCCTACTATGCGGACGGCAAAAACACCAAGCAGTTCCTGCCGTTTATGCTGATCCTCTCTGCCATCTGTATGCTCGGCTTCAGCGCCAGCATGGGCGCGGGCTCCGTCAGCCTGTTCCTGATGATCGCCTTTTACGCCCTGAGCGGTTTCTTCCAGAGCACCGGCGGGTCGTGCAGCTACTCCACCATCACCAAATGGACGCCGCGCCGCAAGCGGGGGTCGTACCTCGGCATGTGGAACATCTCCCACAACCTCGGCGGAGCGGGTGCGGCAGGCGTGGCGCTGTTCGGCGCGAACTACCTGTTCGACGGTCACGTCATCGGCATGTTTATCTTCCCGTCGATTATTGCCCTGATTGTTGGCTTTATCGGCCTGCGCTACGGCAGCGATTCCCCGGAATCGTACGGCCTCGGCAAAGCCGAAGAGCTGTTCGGGGAAGAGATCAGCGAAGAGGACAAAGAGACCGAAGAAAACGAGATGTCCAAATGGCAGATCTTTGTTGAGTACGTGCTGAAAAACAAAGTGATTTGGCTGCTCTGTTTCTCGAACATCTTCCTGTACGTGGTGCGCATTGGTATCGACCAGTGGTCCACCGTGTATGCCTTCCAGGAGCTGAAGCTTTCTAAAGAAGTGGCGATTCAGGGCTTCACCCTGTTTGAAGTGGGCGCGCTGGTCGGCACGCTGCTGTGGGGATGGCTCTCCGACCTCGCCAATGGCCGCCGCGCGCTGGTGGCCTGCGTCGCGCTGGCGCTGATTATCGCCACCCTTGGCGTTTACCAGCACGCCAGCAACCAGTACATTTACCTGGCGTCCCTGTTCGCGCTCGGCTTCCTGGTGTTTGGTCCGCAATTACTGATCGGTGTGGCGGCAGTGGGCTTCGTCCCGAAAAAAGCGATCGGCGCCGCCGATGGGATTAAGGGCACCTTCGCCTACCTGATCGGCGACAGCTTCGCCAAGCTGGGTCTGGGGATGATCGCCGACGGCACGCCGATTTTCGGCCTTACCGGCTGGGCGGGCACCTTCGCCGCGCTGGATGCCGCCGCGATTGGCTGTATCGTCCTGATGGCGATGGTTGCGGTGCTGGAAGAGCGTAAGATCCGCCGTGAGAATCGTGCGCAGAAATTAAAAGTAGCCTGAGTGTGCAGGTAACTTCTTTGCCCGGTGTGTGATGCCGGGCTTTTTTATTTTGCACGGCCTACCTTTACTCCGCTTTACACACTCGCTCCTCTCTATGCTCTACAGTGTTTTTGCTGCCGCCTTTCGTGCAGCCTTAGCCCTTTTGCTAACGGAGAGCTTGCATGTTAACCCGACGATTGTCCTGCCTGGCGCTGCTGATGGCGCTGGCGTCCCCCGCAATGGCCGCGGATGCCCCCACCTACGGCGAGAAGCTGGAAGGTTTTGACTACGGCTGGCCGGTAAAACACTTTACCTTTACCTCGCAGAACCAGCCTCTGGATATGGCTTACCTGGACGTGAAACCGGAAAAACCCAACGGCCGCACCGTGGTGCTGATGCACGGCAAAAACTTCTGCGCTGGCACCTGGGACGGCACTATCCGCGCGCTGTCGGCCGGTGGTTATCGCGTGATCGCCCCTGACCAGATTGGTTTTTGTAAATCCACCAAGCCGGAACATTACCAGTACACCTTCCAGCAGCTGGCGGATAACACCCACGCGCTGCTGAAAACGCTGGGCGTCGAGCGCGTGACGGTTATAGGACATTCGACCGGCGGCATGCTGGCAACCCGCTATGCGTTGATGTGGCCGCAGCAGGTGGAGCAGCTGGTGATGGTGAACCCGATTGGTCTGGAAGACTGGAAAGCGCGCGGCGTGCCGCATATTACGGTCGACCAGTGGTACCAGCGCGAGCTGAAAGTCAGCGCCGACGGTATTCGTCAGTACGAGAAAAACACCTACTACGCCGGGGAGTGGAAGCCGGAGTACGAGCGCTGGGTCACCATGCTCGCCGGGCTGAACAACGGGCCGGGTAAAGCGCGCGTGGCGTGGAACTCGGCGCTGCTCTACGACATGATTTATACCCAGCCGGTTGTCTATGAATTTAGCGAGCTGAAGATGCCGGTATTATTGATGATCGGCACGAAGGACAACACTGCCATCGGGAAAGATCTCGCCCCACCGGAGATCCGCAAGACGCTCGGCAATTACGCGGTGCTGGGCAAAGAGACGGCGAAGCGCATTCCGCACGCGACGCTGGTCGAGTTTAACGACATGGGCCACGCGCCGCAGATGCAGGATCCTGAACGTTTCCACGACGCGCTGCTGAAAGGGCTTCAGGCGCGCTGACGGGTCTCCAGCAACAGCCCGCGCAGCCACGCCTGCGCGGGATTGCTTTCATCGCAATTATCCAGCTTTTTTCGGTTCACTATTCTGGCCGTTCCCGCTGTTGACGCGCTGCGTTTCCCGCTATGATGGGCGGCTAGTCTAAGGAGAACGCATGGTCTGGATAATGCTGGCAACGCTTGCCGTGGTATTTGTGGTTGGATTTCGTGTCCTGACCTCAGACTCCCGCTGCGCCATCAAACGTTTAAGCGAGCGGCTGGGCATCACCCCGATGCCAGTCGAGTCGATGATCGATCAGTTCGGTAAAACGCCGGGCAATGAGTTTATCCGCTACCTTGAGCGCCCCGACGAGGCACATCTGCAAAATGCGGCGCAGGTGCTGCTCATCTGGCAGGTCTGCATTGTCGACGGCAGCGAAGAAAACCTGCATACCTGGCACCGCATGCTGCGCAAAGCCCGCCTTGCCGCACCCATTACCGATGCGCAAATTCGACTGGCACTTGGCTTTATGCGCGAAATGGAGCCCGATCCGCAGGAGCTGAACGCCTTCCAGCTGCGCTATAACCAGCTATTTCTGCCGGAAGAAGGTGTGTTTTATCTGCACTGATCCCCTCTAAAACCACAAAAGTTGTCAAATCGTTAAATCCGTCACACTTTTGATGATAAACTGCGCGACTTTTCCGCACGTTTTTATCTCAGGTGATGCCATGACAGAATATATCCAGCCCACGACTCCGCCGCAGGCCAAAGAGGTGTCTCGCCCCAACTGGTCGGCGGTTTTCTCCGTGGCGTTCTGCGTCGCCTGCCTGATCACCGTTGAGTTTCTGCCGGTCAGCCTGCTGACGCCGATGGCGCAGGATCTGGGCATTTCCGAAGGCGTGGCGGGGCAGTCCGTTACCGTCACCGCCTTTGTGGCGATGTTCGCCAGCCTGTTTATCACCCAGGCGATTGGCACCATTGACCGTCGTAAAGTGGTCATCCTGTTCAGCGTGCTGCTGACGCTCTCCTGCCTGCTGGTCTCTTTCGCTGAAAGCTTCACCCTGCTGCTGCTGGGTCGCGCCTGCCTGGGGCTGGGGTTAGGCGGCTTCTGGGCGATGTCGGCCTCGCTGACCATGCGCCTGGTGCCCGCGCGCACCGTGCCAAAAGCGCTGTCCGTTATCTTCGGCGCGGTCTCTATTGCGCTGGTGATTGCCGCGCCGCTGGGCAGCTTCCTTGGTGGGATTATCGGCTGGCGTAACGTCTTTAACGCGGCGGCAGTGATGGGCGTGCTGTGCATTATCTGGGTGTGGAAAGCGCTACCGTCTCTGCCGGGTGAAGCGGCGCACCACAAACAGAACATGTTCGCGCTGCTCAAGCGTCCGGGCGTGCTGGCGGGGATGACCGCCATCTTCATGGCCTTTGCCGGGCAGTTTGCCTTCTTTACCTATATTCGCCCGGTGTATATGACCATGGCGGGCTTTGACGTGGATGGCCTGACGCTGGTGCTGCTGAGCTTCGGTATCGCCAGCTTCGTCGGCACCTCACTGTCGTCTCAGTTCCTGAAGCGCTCCCTGAAGGTGGCGCTGGCGGGTGCGCCGCTGGTGCTGGCGATCAGTGCCGCGGTGCTGGTGCTGTGGGGCAGCGACAAGTGGGTCGCATCGGCGATTGCGATTGTCTGGGGCTTTGCCTTTGCGCTGGTGCCGGTGGGCTGGTCGACGTGGATCACCCGCTCGCTTGCCGATCAGGCGGAAAAAGCCGGGTCGATTCAGGTGGCGGTGATCCAGCTGGCGAACACCTGCGGCGCGGCGGTGGGCGGCGTAGCGCTCGACCATCTGGGGCTGACGTCACCGCTGGTGATCTCCGGTACGCTGATGCTGCTGACCGCGCTGCTGGTGGCGGGGAAGGTTAAGGCGAAGTAGTCAATTTTCCCCCTCACCCTAACCCTCTCCCCATAGGGGAGAGGGGACTGCTCGGTGCTGTCTTTTCACCCTCGCCCCTTTGGGTAGAGGGCCGGGGTGAGGGGACATTCGCTTACGCCGATGCCTTAACCCTTCTGCGTGAATCCATCGAAATCAACACCACCGACGACACAATCAGCAGCGTTCCCAGCCAGTCCGGCAGGGTGAATGCCACCCCCAGCAAAACCACCGACAGCAGCGCGCTGCTCAGGGGTTCGGCGCAGCTCAAAATGCTTGCCTTCGGCCCGCCGATCATCTGCGCGCCCTTCAGATACAGGCTGAACGTCAGCGCGGTGCCAATCACCACCAGGTAGAAAAACGCCAGCAGCAGGCCGCCGTCAATGGCGAAGGTGGTGCCGCGTCCGGCGTAGAACGGCGTCAGCATTAGTCCCGCAATCAACATACTCCAGCCGACAATCGGCAGCGTGCCGTAGCGGGCGATAAGCGTTGATGGATAGGTGGTGTAAAACGCCGCAGCAAACGCCGAGGCGATACCGAAGAACAGTGCGGCAGGCGAGATGGAGAGCGACGTCGGGTCGCCGTGGGTCACCAGCAGGAAGGTACCCACAAGCGATGTCAAAATCGCCGACAGGACAAACATGCCGGGACGCTTCTTCCGCGCCAGGGCGAACCACGCCACGATGATGGTTGGCGACAGGAACTGAAGCACGGTGGCCGTAGCGGCGTTGGATTTTTCAATCGTCAGCAGGAAGGTGAGCTGCACGGTGAGCGCGCCAACCAGTGAGAAAAACAGCAGGCTGAGGGCGTCCTTGCGGTTTTTGATGACCGAGAAAATCTTGTCGCCGTGAACGAAGGAGAGCGTCAGCAGGATCACGCCGGTAAACAGCAGGCGAACCATGGTCAGGTAAGGTGAAGAAATGTGGCTTTTCTCCATGATGTACTGCGCGCAAACCCCGGAACTGCCCCATAAAACGGCGGCGATCAGGACGTTGAGCATCCCTTTGCGTGTGGAACCCATGTTCTCCCCTGTTATGTTGTCGTTAATTGGCCAACAGCATAGCATGGTTGTGTGCGGCCTGATGCCCTCACCCCGGCCCTCTCCCACGGGGAGAGGGGGAAAACCGTAGGCCGGGTAAGCGTAGCGCCACCCGGCATGTTGTTGACCTTAGAACCACGCCTCCCACATCGCGCCGACGTTGAAGTCGTCCAGCGTCTCATCTTTGGTGTTGTTCACGCGCGCGGTGCGTTCGTTGTCCACTTTGCCGCCGGTCACGTAGAAGCGCAGCATCGGACGGAACTCCGGCCCCATGGCGATAGACATGTTCTGCGACAGGGTCAGCTTCCAGCCCTTGTTGTCGCCGCCGTTGTCGTAATCTACGTGCTGCCAGCCCGCTTCCAGCCAGGTGGAGTGAACGTCGTTCCACCAGTGCATCGGGCGCACGATGGCGTTGTAGTTCTTACGGTTGTCGGTGTCATCACGGCTGTTGTCATAGTCGTGGAAGGCGAGGATGTACTCCACCTGCGTGGCCTGGGTGAATTTATACAGCCCTTCGAAGCTGGCGTAGACCGTGGTCAGATCTTCGGTTTTGTTGAACACGCTGTTGTCCGAATTATCGGAGTAGCGGGCGATCACCTTGTTCACGCCGCTATCGTTGGTGTGGCTCAGCACCACGCCGCCCTGCCAGGCGTTCAGACGCTCGTCGCTCTCAACGGCTTTGGAGTCAAAACCGTAGTTGGCGTACAGCTCCAGGTCGATCGGGCCGAGCTTCATGCCGTGGATTTTTGAGGTGGCAGCGTAGTTGCCCTTGTCACCCGTGCCGGAGCCGCCGGTACAGGTGATGCGCGACGGGTTGGCTTCATCTTCCATCACTTCCGGGCTACAGGATTCCACCGCCGCCACGGCAGCCACGTCGAACTGCATGCCGCCGATGTCGAAGTTCTTCACCCCGGCGCCCTGGCCATCGTGGTTCATCCAGAAGTAATCGTTGATGCCCTGCTGCGGACGCTGGTGGAAGTCACGACCGGCCCAGAAGTAGGCGTTCGGGTTGGAGGCCATAATGTTGGTCACCCCGGCGTAAGCTTTTTTGAGGTTAACTTCGTCGCCCCAGTGGTCGATCATCACGTTGATGTCCCAGATGGCGCCGTTATCACCCTTGAAGGCCTTGGAGAGCTGGAATTCCCCGCCGTTGCCTTCGTTACCCAGACGACCAATCGCGGACGCGCCGTTGTAGGAGCCGTCCACCGCCACATACTTCTGGTCAGCGGCCTGGAAGTGCGCGCCGTAGCGGGCGTAGCCGGTAAATTTGATGCCAAACGGAATCGCCATGTCCGGGGATTGCGCTGCGCTCTGCGGCTCGGTGATGACGTCCGCTTTTTTCGCGACCGCCGCATCCATTTTCGCCTGACGCTCGGCCAGGGCTTTATCCACCGCTTTCGCCACAATGGCGTCAATTTGCTCCTGCGTAAATTCTTGCGCGAGCACGGAAATTGGACAAAGCGCGGCGATAACCGCCATGGTTAATGGAAGTTTTTTAATCGTATTCATGGTTATCTCAATATAGTTTAATTTTATTCAGACAATAACCATCCCGCTCCGATCTGACAGAATATGTCGCTATCATCAGAACAAGTGGATTTCTAGTTTTAGGTACAGAGGTATTACATTAATTTATTTCGCCATAGACTATCTCTGATATAAATGAATAATCTCTTCAGATAATTCACGCGCTAATAGCGAATTCATTAAATGATCCTGCGCGTGCACCATAATTAAGGTCATCGGCTGGCGGGCTTCGCCCGCGTCCTGCTCGATCAGTTTGGTCTGCATCTTGTGTGCCTGGCGCGCGTAGCCATCGGCTTCACGCAGCAGGCTTTTGGCTTCGTCAAGGTTGCCCTGGCGCGCCGCATGCAGCGCTTCGAAGCACAGGCTGCGGGACTGACCGGCGTTGACGATAATTTCCATTACGGCTTCTTCTAATGCGATCATCATTTTTACTCTTTATCAAAGCAATTATTTAAGGCGGTAGCGGCAAACCACTCTCCGCTTTTTTTAATGGTGCGCTGCTGCGTCTCCAAATCGAGCTGAATAAAACCGTAGCGGTTTTTATAGGCATTGCACCACGACCAGTTATCAATAAACGTCCACATATGGTAGCCAAGGCAATTGCAGCCTTCGCTAATACCTTTATGCAGCCACGCTAAATGCTCAGAAATAAATTCGATGCGGTACCGATCGTTTATCTGACCGTTTTCAATAAAGCGCTGCTCGTTTTCGACACCCATCCCGTTTTCAGAAATAAAACAGCGGGGGTTGCCGTAATTGTCGCGCAGGTTAACCAGAATATCGTAAATACCCGGCTCGTAAATTTCCCAGCCGCGGTACGGATTCATCTTGCGGCCCGGCATCTCGTAGCTATCAAAGAACCACTCCGGCATAAACGGCGCCTGCGGGTTCACCGCGCTGTCGCGACACTTCACGCGGCGCGGTTGATAGTAGTTAACGCCGAGCAGGTCGATTTTCCCTTCCGCAATCAGGAAACCGTCTTCCGGCTTGCAGGCGGGTAGCTGATCGTAAGATTTCAGCAATGCCACCAGGTCGGCCGGATACTCCCCGCGCAGCACCGGGTCGAGGAAGCTGCGGTTAAACATCAGATCCGCGATATGCGCCGCCTTCACGTCCGCCGGGTTCTGCGAACGCGGGTATGACGGCGTCAGGTTCAGCACGATGCCGATCTCCCCCGCGTAATGCCCGGCGCGGTAAGCCTGAACGGCCTTCGCATGGGCCAGCACCGTGTGATACGCCACGGTCGCCGCCCGACGAAAATCCACCACGTTCGGGTAATGGAAATCGTACAGATAACCGCCTTCCACCGGCACGATCGGCTCGTTGAAGGTAAACCAGTGCAGCACGCGGTCGCCAAACAGCTCGAAGCAGATCTGCGCATAGCGGGCGTAGGCGTCCACTACGTCACGGTTTTCCCAGCCGCCTATCTCCTGCATCGCCATCGGCATGTCGAAATGGAACAGGGTGATAAACGGCGTGATGCCCTGTTCATTCAGCTCATCAATGACCTGATTATAAAAATCGACCGCGTCCGGGTTCACTTCACCGATACCGTCGGGGATCAGGCGCGCCCAGCTAATCGAGGTGCGAAAGCTGTTGTGGTTCAGCTGCTTCAACAGCTGAATGTCCGTTTTCCAGTGCTGATAAAACGTGGAGGTGTGCTGCGGTCCCACGCCGTTGTGAAAACGGTTCGGCTCGCGGGCAAACCAGTAGTCCCACGTGGTTTCACCCTCTCGTGTCCCTTCCGTCTGGAGAGCGGAGCTTGCGCTGCCCCACCAGAAGTTATCGGGAAATGCGTATTTCATGACCCTTCCTCTTTGACTTAATTGCTAACTGTTTCAGCGGAGCCGACGGTTGCCTGGGCTTTCTGCTCTTCATTTTTGATGAGCGTACGCTCATAGGCGCGCAGGAACGGCAGGTACATCAGCGCCGACATCACCATGCAGACCAGGCACATCACCACCGGGCTCAGCGCCCAGTTCGCCGCCCACGAGGCGCCAATCGGCGCGGGCGTGGTCCACGGGGTTAACGAAACCACCTGGGCCAGCCAGCCGAGTTTGGTTGCGCCGTACGCCAGGCAGGCATTGACCAGCGGAACAAACACGAACGGGATAAACAGCATCGGGTTCATGATGATCGGCGCGCCGAACAGAATCGGTTCGTTGATGTTAAAGAAGCTTGGCACAACGCCCATTTTGCCGATGGTGCGCAGGTGAGTGGCGCGGCTGCGCAGCAGCAGGAACGCCAGCGGCAGGGTCGAGCCTACGCCGCCAATCAGCAGGTAGTGATCCCAGAAACCTTGCAGATAAACGTGCGGCAGCGCCGCGCCCGCCGCCAGCGCCGCCTGGTTTGCAGAGAGGTTCGCCATCCAGAACGGGTTCATGATGCCGGTGACAATCAGCGACCCGTGGATACCGGCAAACCAGAAGATCTGGCACAGCAGAACGGAGAGCAGAATCGCGGGCAGCGAGTCAGACGCGGACACCAGCGGCTCCAGCAGGTGCATAATCGCCTGCGGGATGATCATCCCGGTCTGCGCTTCAATGAACAGGTTCAGCGGATGCAGGGTACCAATCACCACCATCACCGGGATCAGGATCTCAAACGAACGCGCCACGCCGGTCGGCACCTCTTTCGGCAGGCGGATGGTGACGTTGTTCTGCTTCAGCCACGCGTACACACGGGTGGAGTAGATCGCGGTGATAAGCGCAGTGAAGATGCCCTGACCCGACAGATACTGCGTCGAAATTTTGCCGTCGGCATACGGCGCGGCGACCAGCAGGAAGGCCATAAAGGCCAGCAGACCGGACATCACCGGATCGAGGTTAAACTGACGTCCCAGGCTCGCCCCAATCCCCACCGAGATGAAGAAGGTCATCACGCCCATGCTGAGGTTAAAGGGCAGCATCAGCTGTTCGCGGTAGGTCTCGGAGAAATCCAGCCAGCCGCGGGCGAAGCTGTTGGTGGTATCCGCCGAAAACGGCGGGAAGATAAACACCAGCATAAACGAGCCGATGATCATAAACGGCAGCGCGGCGGTAAAGCCGTCGCGGATGGCAATCACATACTTTTGCTGACCGAGCTTCGCGGCCAGCGGCGTAATTGACTGTTCAATCACCGCGACCATGGATTGATATAACGAACTCATGTGAACACCTTTTAGTGTGCCGCTTCGATGAGCGACAGAGCATAGTCCAGTACTTTATCGCCACGCTGCATGCCGTAATCCATCATGTCGATGGGCTGCACCGGTATGCCTTGCGTCGCTGCCTTGTCTGAGAGTGTCTTTAACATGTATTTCACTTGCGGTCCGAGAAGCACCACCTGATAGTGCGGAAACTGCGTATCAAATTCGGATACGCCATACGCATCTATCTTCACGGGCAAGCCCCGTTCTTTTGCTACATCGATCATTTTGCTGACCAGCAGGCTGGTGGACATCCCGGCAGAGCAGCACAGCATAATCTTGAACATCGACGACCATCCTCAAAATGTAAAAAGTTATTGCGATGATGATTGGACATGATACGGAAACCGGTTTCCATTCATAAAAGACAGAAGTGTGACAACCATCAATATCCACTACTTATGACGCTAATTAACCGGATGTGGGTCACATAATTTGGCTGTTTTGACATCAAATTGAGTGGAAACGGAAAATCGGTTTCCATGGAAAACGGAAACGGATATACTCCGTCCTGGCTATAATGTGAGCCGTAGCGGTGATGGAAATTACAGACGCCAGTTGCGTCTGACAGGGGAGAGAGATGTCTACAATCAACGATGTATCGCGTCTGGCCGGGGTGTCCAAAGCCACGGTATCACGGGTGTTGAGCGGGTCGCGTGGCGTTAAAGAAGCCAGCCGACAGGCTGTTCTGAGAGCGGTGGATGAGCTGAACTATCGTCCGAACGTGATCGCCCAGTCGCTGCTCAGCCAGTCGACGGGCTGCATTGGGGTGATTTGCGCGCAGGAGAACATTAACCAGACCACCGGTTACCTGTACGCGCTGGAAAAACACCTCAGCCAGCATCAAAAACATCTGCTGCTGCGTTTCGCACACACGAAAACAGAAGTGATGAACGCCCTTGAAGAACTCTCCTGCGGCTTATGTGATGACATTCTGGTGATTGGCGCGCGTTTCCCGCTAGACGTGGACATGGACAACGTCATTCTGGTCGACTGTATGGAAGCCGATAACGCCAACAGCATTCAGTTCGATCACGCGTTCGCGGCTGAAACGGCCTGCAACTATCTCACCAGCCAGGGGCGTCGCCAGATAGCACTGATCCACCCGCACGGCAGCGGCTTTGCCGATCAGGTGCTGCTGGGTTACAAACATGCGCTGGAGAAAAACTTCCTGCCCTTTAATCGCAACCTCGTGTTTATGGACGCGACTTCATCGTCCGTTGCGCTTCAGGAATTACTCAACAACGCGTCCACGCTGAACTTCAACGCGCTGCTGGTGGCAGACGAGCAGGAAGCCCAGCGGGTGATCCCGCAGTTACAGGCGTTTAATAAATCGGTACCGGAAGACATCATGGTCTTCAGCCTCGGCGGTTCGCTGCATCTTCCGGGTATTCCGGTGATCCCGGCCATTGAGTATTCCATGGACGCCATGGCGGCGCGCATCGTGAGCTGGCTGACGGCGAAAACGCAGATGCTGGGGTCGTACGTGCTGCGCGGGGATTTGATTATTCCGGATGTGCGGAAGCGTTAAACATGTGATGTAGGCCGGGTAAGGCGCAGCCGCCACCCGGCGCTCAACCCTCAGTAATCTTCCATACAATCCACCTGACTTACTGCATCCCAGTAGGCGTCCAGGTTGTCACGCTTCACGGCGGTGATGGCATTTTTGATCAGCAGCCGATTGGCCTCAGACGACAAAATCATCGCCTGCCAGGCCTTATCGCTCTGCTTTTTCTGCGGGGTACAGGTTTTCTTCACATCTTTCAGGACCTGCTGTTTTATCTGGGCCTCTTTCTCCGGAGCGCTCTTCTCCAGCGCGTGAACAAACGCAGCGAAAATCAGGCAAACGAGCAGGCAAACCAGGTGTGCAGATTTCATTGAGACCTCCGGTAAAGTCACAGGCTTTCTCTGAAATGTATCGTTACATTCAGGCAGGCGATTCCAGCCGAAAGTATGAATTTACTTTTCACCTGGTATGAGAATCGCCCTCTCAGGCCGTTACTGAACCCCTCCACCCAGCGATTGCCACAGCGTGATGCGGTTTTCCAGGTCGGTTTGCTGCAAGGCAATCAGTGATTCCTGTGCTGACCACAGCGATCGCTGCGCGGTGAGCACCGTCAGATAATCGCCCGCGCCAGCCTTGTAACTGCGCGTCGCCACATCCAGCGTTTTTTGCTCCGCCGCCACGTATTCACGCTGGGCATCAAGCTGTTCGCTCAACGTTTCGCGCCGCGCCAGCGCGTCGGCCACGTCCTTAAACGCGCTCTGGATGGTCTTCTCATAGGTCGCAATTAACCCTTTTTTCTCCGCTTCCGCATAGCGCAGCTGCGCCATATTGTTGCCCCCGCTAAACAGCGGCAGGGTGATGGACGGCGCGAACGACCAGACCTTCATGCCGTGGCTGAACAGGGATGACAGCGAATCGCTGCCGACGCCCGCGCTGGCGGTCAGTGAAATGGTCGGGAAGAAGTTGGCGCGTGCCGCGCCGATGTTGGCGTTAGCGCTCAGCAGGTTATGTTCCGCCTCCTGAATGTCCGGGCGACGCAGCAGCGCGCTGGAGCTGACGCCCGCCGGGATCAGCGTGATGGCGTTATCGCTCAGGCTCTCCAGCGTGCCGGGCAGCAGGTTCGCGGGCACCGTATCGCCCGCCAGCAGGTTAAGGGCGTTTTTGTCCTGCATCACCAGCGTCTGGTAGCTCGCCACGCTGGCGCGCGCCTGCTGGTAAACCGCCATCGCTTCACTGACGTCCGTGGCCGCTGCCACACCTACTTCCTGCTGACGTTTAACGATTTTGAGCGAGTTCGCGGCGCTCTCCAGGGTGGATTTCGCCAGCGCCAGATTGCTGTTATCCGCCGCCAGCGTCACCCAGGCCGTGGTCAGCTCGCTGACCATCGTCAGGCGCGTGTTCTGCGCGGTGAACTCGCTGGCAAGCCAGGTTTCACGCGCGGCGCGCGACAGGCTCTGGTTGCGGCCAAATAGATCCAGTTCGAAGCTGGAGACCGTGCCGTTGGCTTCGTCGCTCGTCGCGACGCCGCTCGCCAGCGTGCGGCTGCGGGTGTGGCTCAGTTCCGCGTCCACCGTCGGGAACAGGGACGAGCGCGTTTCGCCATACTGGGCACGGGCGGCGTCGATATCCGCAATCGCTTTTTGCACGTCGCGGTTGCTGTTGAGCGCCATCGTCACCACGCTTTTCAGCCGCGCATCATTCATCACCTGCTGCCACTGGCTCACCACGGCGCTGGCTTCGCCGTGCGCGCCGGGCAGTGTGGCCGGAACGGGTGCGTCCGGGCGCTGATACGTGGGATCTAATGACACACAGCCTGCGCTCAGCAGTGCTAACGCTAAAACAGTTACACGAAACATTATGACCTCCGGTTTGCGTGCTTACCGGAGAACAGACGTTTCACCAGTACAAAGAATAAAGGAACGAAGAAGATCGCCAGCAGCGTCGCGGCCAGCGTCCCGCCGATAATGCCGGTGCCGATCGCCACGCGGCTGTTGGCCCCCGCGCCGGTGGCAATCGCCAGCGGCGTCACGCCTGCGATAAACGCCAGCGAGGTCATGATGATCGGACGCAGACGCGTCTGGGCGGCCCGCAGGGCGGCGCGCGTCAGGGAGTAGCCTTCGGCCACTTTGGCTTCGGCAAACTCGACAATCAGAATGGCGTTCTTCGACGACAGACCGATGGTGGTCAGCAGCGCCACCTGGAAATAGACATCGTTGCTCAGGCCGCGCAGGGAGGCGGCAATGGCCGCGCCCAGCACCCCAAGCGGGATCACGAGGATCACCGAAATGGGCACCGACCAGCTCTCATACAGTGCCGCCAGGCACAGGAACACCACGAGGATGGAGAGGGCATAAAGGCTCATCGCCTGACCGCTCGCCAGTTTTTCCTGCAACGACAAACCGCTCCACGCCCAGGTGCTGCCGGACGGCAGGTTATTCGCCAACTGCTCCATTTTGCTCATCGCCGTACCGGAGCTGGCGCCGCTGGCGTTCTCGCCCTGAATTTCATACGCCGCCGAGCCGTTGTAGCGCACCAGGCTTTCCGGGCCATACTCCCAGCGGGTGGTGGCGAAGGCGGAGAATGGGGTCATAGTGCTGTCGCTGCCGCGCACATACCATTTGTTGAGATCCGACGGTACCGCGCGATAGTCGCTGTCGCCCTGGATGTAGACCTTTTTCACGCGGCCACGGTCAATGAAGTCGTTCACGTAGGTGCCGCCCCAGGCGCTGGACAGGGTGTCGGTGACGTCGCTCAGGGAGAGCCCCAGCGACACGGCTTTGTTGTTATCGATATCCACCTGAAGCTGCGGCATCTGCGGCAGATCGTTGGCGCGCACGGCGTGCAGCGAGCTGTCCTGATTCGCTTCGCCAATCAGCTGGTTACGCAGTTTCAGCAGCGCGTCGCGGTCGGTGCCGCCGCTCGCCATCAGCTCAAAGGTAAAGCCGTTGCTCTGGCCCAGACCGTCCACTGCCGGCGGTGTCATCGCAAAGATGGTGGCATCGCGGATGGCGCTCAGCTCCTGCGTGGCGCGCAGGGCAATGGCCTGCGCGGTGTTTTCCTCGCCTTTACGCTCTGACCAGTTTTTCAGGGAGACGAACGCCATCCCGGCGTTCTGGCCGCTGCCGCTGAAGCTGAAACCTTCGACGGTAAAGATCACGTCGGTATTGGCTTTCTCTTTGGTGAGGAACCACTCGCGTACCTGGCGGCTTACCTCTGCGGTACGCACCGCGGTTGCACCGGCAGGGAGGGTGTACTGCACCATGATTTCACCCTGGTCTTCGGTTGGCAGGAAGCTGCCCGGCAGTTTCAGCATGGCGAACCCCATCGCGCCGCAGAGCAGGGCGAAGATCACCAGCATGCCGCCGGAACGGCGCAGGGCGCGCAGAACCTTATTCTGATAGCCGTGCTCGGTCTTACTGTAGAAGCGGTTAAACGCGCCGAAGAAGCCCTTTTTGTGCGGAGCGGTGTGATTCAGGATCGAGCCGCACAGCGCGGGCGTCAGGGTCAGCGCCACCACCACGGAGAGGAACATCGCTGAAATAATGGTGACCGAGAACTGACGGTAAATGACCCCGGTAGAGCCGCCGAAGAAGGCCATCGGCAGGAATACCGCAGAGAGCACCAGCGCAATGGCGATCAGCGCGCCGGAAATTTCGCCCATCGATTTTTCGGTCGCTTCCCGGGCGGGCAGCCCTTCGTCTCGCATAATACGCTCGACGTTTTCCACCACCACGATGGCGTCATCCACCAAAAGTCCTATCGCCAGCACCATGGCAAACAGCGTCAGGGTGTTGATGGAGTAACCGAACAGCGCCAGTACGCCGAAGGTGCCCAGCAGCACCACCGGCACCGCCAGCGCCGGGATCAGCGTCGCGCGGATGTTTTGCAGAAACAGGTACATCACCACCACCACGAGGATAATGGCTTCGAACAGGGTCTGAATCACGTCCTCAACGGAGATCTTGATGAACTCGGTGCTGTCTTTCGGGTAGGCCACGTCGTAGCCTTCCGGCATCGACTTTTTGAACTCGGCGATCTTGTCTTTTACCGCCGTGGCGGTGTTAAGCGCGTTGGCGCCCGGCGAGAGCATCACCGCCATACCCGCCGCCGGGTGGCCGTTCAGCTTCGCGGTGGCGGTGTAATCTTCGCTGCCCATCTCCACGCGCGCGACGTCGCTGATGCGCACCACCGCACCGTTGGACTGGCTCTTGACGATGATTTTTTTGAACTCATCGACCGTTTGCAGACGCGACTGAGCGCGAACGGTGGCGGTCAGCTGTTGGGCGTTCGACGAGGGCAGCGCGCCGATTTTACCGGCGGAGACCTGCACGTTCTGCGCTTCAATCGCGCTCTGCACGTCGGAGGGCATCAGCGAGTACGACGCCAGCTTCGCCGGGTCGAGCCAGATGCGCATCGCGTATTCTGCACCGAACACCTGCAGGCTGCCGACGCCATCCACGCGCGCCAGCGGATCCTGCATATTACTCACCAGCCAGTCGGCGATATCCGAGCTGCTGGCGGTGTCGGTTTTATCATATACGCCCATGATCAGCAGGAAGTTGCTCTGGGATTTTTCGACGGTGATCCCGGACTGCTGCACCTCGGTCGGCAGGCGTGATTCCGCCTGCTGGACTTTGTTCTGCACCTGTACCTGAGCGGTGTCCGGATCGGTTCCCTGTTCAAACGTGACGTTGATGCTCACCGAACCGTCCGAGCTGCTGGTGGAGGTGAAGTAGAGCAGGTTATCCAGCCCGGTGAGCTGCTGCTCGATCACCTGCGTCACGCTGTTCTCCAGCGTTTGTGCGGAGGCGCCGGTGTAGGTGGCGGATATTTTGATCGACGGCGGGGCAACGTCCGGGTACTGCGCAACGGGCAGCGTGCGGATCGCCAGTATCCCGGCGAGCATGATGAGAATGGCGATAACCCAGGCAAAGACCGGGCGACGCACGAAGAAACGGGAAAACATCAGGCGTTTCCTCCGTTGGTTTTCATCTCTTCAGCTTTCACTTCCTGCCCGGCGGTGACTTTGTCGGTGCCTTCCACAATCAGCTTATCGCCCGCCTTCAGGCCATTCAGCACCAGCCATTTATCGCCGTAGGTGTCGCCCGTCTCCAGCTGACGCTGCTCGACCTTGTTGCTGGCGTTCACCACCAGCGCGGTGGCGGTACCTTTGGCGTCGCGAGTGATGCCCTGCTGCGGCGCGAGGATCGCGTCATTCATGATGCCTTCATCCACTCGGGCGCGGACGAACATGCCCGGCAGAAGCTGATGCTGCGGGTTCGGGAAGACGGCGCGCAGGGTGACTGAGCCGGTAGACTCATCCACCGCCACTTCGGTTAACGCCAGATGGCCTTTTTCGCTGTAGCTGCTGCCGTCTTCGAGGATCAACGACACGTTCAGCGTATCGCTGTTGCTGGCGAGGGTTTGCTTGCGTAATCGCAGCAGATCGGCGCTGGAACGGGTTAAATCGACGTACATACTGTCCAGCCCGCGAATAGTGGCCAGCGCGGTATCCTGCTGGGCGGTCACCAGCGCGCCGGGGGTCACAGAGGAGATGCCGATACGTCCGGCAATCGGCGCGGTGACGGTGGTCCAGTTGAGGTTAATGCGGGCACTTTCCAGCGCGGCTTTCTTTGACTCGACGCTGGCCTTGTCCTGCGCGCAGGTGGACTTCGCGTCTTCCGCATCCTGACGTGATACGCCGTCGTCCTTCACCAGCTGCGCATAGCGCCGGGCTTTCTGGCAGTCGGCCTGCACCAGCGCCTGCGCCTGTTTTAGTGCGGCGGCAGCTTCATCATAAGCGGCGCGGTAGCTGGAAGGATCGATCTGATACAGCGCCTGCCCGGCCTTGACCGTATCGCCTTCGGTGAAGAGCCGTTTCTTAATAATGCCGCCCACCTGAGGGCGCACTTCGGCGCTCATCGCGGCGGCGGTGCGGCCGGTCAGCTCGCTGACCACGGACACCGGCTGGCTCATGAGTGTGACAATCCCCACTTCCGGAAGAGGACGCTGGGGAGCAGATGTTTGCGCATTATCGCACCCTGTCAGGAGGAGTAATGCTGCGATGGAGGTTGTTATGGTTTTCATAATCTTTTTCCAGGGTGAACGAAGCCTGCCCTGTTAATCGCTTAACAGGGAGGAGGGCTAATTAAAAGCACAGCGATCCCGCATCTCTGGCAGAGCCAGAAATGAAAAAAGGGAAATTACTTATTTCCGCTAATTATTCACATGCGATTACTTCGCAGAGAAAAGCATATTTAAAATATTCTGGTATATGGGCTCTAATTGTTCTGACGGTACTTTTAAAGGCGTGAGTCGACGGTAAATCGTGCCTTCGATCATCACGGCGGTAATCTCCACGCAGCAGCGAATATGCTCATCGCTCAGGTGGGGGAACTGCTTTTTCAGGTGCTCACAGGCGTTGGCGAACATGCGGGCTTCGGCTTCGATCAGCATGTTTGCCACCAGCGGATTACGTGTGGCCTCTGCGGACATTTCGAGCATTAGCGCGTCATCATCTTCGTTAAGCGTCTGGCGCCAGGCAAGCGCCTGCGGCATCCCTTCAACCAGGGTTTTGCCCTGCATCTCCTCAATACGTGAGTCGATAATGCGCCGGATCATCTCTTCAATGATCGCGTCTTTGTTACTGAAATAGCGATAGATTTGTCCGACGCTGAGCCTGGCTTCGCTGGCGATCTGCGACATGCTGGCAGCGTGAAATCCACTGGCGCGAAAGCAGCGGCGCGCGGCGGTGATGATTTCGTCCTGCCGTAGTTTTTGTCGTTCTTCCAGCTTTGTGCTCATCGTCGGCTACCGTAAAAAGTGAGAATGATCGTTCTCATTATACGTTTTCGGAGCCTATTGGAAAGGTTTTTTTTATTTACATATTGAATGAATATTTCCTTGTTTAAACAATGGAGGAAATAAGGAGTTTTTATGAAGGTTAAGCTGTGAGATATTCAGATTGCGCTGAAAATAAGGAGAGATTTATGCATCTGAGCATTACAGATAAAGTCACGGCTGAAGAAAAAGAAGAATTATTAACGGGGCTAAGAGCCTATAACGCGCAGTATTTAGATCTGGCGACGTTTAGTGGCGATATTGGCGTATATGTGCGAGACGACAACGGCGTCATGCTGGGCGGGTTAATCGGCGTACGTAAAGGCGACTGGCTGAATATCGACTTTCTGTGGGTCAGCGACAGGGTGCGGGGAACGGGCGTCGGCAGCCAGCTGATCAAAACGGCTGAAGAGGAGGCCCGTCGCAAAGGGTGCCGTCACGCGCTGGTGGATACGGTCAGCTTCCAGGCGCGTCCGTTCTATGAAAAACAGGGTTATCAGGTGCAGATGTCCTTACAGGATTACCCTTATCAGGGAATGCAGAGACACTATCTGACCAGGGATCTTTAACCACCGATCCCGTTGCCGATCACGGCTAACACGTGGCGCACAACGATCTCCGGCGAGAGAGCATTAAGCCTCTCGTCATTGCGCATGCGAGAGAACGGCACCAGCACCAGGCTCAGCAGCGTCGTGAACAGCAGTTCGGGGGCCAGCGCCGGATTCAGCTTTCCTTCCTGCTGCCAGCCTTTGATGGTTGCCAGCGTGGTGTGATATTTCTCATCGCCAAAGCGCTCCTGCAAATGCGTACGCAGTACCGGCATCTCGCCGATCACCTCCTGCATCCACAGCGGGGCAAACCAGCGATACTTTTCCGCCAGTTCGGCCAGCACCCTGACCATTTCCGTCAGGGCATCCACCGGCGAATCCCGGTTGTCGGCGAAAATCGCCCCGATCCGCTCGCGTAACGGCAGGAAGCGCTCCTCAATCATCGCATCCAGCAACTGTTCTCTGGAGTTGAAGTAGTAGTGCAGCATGGCGGGCGTCACGCCGGCTTCGCGGGCAATAGCGTTCAACGACGTATTGGCGATCCCCTGGCGGGAGAAGAGGTTCAGGGCGATGTCCAGCAGCTGTTCGCGGCTGGCGGTAACGCGCTTGCCGCCGCGCGGACGTCCGGGACGGCGGGGTTCAGAATTGTCTTTTAGTGCTGGCACGGTCACGCTGTCTCTTGATCTTATCCATAACTTACCTGAATATTAATTATTCGATTAATTAATTTCAAGCGATCTCTTATGGAGTCTGACGTAATGACTCAACCTGCGAAAAAGGCGCCGTCGATTAAGCTGCTGTTCAGCGCGCTCCTGCTGGTGATGCTGCTCTCGGCGCTGGATCAGACCATTGTCTCCACCGCGCTGCCGACCATCGTCGGTGAGCTGGGCGGGCTGGATAAGCTCTCCTGGGTGGTGACAGCTTATATCCTCAGTTCGACCATCGTGGTGCCGCTGTATGGCAAATTCGGCGATCTGTTTGGCCGTAAAATCGTCCTGCAAATCGCAATAGTGCTTTTCCTGGTGGGCTCTGCGCTGTGTGGCCTGGCGCAGAACATGACCCAGCTGGTGCTGATGCGCGCCCTGCAAGGGCTGGGGGGCGGCGGCCTGATGGTGATCAGCATGGCCGCCGTGGCGGACGTGATCCCGCCTGCCGATCGGGGTCGCTATCAGGGTCTGTTTGGCGGCGTGTTTGGCCTGGCGACGGTGATAGGCCCGCTGATCGGCGGGTTTATCGTTCAGCATGCATCCTGGCGCTGGATTTTCTACATCAACCTGCCGCTGGGGCTGTTTGCGCTGCTGGTGATTGGCGCGGTATTCCACGGCAGCGCGCGGCGCAGCAAGCATGAGATTGATTACCTGGGGGCGATTTACCTCAGCATGGCGCTGCTGTGCATCATTCTGTTTACCACCGAGGGCGGTACGATCCGCCAATGGAACGACCCGCAGCTGTGGTGCATTCTGGCCTTCGGCCTGACGGGGATCGCCGGGTTTATTTACGAAGAGCGGCTGGCGTGGGAGCCGATTATCCCGCTGTCGCTCTTCCGCGACCGCAGCTTTCTGCTCTGTAGCCTGATCGGTTTTATTATCGGCATGTCGCTGTTTGGCTCCGTCACTTTCCTGCCGCTCTATTTACAGGTGGTAAAAGACGCCACGCCGACGCAGGCCGGTTTGCAGCTGATCCCCCTGATGGGCGGGCTGTTGCTCACCTCCATCATCAGCGGGCGCATCATCAGCCGCACCGGGAAATACCGTCTGTTCCCGATCCTCGGCACGCTGCTCGGCGTGGTGGGGATGGCGTTACTGACGCGCATTTCAATCACCTCCCCAACCTGGCAGCTGTACCTGTTTACCGGCGTGCTGGGCATGGGGCTGGGACTGGTGATGCAGGTGCTGGTGCTGGCGGTGCAGAACAGCGTGTCAGCCGATCAATACGGCGTAGCGACCTCTGGGGTGACGCTGTTCCGTTCCATTGGCGGGGCGATTGGCGTTGCGCTGTTTGGCGCGGTGTTCACCCATATTCTGCAATCAGGGCTGATCGACAGGCTGCCGGAAGGGGCGGAACTGCCGCGCGAACTAAATCCCGTTGCCATTCACCATCTGCCTGATGCCCTGCGTCTGGACTATCTGGATGCGTTCGGCTCGGCTATCCATGCGGTGTTTATGCTGGCGGCGGGGATTATGGTGCTGGCGTTTGTGCTGTCGTGGTTTTTGCGCGAAGCGCCGCTGCGTCGGCAGGCGTGAGGGAAGCGGTTCTGCTTGCGCCTGGACTACCGTAGCCTGATGCCCATCGCCCGGTGGCGCTACGCTTACCGGGCCTACACTTCCCCCGTTACGTAGGCCGGGTAAGCGCAGCGCCACCCGGCAACAGGCCGCATATAACTTAACCGTCTTACTGATTCCTTTTCGTTTTTTAGCCTGCCGTCTCGTTGTCGATATAGTCTTCAAAACGTCTATCAAAAGGAACTGTCTCGTGAAACTTCGATTGGGTGCGCTTCTCCTGACTGGCCTGCTGCTCGCGGGCTGTGATCAAGGCGGCAATGATGCCAAACACATTAAAGTCGGCGTGATTAATGGCGCTGAGCAGGACGTGGCGGAAGTCGCCAAAAAGGTGGCAAAAGAGAAATACGGTCTGGATGTTGAGCTGGTGGGCTTTAGTGGCTCGCTGCTACCTAACGATGCCACCAACCAGGGCGAACTGGACGCCAACGTCTTCCAGCATCGCCCGTTCCTTGCACAAGACAACAAGGCGCACAATTACACGCTGGTCGCCGTGGCCAATACCTTCGTCTTCCCGATGGCGGGTTACTCCCGAAAGATTAAATCGGTGTCTGAGCTGAAGGATGGCGCAACCATTGCGATTCCAAACGATCCCACCAACCTCGGCCGCGCGCTGTTGCTGCTGCAAAAAGAGAAGCTGATTACCCTTAAACCGGATGTGGGCCTGCTGCCGACGGCGCTGGATATTACCGCGAACCCGAAAAACTTACAGATTATGGAGCTGGAAGGTGCGCAGCTGCCGCGCGTGCTGGACGATCCGAAAGTGGATGTGGCCATCATCAGTACCACCTATCTTCAGCAAACGGGGCTGTCTCCGGTACATGACAGCGTCTTTATTGAGGACAAAAACTCGCCTTACGTGAATATAGTGGTCACGCGTGAAGACAACAAAGACGCCGAAAACGTGAAGGAATTTATCCAGTCCTATCAGTCGCCGGAAGTGGCGAAAGCGGCAGAGACCCTTTTTAACGGCGGTGCGGTGCCGGGCTGGTAGGCCACGGTAAGCTGGCCCTCACAGCGTTACGCGGGCATCGGTGCGGCTTTCGGGCCACAGAAAACCCTGGCCAGACTGTGCGCCAGACGCGCGGGCGCGCGCCAGATCCCGCGAATTCTCGATGCCTTCGATAAGAATTGATTGCGCGATACCTGCCCTGACCTCCTGCACAAACGGGGCAAGCGGCGCGCGCTCGCGCAGCGCTGAGCGGTCAATTTTTACCCCATCCAGCGGCAGCGCAAGCCGCGCGAACGCCTCAGCCAACTCCCGGGTTAAATCGTCCAGCCAGATTTGCCATCCCGCCTCTTTTAACCGAACAAGCGTGGCATGAAGACGATGTTGCTCAGCCTTACTCAGCCGTGTGATGGTGAGAGGATCCTGAATTTCAATCGTTAACCGCTGCTGATGGCGTAACGCCAGCAACAACCGGATAGCGCGTTCGTCGAGAAGGTGCTCTGCCGGAAGGTTTAGCCAGTAAGCGTCCCGGGCGGGTATCTGTAACAGGGTGTTGGCCTGCCAGAAGAAGATTTGCAGCGCGCTGCGCGAAGGCAGAGAAGCAAACAATATCTCCAGATTGACGTTATGGATCTCCACGAGAACTTCATGCGCGAACATCTGGCCCGAATGAAGATCGACAAGCGGCTGGAATCGCAGCCCTGAGATACGTTGCAACAGGGGAGAGGGAAGAACGGTATACATGGAACAGCCTTCAGGAAATGAAAAAAGGTTCCCGCGGACACGGGAACAAAAGGCAAACGACACACGGTCAAATTCTTAATTCAGGATCCAGCGAATGCTCTGGTAAAACGAGGGGCCACGCACGGCCTTAAGCTTGTTCATGGCGTTGTTTTTATAAAAGTAAACCAGCCTGACGTTACACCCCAGCTGACGGGCGATTTGCTTGGTTTTGAGATTACAGGAATAGCCGCGCAATACGCTGGCCTCCTCGCTGGACAGCCTCGCCGGGGTGCGTAAGCGGGTAGTCATGCCTACGTTGTAACGACCAGACTCTTGCGGCGTCTGGCTCATCAGTATTTGCCACAGCGCTTTGATATCCCCCAGGGAGACTCTTTTGCTGATTACCCCATCAACATGTTTGAATTTCAAATAGCCAGCGGATAACGAATAGATATAGATCTTCGCCGTCACTTGTTTCTGTTTAATACAGAGAATGTCGTCATTCGTCGTCACCCGGAAATGACGCGTATTCAACGGATCATAAATGATGATATCAAAGAGTTGTTCACTCATAGCAAGTTCTTCGATATGGGTAAACCCATGGAAAATAACGTCGTGTTTTTCATCAGGCTCACGCTTTCCGAGCGATTGCAGGCCAATCATCGTGAATTCGCAGCTGTCAACAACGGCAACGTGAATTGTTTTTTTATTTTGCATTGGCATTCTCCTTTCGCTGAGTAAACAGTCCATATAAGAGAAAATGGCGGTTCGCACTCTCTTATTAAAAGAATGGCGAGCACTTTTTAAATAACGCGATGCGATGGCATCAATGTAAGCCAATACAAACCGTCGAGTAAAGCTGATGCCAATTATTAGAGAAAGATAAAATTGAAAAATGGTTTTAATGGTATATGCAATTGTTTTAATCTTCTAATAATATTCATGCCAGATTTTTATTCTGTGAATGGGCGATTAATAAGCATCAGAAGGTTGATTGATGGGGTTTATCCACCGTTTTTTCAGTGGCTTACTGCTATTCCTGAAAGAAAAATTGTGATCGCGGCAGGGTTATCGACAAGGCTTTATCTGCAAGAGGAAACGGCGTGCAGAATAAAATAGAATTTTTTCTATAAATTTAATGTCCTTGTTCAGATTTTTAAGCCTGAGAAGGATAAAATCCTGGCGTGAAGAGGTTGTGAGTGATGAGTACATAAACTATTATCATTTTCCTCCGGTCACGAGAATTTAGAAAAGACATGAATAATACTGAACGTATCGTAAAGGTAATGGTGTTTTACAAAATAAATATATTTAAAGAGATAATATTCCGGGCGCTCCATGATCTTTTACCCGATTACGTACTGAACATTACTCAGGTCGATTCCACTGAACAGGCGCTGGCGGCGGTGGCGGATAATAACGTGGATGTTTTCTTCACTGAATTTAATTATCTGCTTAATCATAAAGAGTGGAGTGCGGAGGTCAGCAGCCGTTTTACATCTTTATGTAAAACCCATCACGTCAGGCGTGTTCTGTTGGTGCCCGAGCTGCCTTACGGGCTGTTAAAAAAAGTTCTGGAGATGAAATTTGAATTAACCATCAGTCAGCAGGATGAATTGACTGAACTGAAAAAGGAATTACCCGCGTTGCTCATGGCAGACGGGCAAACACCGTCGATCTCTTCGTGGCTCAGGCGGGTAATGCGGTCCGGTTCCCGGGCGCGCTCCATCCTCTCGGCCAGAGAGTGGGAGGTGCTCCATCTTATCGTGGAAGGATTTTCAACGACGGAGATTGCCCGTCATCGAAACCGTTCGGTCAGTACCATTGCGACGCAGAAGCACAATGCGATGAAAAAGCTGAATCTTTCCAACCACAGCGAACTGATTAAGTATGTGCAAGCGGTTGGAAAGATGGAGAAATAGCTCACATCAGGGATAGATAATATTCAGCGTAGCCGATGTATTGATCTTACCCTGGCTCACCTGGGCGGGCGCCCACACGTAATAGTACGCCGCCATCGGAAGGGTGAAATGTTCGTCCAGCGCCGCGCCAGCCGCCACGCTGAAAATCATCGTGGCGTTGCCACGGCTGGTGGTTGAGGTAGAGAAGGTCACCGGCGTTTGCGGGGCGTCACGTTTTATCAGGCGTAGCCCCACGCCCTGCGCCGCGCTACTGCCGCTGTCGATCAGCACCGAGCTGTCGGTTGAGAGCAGCTGCGTGCTGGACAGAAACATCTCAATTGCCCGATCGGAATTGCCGTTAACCCCGACGTTCTGACAGCTCATGTTCAGTGAAAAAGGCGTCAGCCCCGGCTGTGAGGATGCACTGAGCTGGGGAATGCCGAGCGTCGGCAGCGCTACGGTCAGCCCCGCATTATCAAAGGAACAGGTAGTCAGTTTTGGCGCGTATTTGATGATCATCGGCTGACCAAACATATCGCGGTTGTCGTAAGGCCACTTGAACCCGCTGAATAACCACTGCGCTATCTTGATGACCTGATTGATTGGCCAGGTGATGATTTCCCAGAAGGATAACCCACTCATGTCGCTGACGAACAGAACGTCGCTCATGTTCGCCGTATCCCCCGTCAGGGTAGTGCCGCTCTGGTTAACGAGGGTGAAGCGAACCGTAAACGGTGTGTTCAGCTCAGACGCCGTATGGCTACCGCTGGCAGTCAGGGTTTTATTGGCCGGGGGATTGGTGATCTCCGCCCGCACCATATACTTGTTATTGCTGAACCCGAGGATGGTCGCGTATTTGCTGTCGGTCGAGAGGATCGGCGTGTAAGAAAATTCACTGTTACCTGTCGTACAGTTGAATGAGCCGCTGTACTGGGTGCTGAAGCTGCCGGTCCATGTGGGCGTGGCCGGGCTCAGCTTATCCGATAAATCAATGGTAATCGGTGTGCCATAAACGATGCTGCTGCCGGAGCAGGTGGCATAGCTCATCCCACTAATACTGGAGAGGAGCAGGAATATGAATGATCGTAACATTTTGATAATCCGTAATTAATGGCAAACCGATGAGGGGCTGTTCAGCCCCCAGGCTGGGGCGGAGATTTCGCACTTCCCGCCGCGGAGATGCACGTTGAGCGCGCGTGGCGGCTGTTCAGCGCGGATATACAGTACGCTGGCCTGGCCGACATACCCGACAGATTCACCGTGTTCATCAAGCACTTCGGTACCAAAGGGCAGCGGTTTGCCGTCGGCACGCGTCGCATGAAGTACCCATGACTGGCGTTTGTCGGTTTCGAAGCGGATGTAGCTCACCGCCCCGTCGTAAGGGGCCACGTTAGCCATGTTGCCGATCACCTCCGCGCCAGCGCTGTTTTCCGTTTGCGATAACGTAATGGCGTTTTTGCGATACGGGGTGGCGTAAGGCACCAGCGCCACGCCATCGCGGTTCGTCATAATGCTTTCATCGCCGTTCACCATCAGTCCCTCCGCTTTTGGCGCATCGACGATAGTCATGGTTGTGCCGGTTTCGTTTGAGGCGAGAACGTGCCACGGGTAGGCCACCAGGCTTCCCCGTCCGCTGAGCCCGGTCTGGCGGTAGTCGGAAGATTCGCTGTAAGAGCCACCGAGTGTCGCGAAGTTCGAACGGTACGCGGCGTTAACGCTTGCCGCATTTTTACCCCCCCGCGCATTACTGCCGGAGAGGGTGTAGCTCAGGCGGTTCGACGCCAGCGCGTTCCCGCTCATGCTGATATTGCTCTGCTCGTAATGCGAATCGCTGGCCGTCAGGCTGGAGGTGATCCAGGCATTATTATCAAACAGCGAGAACGGCAGGCTGAGGGAGAGGTAAAGGCGCGTCTCTTCTTCACTGTCCCTGTTCCGTACCCGGCTGGCCGACAGGGTATAGCTGGCGCGGCCGATGGCGTTGGAATAGCCCATCTGGTATTCGCGCGTGGTTTGCTGTGAGTTCCAGTAATCGCGCTGTGTGCCGGAGACAAATACCGTGCCCCAGTTATTGAGCAGGCGCTGATTAAGGTTAAGCGTAAAGGTATTCTTGGGCTGCGCCGCGCGCAGGGCATCCCAGGTGCTTAGCGACATGTCGGGCGCAACGCCAAACCGATCTTCATAGTCGTCGTACTGCGCTCTCAGGCGCTGATACCCTTCGCGCGAATAGAGCGCGTCGCTGAAGCTGTAATAGCCTTTAGTGGAATAGCGATAGGCCGCCAGGGTGAAGTTGGTGGCGGTGGTATCGATAAATTTGCTGTACGACACGCGATAACTCTGACCGCTGCTGGTGCGATCCTGTAGGGTGGTTTTGGCGTGGGTGACATCAAACGAGACCGCGCCAAAGGGAAGGTTCCACCCGGTACCGACAAGCCCGGCCTGGTAGTTATCGCTAATAATCGTCCCGGTATACCCGGTGATGAGGTTATTAAACCCGTAGCGCAGCGTGGCCTGCATGAATGCGGGTTCGGCATCGAGCGTGTTCTGGTGCACTTTACCCGCCACCACGCTGTACTGACTCACCCCTTCTTTTAGCATCCCGGGCACGGCGGAAAACGGCACCGTGAAGGACTGCTGTGAACCGTCCGCTTCACGCACCACCACCAGCAAATCGCCCGCGGAGCCGGTAGGCTGAATGCTGTCGAGGGTAAACTGGCCCGGCGGTACGTTCTCCTGATAGATCACGTTGCCATTCTGGATAACTTTCACCAGGGCGTTCGTCCGTGCCACGCCGTGAACCACCGGTGAAAAACCCTGCTGTGAATTTGGGCGCATCTTCATGTCCGACGCCAGCGACACGCCGCGCACGCGCAGGGAATCAAATAGATCGCCAGGAATATAAAAGTCACCCAGCGTCAGGTTGGATTTCAGCGAGGCCAGGGGACGGCGCAGGTAGCGGGTATTATTCTGCCAGCTACTCTCTCCGCTGGCCGTTTTCCGCCAGGCGCTGCTGTCGCGAAGCTGCCAGCCGAACAGGTTGGCACCGGAATCCAGCCCGGCATAAAAATCATCATTTGTGTCTTTCGCAGCGCCTTTTGCGCGGGTGTTATACCAGGTCGTGTTCCACGAGAGCATCAGCGCCGGGATCCCCTCATCCCAAAACTGGGGGGCAATGTAACCTTCTTCAGTACGCAGCACGGCCGCCTGCGGAACGGTAAGCGCCAGACTCAGGGTGCTGGTATCGGTTTTGACTTCACCGCCCTGAACCAGATCGCGCAGCTGCACCTGCCCGTGCGCAATGGCGGGCGCAGGCACGGACGTGGTGTTGATGCCAAGCGACCGGGCATCTTTCCAGGCAAGGCGGATGTCGTCACGCTGCTCGCCGTAGATGACGGTATAACGTCCCTTCCAGCTGCCGTTTACGTAGATATCCATCTCCTGACTGCCGGCAGGCATGGCGTTGTTTTCGGAAAAGCGAGACAGATCGGACTCACCGGATGCGCCAGCAAGCAGGGAGGGATCAAACGAGACGGCCCCTGATTTATGCGAAAGCAGAAGCGTGCAGACTGCCAGCAGACAGAGTCTGTTTTGTTTCATTTTCATGGTGAGTCTTTCCGATCACTGACTGGTGAAAGTCCGGGTTTTATACGCGCCAAGATCGTCCACATACATCAGCTGGAAGGTCTGTCCGCGATTAACCGTATTTTTTGCGGCGACCGTCAGCTGCCCAAATGGGGAAACCATCGGGGATTCCTGGAGCAATTTCGTTTTACCCAGCGAAATATTGGCGACCGTAATATGGAACGGACTGTTATTTGTAATGCGAAAGCGATCGCCTTCGGCGGCGAGCGTCAGTTTCGCCACCGCGTCATCCAGCGTGCCTTTCAGCGCAGCGGGCCGGTAAAAAAGTTTGATACGGGATTTAATCGCCAGCTGAACGGTATTCTGATTTTGCAGATTTTCAGGTCTGGGCGGAATGTCGAGGACATTCAGGAAAAAGACGGATTCGCGATCCGCAGGCAAGCTGGACGGCAGCTTTTTAATACGAAGCTGTTGGCCATTATGTTCGTTAACTTTTATCACCGGCGGCGACAGCAGAAACGGCACATTGGCTGTTTCCGGCGTGGAATTAATATCACCGTCATCTATCCAGGATTGCACCAGAGCGGGCGCATCGCCCGTATTCATTAACTGGACGATCGCCTCTTTGTTATTTTCAGGATAAAGGACACGGGTGCCATTAATGACAATATTGGCCCATGAGTGACCGGTGCTTAGCAGTAAGCCTGCCAGCAAAATTGCCTTGCGCATGATTGCAACCTTAAATACAGGCTCTGCGAAAACAGAGCCTGTATAATCATTATTACAGGTAGGAAATGGTATACGTTACGTTGGAGCTTAACTCGCCCACGGTGGCGGCAGCGGCGTTCGTTTTATAGTAATAAACATCCAGCGTCAGCGTCTCGGAATCTGGCGCGGTCGCTGTACCCATAATATCCGTAGTGTAAGGCTGGTTCAGGGTAATTGGCGTAGACGAACCTGGCTCCACTAACGCAAAACCGACATTACGTGCCACACTGGCATCGCTTTCGTTCACGCTGTTATTCAGCAGGTATTTACCGTCAGTGGAAATATTATCCGCGCTGGAGAAATACACTTTCAGCGGGGTACCGGTTGTTCCGGCTGCTGGTGAACAACCTGAGAACGTCAGCGCAATAGATTTTTTATTCTTAGTGATCAGGCCAACCGTGGTGCCTGCATCTTTTACCGAAATAGGGGAAAGCGCAACGGTAAAGTCCGCGCTTTTACCGCCGTTAATGGTACAGGTTGTATCGGTAATAGCGCCGGTAAAGTTAATGATACCACCCGCTGAATTGTCTGCGGCAACTGCACTGGTAGAAGCAATAGCGGCGGCCAGCAGTGATACGGTCATGATCGATTTGAACATGATAAACTCCATGAAGATTTGTGTTATTTAAAATGAATGTTAATCGGCTACACATGTCCCTGATGTACCGGCTAGACGCATGGCGACTCGGGAGAATGCTTTGACGATATTATGTTGCACTAAAAAAGTACATAACAAAACATTATTCCAACAACTTCTAAAGTTTAAGATTATAATCTTGCGAGTTAGTTTTTTTTAATGTTTTAACCTAAATGCGTTAGTTAGAATATTTTTATTAATGATTTAATAATTGTTAATTAATGAAGCTTTATGAATTCATCTCTCAATTAATATCACGCGACTTGACCACACAAACTTTAGACTTATTATTGCCTGGCAAATGCACATAATTTTAACAATGGCGTAATAATAATATGAAGTATCTCATTGATCTTACAATGCTTTATGAAGTCGACACCGGTATGATCATGATTAATGGAGAGGAAGAGTCATCCATTAAGTTATCTAACCAGGCGGGTCGTCTGCTTTATGAACTTATCATCAATAATGGTAAAACTCTCGACAGAGACGACCTGATAAAGAAGGTCTGGGAGGATCATGGTTTCTCTGGTTCTTCGGTGAGTCTGAATGTTGCCATAAGTGAAATCAGAAAAGCATTTCGTACTTTAGGATGCGATCCTTTACTGATAAAAACGATACGTGGCAAGGGATTTAGCCTTGCCGCGCATATTGAACATCACACGGTCAGGCCGCCGGTTGTTTCAACGCTTAGTGAGCAATCTGCCTCTGAAGCATTCGATACGCTAGCGCATAAGAAAGATGCCGATCCGCCTAAACAATTAATATCGCTGCACAGACTCTTTATTTCTCTTTGCACGTTATTACTGATTACCGTTATCGGCACCGCTGTTTTACTGTTGCACCAAAGGGATTCCTATGCCGAGAGCCTGAAAGATTCTGATATGCATCTGCTCGGTAAAGTAGACCGGTGTACGGTATACCTGATCGATAAGAATATGTATCAGCCGCGACAGCACTACTTTAATCACGTAAAAGAGGTCATTGCCAGTCAACATATCGACTGTCAACACCAGGTTGCAGATGCTTACTATTCCAGGTTTAAAAAGTCGCAGATAGAAAATTATTTCCTGGCCATCTGTTATCAGCAGGACAGTATCGACGATTATAAGAACTGCATTTCTTACAGAAGCCTGACCGGGAGTTAAAATATGTCAAGGACTAAAATGAGTGTACTGTTCAGTATCGTACTGGCGCTGTCTGCCATCGCGTTGTTGTGGATCTATTTTACCAGAACGCAGGATGAGGGGTTTGGCTGCCAGTCAGATACCATTTCCTGGAAAACCTATTCCACGGGTGAGTTAACCGATATGTCGCTAACCACGCTTTTCCTGTTTAACAACAAAGATGTTGTGACGGTTATTCATAAAGGCGTACTCAAGAAAGAGGGCAAAAGCTACCTGATTGACAGAAATTACACGCTCAGCGTGGAAAAAGTCGACGGAAGCAATATCTTTTATATTAAGGATAAAAAGCTGAATAAATCTGAAGATGATGCGGCGCCGGATGGCGTTGTAAACGAAATGTTACTTGATAATATCAACTTCTTCTATATTACCCGCGTTAAACCGCACGCCTGGTTAATTAAGGGGCTGGTTTTGCCTGTAATGATGTGTGTGGCTGTTCCGACGTCCTGATATTTCTCTTTATTGAAAAATCGATATTTATCTATTGCTCGGGAAATTGAGTGATTTACTCAATACGTAACAATAAGATACGAGAAATTTATTTATATTTTTATTGTTATTCTCCGGCGAGTGAATTTTTCTGTATTGCCTCGTTATTTTGCGGCTGTCTATACTCCGCCTCGAAAAAGGGGCTCCCCTTTTTATACACGTGGATTCTTTTTTGAAGGACTAAATAAATGAACAAACTGAACGCTATCGTTCTGGGCTCCCTGTTGTCTGTTTCTGCCCTGAGCGCAGTTAATGCAGCAGAAACGACGGCTTCTGCCACCTGGCAGGCAACCGCGACCAAAGACAGCGAATCCGACCTGGTTGTTACGCCAACGCGTGCTTTGAACTTCGTTTACAGCGCCAATACCAAATCTTTCAACACCGATACCGGTCTGTTTGATGTGGCTATCCGTGGCGATCACTCTACGGCGACCAGCTTCAAACTCGAAGCTATCCTCGACGATTCAAACAACACGCTGTTCAGCGTGGGCGGTGAAGCGACCAAGCTGAAAGTGGGTGCGCGTTGGGGCGGTAACGACCTGGGCTCTATCGGTGGCACCGTGGGGGCGAAATCAACCGCATGGACCACGCTGGTTGATTCTTCTTCTAACACCGGCGTCTCTTCTGGCCTGTGGAACCTGACCACCAGCGCAGGCGCGGCGGCAGATACCGAAATTACCGGCCAGGACAAATTCGTCTTCTACGTTGACTCCGCTCAGGACAACGCGGGTACTGCGAAAGAGTTCAAAGACCTGACCAACAGCCTGTGGGAAGGGACCGTATCTGTTGCGTTCCGCGCAACCTGGGGCTAAGGCCTGATCGATCCAGGGGCGCAAGCCCCTGTTTAGGGAAATAGCATGTTTAACCTCAAATCCGCCTTCTTATTTTTATTATTTATCTCTTCCTCCGCGCTGGCCATTAATGTGGGAAAAGTCACCACCATTATTCCTGCGGATGCTGACTCCACCGCCAAGGAAATAAAAAACGAAGCAGACAGCGTGCGTATTGTTTCTGTTCGCGCACAGCGGATCAGCAGCCCAATGGATGAAGGGATAGTCATTAATCCGGAGAAAGTGGACGAGCTGTTGCTGACGCCCACGCGCATGGTAATGCCCGCCGGTACCAGCAATATTGTCAAATTTTACTATCACGGGAACGCCGATAACAAAGAGCGTTACTACCGCATTACCTTCACGGATGAAGGGGTGAGCGAAGAGGTGGACAGCGGTTCACCAAAAAACGGTACCGGGATGACGCGCGCGGTGGTGAGCACCATTCTGGTGGTTCAGCCCCGTGATAAGAAGATCGACTTCGTCTATGTGGCGGGAAAAATAACCAATAAAGGGAACACCGCTTTTCGCGTCAATGCGACCGGAACCTGCCTGAAGCCGAATCCGGAATCACCGACTACGCCGTGTACCAAAAACTTCTACCTGATGCCGGATACCTCGCGCGCTATCGAGGATATCAACGTTACGGATAACCATTTTCATCTCGGAATATGGGACCTGAAACAGTTCATACCTGTTAAGTAAGGATGCATGGTGAAAAATAAATTAGTGTTGCCGGTGATGATGGCTTGCGCATCCGGCACGCTGCCCGCGCTTGCGCATGCAGCCTCAAGCTCCGTGGTTATCGCTAATTACCGTTTTCCCGACTCGCTTTATGCACTGCTGGAGCAGGGGATCAAAATTCCCGTCTATCTGGTGAATACGCGTCCACACTCAGCACAACAAGGGAACCACGAAGGCACGGCGAGCGAATATGTTCGTATCGGTGACGTGACGCTCTTTGCAAAAGATCTGAAGCTGGGGCTGAGGGACGTTCAGGTCCAGGAGTCTGATAACGGCATTCGTCTGTCAAAAGAGATGAGAACGTTATTGCAGAGCATTAACGACAAGCAGTTTGATGACCAGATGCGCATTCCGGTAAGTACGGGGTCCGCGTTCGAGCTGGATCAGAAAAAAATGCGCCTGTTGCTGAATCTGTCGCAGAGCGACTACGGGGTGAATATTCGCCCGCGTGAGGTGGACATTGATGCGCCGGAGTCTGACGACCTGAGCGGCACGTTCTCCTACAACCTCGGGGCGTATCACACCGAGAGCGGCTACGGTGACAGCTGGTCGTCGGGGTATCTGAACGCAAGAAACTGGATCTCAATGGGCGTTGATCATGTGCTGATCGACGGCTCTGGCTACGTCAACGAGAGCAGCAGCGATACCCAGATGAACGCGGTTATGTGGGAGCGCGACTATCAGGGGATGCGCTACGCCGCGGGCATGCTGAACGGCTGGGCGATGCAGTCTCTGGCGAGCGTCAGCGGGATTTCCGGCGGTGAAGTCTACGGCGTTTCCATGGGCAACCAGGCCAACTCCCGTAAGCGCGATAACACGCTCTCTCTGACGCCTGTGGTGGTCTATTTCCCCACGGCGGGCGAGGCCCGTATTCGTCGTGACGGGCAGCTTATCGGGATTCAGCGCTTTGACGTCGGCAACCATGAAATTGACACCAGCAGCCTGCCCTACGGGATCTACAGCATCGAAGTTGAGGTGGTGAGCGGAAGCCGCACCGTGTCGCGTAGCATGTACACCGTGAATAAGCCGTTCTCCAGCAACGTGTCGGAAACACTGCGCTGGCAGATGTGGGGCGGGATGTATAGCCGCGATAAATCCGTCGTCAATTATAAAAAATACGCGAAACACAAAAACGAGCAGGACAACACCTACTACTACGATTACGACACCAAACATAAAGACACCATGTCGCTGGTGGGGGCCTCGTTCAGCAAGCGCAGCGGGATGGTCGACTGGAACGCCTCCACCTACATGATGCGGGAACACATCGTCAGCGAGCTGTGGGCCTCCCTGAACCTGACGGGCTATTTCTCGGTGAATACCCAGACCATGGCCGCCTCCGACGGAACGTACCGCGCCAACTACGGCGCGAATCTCAGCCTGCCGTGGCAGATCGGTTCGGTCTGGTACTCCCATGAACAGCTCTCCAGCGGCAAGTTCCTCGATATCTATGAGAGCAAGGGCAACACCTGGGGCGCCTCCTTTAGCCTGCCGTCGTTCGGCCTGCCCTCAGCGGGCAACCTGAGCCTGATGCGTCAGGAGGACGACCTCTATCGTTATAAACGCTATCAGCTGGACTACTCCCAGGGGTTATACGCCGGTCGCTACGGTACGGCGCGCCTGCGGGTGGGGATGTCGCGCAACAAATACGACGGGTATTACGAAGAGAAAGATCGCTACGTGATGCTCGATTTCGCCATACCGCTCGGCAATACCGTGTCGGTTGGCGTTTCCCACAATCGCGATACCGGCACGGCGCTGAACGTCAGCGCCAGCCGCCAGTTTGAAGGCGATTACCTGAAATCGGCCACCGCCAACGTCTCCAAAGCCTTTAACAGCCGCCAGGATCGCAGCGTAAGCGGCGGCGGCAGCGTGAACTTCGACACGCCGTGGAACAGCAACATCCTCAGCGTCCAGAGCGGCATGAGTAAAGGCTGGAACTCCACGCTGACCAGTGACGGCAGCGTGGGCTGGTCCAAAGAGGCCATCGCCGCCGGGAAAGGCACCGAAAGCGCAGGGGTGATTGTCAGTACCGGTCTCAAATCTGATGAAGCGCTGACCCTGAAGCTTAATGGCCGGGCAGAACGCATCAAAGGGGATAAAACCTGGCTGTCGCTGCCGGCATACCAGGCTTATGACCTGGAAGTGATGAACAGTGAAACCGGTACGGAAAGCTATGAGATTGGCGCGAATGCGCGTCGCCATATCACGGTTTATCCGGGCAATACCGTGGTGATGAAGCCGCAGGTGAAGAAAATCGTCACCCTGTTTGGCCGCCTTGTGGATGCAAACGGCAATCCGATTGGCGCCACGCAGATCAAAAACCACGTTGGGCTGACCCGGACGGAGAACGACGGACGCTTCGTGATCGACGTTGATAAGAACAACCCTGTCCTGAGTATCGCCACGCCGGACGACAGCGTCTGCGAAGTGCGCCTGGACATTGAGTCTAACCGCGGTGCGCTGTGGCTCGGGGACATCTCCTGCGACAAAGGCGATTTCGTCTGGCAGGAAGCAAAAGGAACGCAGGAACGTGACGATGAAAAAGATATTCGCTCTTAATTTGCTGCTGATGAGCGCGGTGGCCCATGCGCAGGAGCTGCCCTATTTCGCCATTAATAATCCGGACAATAACGGTACGGGAAACAGCGCGGGGCTGTTTAGTCTGAACAGCACCTCGACCGCGTTTTTACACGGTTCGCGTGAGTGGCCGACGCTGAGCGCGAAAACGAATAACGGTATCGCCACTTACATCCCGGACAACAGCTACAGCGGTCCGGCAGGCAGCGCGCTGACCATCGACTTTTCGGTGACCGGTTCCAGCGCCTCTCCGTTCTTTAAAGGGACGGCGTGTTCCTCGTCCTGCGGCAACACGGGGTACACCCCGACGACCCGCTATACCGATACGTCGATGGTGGTCAAGCCGCCGGTGATGGAGCCCGGCACGTCATACGGGCGCTGGGTCCTGGGCGATCCGTTCTTTAACTATCTGCTCAACGCCGCGCCAGGGGATGAAGTGACCATCACCTCCACGCCGCAAATCAGCTCCATCAACAAAGTGACCACCACCAATACGCTTCACAAGGTGGGCACGCTGACCATGACCAACGCCAGGGCGCTCAACCTGGGGATTGACCCGATCAGCGGCGAGGTGACGATAGTCGATGGATCAACGGGGGCCACCTGCACCAAATACACCCGCAACACGATCTCTGGCGTGCTGTGCGACCTGCTTGAATACACGTTTGTTGGGGAAGATATCTCCGGTTACAACGGGGGGCTGGCGCTCACCTCTTCCCGCGTCAACAGCGTGCTGCAATCGCACATGAACGGCGGCACCGGGCTTGCCGCCGAGCTGACCTTCGATGAAAACACCTGGTACAGTATCTCCGGCGGTATCCTGAGTGATACGCGTGTCCTGGCAAACACCTTCCTCGCGGCGCCGCAGAAAAACGGCGGCAAAGCGTACCTTAAAATATTTTTGCCGAAAGCGTTAATTCTGAGCGTGGCGCAGGCGGGGGACGGAAGCAGCATTGGCAATATCGTCAGCCTGTGCCTGACGCCCGGCAACAGCTCGCTGGCGGCGGATTTCTGCTTCCAGCCGGGGGGCGGCCTGGTGATTAACCCTATTCAGCCGGGGCTGGAGATTACGCCCGACAACCCGGATTACGCCCTCGATCCTGACGGTCTGGGCGGCTCCGGGAAAGGCGCCATCGGCGAAACGCCCATTGAGATCCCCTACACCATCACCTACAGCGGGGCGCAAAAAGATGCGGCGATTGCGGTCACGGTAAAAGTCACCGGGCCTACTCAAAGCCTGAATGGGGTGGACTACTGCGCCTTCAGCGGCAACGGCTTTACGGTTCCCATTCCTGGCAACGTGCTGGTGGGGAAAAGCCAGACGCGCATGGCGCATAACTGTAAAGGCGAGGTATTGTCGATCCCGGCGCCGGCCACCCATGCGGAAGAGTGGGACAAAATGAGTTCCGGCGTGACCGATATGTGGCTCTGGAAAACACCGCTGATCCTCCAGTTCGTTATGGATAATCCGGTATCGAAGACCACCTATGACGGAAATAGCTGGTTTGGCGAAGTGACCGCGCAGGGAAGAATAGATGTTAGCGCATCCTGGAATTAATCAATCATGACTGGAAAATTCCTGGCTATTTTTGCAATAAATTGCTTCATTTCCACAGGGGCAAATGCTTTAATTATCGAAAGTCTGAATATTGATTTTCTTCCCGAAAGAGAAGTTGTTTTTCAGCCGATAAAAAACGATACCAGCGAACGTCAGAATTATACCGTTTCGCTTATTCAGGTAGACGTTCCTAAAGAGAAGGGAAAAGAAACCGAAATAAAAGACGGCGAAGTCATGTATTCGCCTAAGCAATTAACGCTGGGGAGCGGTGAGCGCGCGGGTTTTAAATTTTACTATACCGGCCCGCATGACAACAAAGAGCGATACTATCGCGTAAAATTCACCGAGACGCCGCTCCAGGCAAAGGTCATCACGCGCAAAGGCCAGCGCATCCAGTCGGATGTGGTGGTCTCGCTTGAGGCTATTTTGATTGTCCGTCCATGGACACGACATTTTGATTATGCGTTTAGCAACGGGGTGGTGAGTAATACCGGGAATACCTATTTTAAATATGTTTCCTCGGTCGGGTGCAGTACGCAATACAATAATTCAAAATATATTCCTCCGGGGCAACGGCTGGAAATAGATAATGCCGGGCAGGCTGCAAGACGAATGATTATTTATGGCAATAAAATCATTCCGCTGACCACCTGCCCGTAGCAACCGCTTTCCTTCATAAAAGGAAATTAGCCTTTAGCATCATGCTAAAGATCCATCACTACAGGAGATAAAAATGAAAGCGATTTCATTCGTAGAAGCGAAAGACATTATTGGCGGCGCGTTAAACCCGTTCGCTGGTCTGGTTAAAGGTGCACAGCTGGGTTACGACACTGGCGCCAGCATCATGGGCATGGTTGGCGGTGTGGTTGGCGGAGTTCTGGGTGGCGCAATGGGCTTCCTGGGCGCGCTGGTTGGTAGCTACAACTAATTCACGTTTACAGGAAAAGTATCATGCAAGTTATCGATTTCAAAAAAGCACAGGCCATCATCGGTGGTTGGGATCCGTTTGCTGCCGCTATTCAGGGCGCAAGCGCGGGCTATAACGCGGGCAGCCAGATGTTAGGCGCGCTGGGCGGCACCATCGGTGGCGTATTCGGCCTGGTGGGCGGCTTCATCGGCGGTTTCTTCAGCGCCTAAGCGAGAAGCACGTTGTACGCATGGCCCGCATTGCCGGGCCATTTTTTTATTTCAGCCACGGATCATTATGTTTTCGCTCTTTCAGTATAAAAAACAGGGTAAGACCCCTGTTATTCGCCAGCATGAATTTACCGAATGTGGACTGGCCTGCCTGGCGATGGTGTTGGGGCACTATGACCACCATGTCTCCGTCAGCCAGCTGCGCCGAGAGATTTCCGTTTCCGCCGATGCGGGAACCTCAATGGCGGAATTGTTGACCCTTGCCAGCGATAAAAATATGTCTGGCCGGGTGCTTAAAGGCGAAATCACTGAAATAGAAACGTCTGAGCTGCCGCTCATCGCCTTCTGGCGCGGCAACCATTTCGTGGTCATCGTGAAGATCGACAGCCGCAGCGTGACCGTTCACGACCCGGCCAGCGGCGTGCGTCGTTACCGCCTGAAAGAGGCGGAAAAACTGTTTTCCGGCTATGTGCTTGAGCTTAAGCCCACGCCGTGTTTCGAAAAGAAATCCCCGGATGAAAAGCTCACGCTTGGCCGGTTAGCCAATAAATCTCCGAGTCTGTTCCAGCGCCAGCTGCTGCTGTTTGTGCTCTGTATTTTTACTCTCATCACCATGCTGGCGAGCCCCACCTACGTGCAGCTGATTATGGATGAGGCCATTTCCCGCAGCGACAGCGATTTGGTGATCCTGCTCACCGCGATCTTCGCTATCGTCTTTATCTTTGAAGTCATCGGTAAATTCCTCAAGCAGCTGCTTGAGATCCTGATGCGTAATATTGCCTATGACGATTTAAGCCAGTCCGTGCGCCACTACATGCTGCGCACCCAGACCAGCTGGTTCCGCTCGCGCCCGCCGGGCATCGTGCTGGCTATTGAAAAATCGCTCCACGCCTGCGCGGAGTTCATCAGCAATGGCTACGTGCAAATTCTCTTTTCCAGCCTGATCGCCGTCACCAGCCTGCTGTTTATGCTGCTGTATAACGTCAAAATTGCGCTGCTGACGATGCTGCTGATGGGCGTGTTTTTCCTGATCCGCTTTTCGCTGATCGGCCCCTATCAACGCGCCGTGGATGACTCCATCGAGCGTACCGCCCAGTATGAATCTCTGCTGGTAGAGACACAGAAAGGGATCATTACGCTCAAGGCGAACAATATGGAGCAGGCCCGGGATGCGGTGATGGACAAATCCCAGCGCGAACACATCGCCGGGCTGATGCGTAAAGAGCGGCTGCTGGCCCGTTTTGACGTGGCTTCGCTGCTGGTGATCAATGCCGAGCAGCTGCTGGTGGTCTGCTTTGGCGCGTGGCTGATCCTGGAAGGGCAGATGAGTATCGGGATGCTGTACGCCTATATCAGCTATAAGCGCTATTTTTCCGATGCCATGGTGCAGGTGGCGCAGAAGCTGCTGGACAAAAATGCCCTTAAGGGGCCGCTGGATCGCGTGGGCGACCTGCTGTTTGCCCCCTCTGAAACCAGCCAGTTTGGGAAGCGGATTGTCACCTCGCCGGTCTGTCTGCAATTTGAGGATGTCTCATTTGCTTATCCAGGCCGGGAGGCCACGCTACAGCATATCAACATGACCCTGAAGCAGGGCGAAGAGGCGGTGATTGTGGGCCAGAGCGGGTCGGGAAAAACCACGCTGCTGCGTCTGATCTCCGGCATGTTGCTGTCATCGTCTGGCACGCTGCGGATCAATAAGATCCCCATTGAAGAGTGCGATCTTTCCTCGCTGCGCCAGCACATCCGCATTGTTCATGCAGACGATATTCTCTTCACCGGCTCGATTCTGGACAACATCGCCTGCTTTGACAGCGCGCCGGATAAAGAGCAGGTCATCGCCGCGTGTCGGCTGGCGGAAGTGGACCACGTCGTCGCCCGTCTGCCGCACGGTTACGAAACGGAGATGCTGCCGGGGAACACCTTTTTCTCGGCCGGGGAGATGCAGCGTCTGGTCCTGGCGCGCGCCCTGTACAGCCAGCCTAAGCTACTGCTCTGCGACGAAGTGACGGCGAACCTGGATAAGATCACCGCGCAAAAGGTGCTGGCGAACCTGCGTAGCCTGGGGATTGGCCTGGTATTTGTTACCCACTCGCCGGACGTGGTGGGCTGCCATGGTCGTCTCTATACCATGGAAAACGGAACCCTACGGGAGAGTGCGCAATGATGTTTCTGCCGCGTCTCTATGCCCTACTCTGCGCGCGCCAGGCCGGACGCACCTTAATGGCAAACCGGATTGCGCAAAACTACAGCCAGTTTATGCCCTGCCCGGAGGCCGATGTGCCGGCTGATTTTCTGCATCAGAACGCCCATGAGCTGAGCGGGTTTAACTTCGTGGAACAGATTTTCCCGCCCGCGCTGTGGGCGCGCAACGTTCGCTTCGATCTGCATGCGTACGTGGCGCAGTGGACGCAGGATCAGGGGTTTTACAGTTCGCCTCGCACCCTGCTTCTGGGCATGCGCTGGGCGGGCTTTGGCCTGATTATGGATGCGCTGCTCGCCACCGCGCCAGATGATGTGCGCTTTCAGTTTATTACCCGTCACCCTGCGCTGCACAAGCTGATGGCCGCACACGACGGACGGCGCGCCGGCTCGTTTTTCGCCCCTCAGCGCCTGGTGACGGTGCTGCTGATGGATGAACGCCTGCCGGATGCGCCACTGTTCCCAATTCAGGCAGGCGATCGCAAGGCGTGGTTAACGGACGTCTCCACGCGGTTTTTATCGCGTTATGGCTACAGCGTCCGAACGCTGCTGCCGGTCTGTTCGCTGCACGCGGTAGAGTTTGGGCTGGAGAGCCAGGCGTATGCGCCAGAGGATTACCGTCTGGCCGCCGCCGACACGCTGAACGCGCTGCGCAAAACCCCCACGCTCTGGAGTGGATGGGACGATCTTTCAGTGATTTATCATGGATGACATATCGTGAAATTAAAAAACCGAAGCCGACAGCGTCGGGCGCTAATCCCGCACCACTTCTCAAAAAGCTATCAAATCAACGCGCCGCGGCTGAAAACCGTGCTGACGCTGTTCATCGCCTTTTTTCTCTGCCTGCTGGTCTTTGCGATTGCTTTCAACTTTTCGGAAACCACGCTGGCACGCGGGGTGCTGATCCCGGCGCAGGGCGATGTGGAGGTGCGCGCCAGAGAATCCGGAACCCTTGTTGATTTTGCCGTCCGGCCCGGCCAGTACGTGAAGGAAAACGATCCGCTGTTCACCGTGTCGCAGGACTATGGCGGCAAGCAGGGCTCGGTGGTGCAGTTTGACCGCCAGCAGATGGAAGCGGAGAAAAAGCGCAGCGAGCAGCGCATTCAGGCCATTGAGGACTCGATTGCGTCGTATCGCAAAAATCTGGCGCAGCAGCTGGCTCTCACTGACAAGCAGATCGCCGTTTCCCGCGATAAGGTGAAGAAGCTGCGCGCGCTGTTAAAAAACAGCACCGACACCTACGAGGCGTGGAAATCCGTCTCCGGGAAGGGCTATGTCTCCAAAGTGGATCTCGATAAAAGCCATAACGATGTGCTCAACGCCCAGCTCAACCTGACGCTGGAGGAGAGCACTATTCTTGAGCTTGAGGCGCGCAAAACCAGCCTGACCGACAGCACCCAGTCGCAAATTGATTCGCTGAGCGAAGAGCAGCTGTACGTGAAAAACCGCATCAGCGAAATCGATCGCAACCTGTCCAGCCGGGGGAGTTCCACCATGGCGATGCTGGCCCCTTCAGATGGCTACGTGGTGGCGATTAACTTCCCGCCAGGCCGGGCCATTACGCAAAACAGCGAGGTGGTGGTGGTGATCCGTAAAAATACCGCGGCGACGATGGAGGGGTACCTGTATGTTCCGGCAACGGGGGTGGGGCGCGTGGCGAAAGGCGATAAGGTTAAGCTGCGCTTCGACTCCTGGCCCGTGGACAAATACGGTTCCGTGGAGGCGACGCTGTCCGATTTCTATGAGGTAAACATTGATGCCCATTCGGCGCTGATCCCGCTCCAGGAAGGGCAGAACTACTACCTGGCTAAAGTGCGCGTTCCCTCCTGGTTTACCGACCCGGACAAGAAAAAGCGCATGCTGATGGGCGGGATGACGGTGAACGCCGATATCGTTATCGATCGTAAGCCGCTTATCAATCTGCTGATTGCTCCGCTGGAAAGGGTGCGCAAGCGGTTTATCGATTGACCCGATTTCATTTTGAAGCATTTATGCAGGCACTTTTCTGAATTTAATCAAAGTGGTATTGCCTTGTTATCCTTAACAAATATAAGGGTTTAACCTTTATCTCTTTGATTAATGGATTATGCTATGGACACAGTAGAGGAATCTGGCGGGACGTATTTCTATCACGGGAATGCGAACGTAACCCCACAGGAGCTATTTTTGCTGATATTCGCTGAGGGTCTGGCGAACCATCTGGGCGTAACTGTGGAGACTGCTGCAACAATCCTGGCGGGGCAGCCTATATTACCCAAGCGTAAGGTGTTGGGTGCGTCCGGTTCGCGTACAAGTATCGCGTCCAAGGTAGCGCGTCGCATTTTAAAGGGGGTCCACTTTCCTGAAGGCATGAGAGTGGAGACTATCATCGGTATGGGTAAAACCAGACAGACAAATAAGGTTGGGGCCGTCGTGGGAAGAGCAGTTCCCTTTGTTGGCTATGCCCAGGCGGTAATTATCTTTGCCCTAGTTGCCAGAGAAACCAGAAACAAGTACAACCTCATTGCCCGACCGAAAGATCGGATTGCCTGGACCTATTTCTAATGTTGTTGCCGGATGAGCAGGAATTTTTAGATTACATTACTGAGAACTACAGTGAGCGCAAGCGTCCTGCCCTGAAGGAATGGACCTTCCAGGAGCATTTTAACCTCGTACCTGAAGATCTGGAGGAGATGCTGCTCGACCTTTTCAACCGGTATGAAATTGAGCACAGCAACTTTGTCATGGATAACTACTTTGAGCCCGAGCTTTTTTGGTTCCAGTTTGGGCTAAGAAAGAAGTTTCGAGATCGTCAGTACAAGCCGCTAACGCTCGAAATGATAATTGAGTCTGCCAAAGCGGGGCGCTGGTTGTATGATTAAGGGGCTAAGCGCCCCTTGTGCGTTCTATGCTGACTGGCGTTCGTTCCATGCATCGCTGAAGATAATGTTCCCGTCGTTATGCTTCCAGGTAATCTTCTCGTAACGCAGTTCGACCGTTTCCATATGGTTTTCGTTAGGGTTATCCCCTGGCGCCATTGCCGGTGAAATCGAAACTATTCGCACGCCTTCAAGCAGCATGTTGAAGTATTCCTCTTCCTGACCAGAGTAGTTGATCCGATACCATTTTATTTCTGCTGACACCAGGCTTTGACCTGTCGCAACTGCTTTATAAAGATATGGGCTAGAGCAGTCGAATTCTTTAATGATCAGCATAGGGGAATGCATACGTGTACCGGTTATTTTGCCGGTTGCGTTATCTGTTGGGATCATGAGATTGTGGTGGAACCCTTTAACCTCAATGCTGCACTCTCTGTGCTGAACATCAACTCCGCCTTTGATTAATGCTCCACCGTCGTCCTTAAGCCATAAGTATGCTGGTATAGACATTTCCCTATTTCCTTATTTTGTTGAATAACGTCATTATTGCGCTTGAAAACCCCATACCTATTTTTTCCATCAAGTATGTCAATACGCTCCAGCGTATGTCCGCTATCCGCATGGAAAGGTGAAACCAGATCATGTTTACACCCAATCGATGTCCTTTTAAGACATTGACCAGGCAGATTTTAACCAAAATAAGGAGTTAACTTATGACGCTTCCAGAAAAGATAAAAAGCGGTTCTCTCAGCACTACCGGTGAGGATGACAATTACCCCAGCCGCTCCATCCGCGTCTCCCCCTCCATCATCGACAGCTGATACAGCGAAAACGATCGGTGCTTCTCAATCAACTGCGCCAGCTCCGGCGAGTGGCTGGTGAGCCAGATCTGCGAGTAGCGGCTGGCCTCGGCAATGAGGCTTGCCAGAGCGGGCAGCATCTGCGGATGCAGGCTGTTTTCCGGTTCGTTGAGGGCGATGAATGCGGGAGGGCGCGGGCTTAACAGCGCCACCGCCAGGCACAGAAAACGCAGCGTGCCGTCGGAGAACTCTGCCGGTTCCAGCGGCCTGCTCAGCCCCTCGCGCTGCATCATCATGCGGAAGCGTCCGCCGGTGTTATCGCTGTAAAACACGCAGCCGGGGAAGGCCTGGTCGAGGATGCGCATCAGCAGCAGCTCGTCGCCAATTTCAACAATGGTCTGAAACGCGGCGGCCAGGTTCGCACCGTCGCTGGCCAGCACCGGGGAACGAAAGCCTACCTGCGGCGCACGGATCGCCGAGCCGGATGAGACGGAAAACTCATGATAAAACCGCCAGTTACGCAGGGACTCGCGCATCTGCGATACTTCGGGGTAGAGGTGCGGTTCACCGAGCTGCCCGAACACCGACTCGTTCTCATACAGCGTACCGCTGTGGGTCACTTTTTCGTGATGCACGTTGTTCAGGAATACGGCCTGGTTCTTACGCTTCATCAGCTGTGACGACGGACGACGGTGCTGGCCGCTCAGCCAGATAGATTCCTCTTTGATCACCGGATCGAGCTGAAACTGTGAGGGGTAGGGCAGCTTTTCCACGAACCCGACCTGAAGCTCATATTCATAGGTTTCCGTTTCCACCGCCAGGTTCATGCGCCGCAGCTGGTCGCTGCGGGTTTTGCCCGCCCAGAACACTTTCAAAATCCCCCCCTCGTTTGCCAGCGCCTGGGAGAATTGCCCCTGCGCCGCGCTGTGCATCAGGTAAATCGCTTTATAAATATTGGATTTTCCGGTGCCGTTGGGGCCGAATACGATGTTGAGCTGTTCCAGCTCAAGCGACATATCGCGAATTGAGCGGTAGTTCTGAATATGCAGATTTTTGATCATCGGGGTACTCCGCTGTGCATGCTTAACCTGTACAGAATTACAGTATTTTACGCTGAGCGCAAAAAAAAGACGACAGTGAGGGTGTCGTCTAAACGGGGTACAGCTTTGGGCCTCTGTGGGTCAATGGGCCTTCGCTTCTTTCTTATCAGGTAACGGCCAGACGCAGACCCAAATCATCAGGATAGGGATCAAAGTAGTTTTGCGTCATCAGATACCGGTCAGGGTATTCAGCCAGATAATGCTTAAGCAGCGTCAGCGGCGCGAGGATCGGCAGCAGCCCGTCCCGGTAATGCAGGATCACATCACGCAGTTCTCCACGCTGGCGGCTGTTCAGCTGGTTACGGAAATAGCCCTGAATGTGCATCAGCACGTTAGTGTGATTCTTCCGCGAAGCAGGTTTTTTCAGGATATTCATCAGTTTGTCGCGATAAGCCACGAAAAACGCGTCCAGATCGTCCCACTCATGCAGTGATGCCACAAACGGACCAATTTCACGGTAGCCTGCCTGATGGTGCGCCAGAAGCTGAAGCTTATAGCGGCTGTGAAAGTCCAGCAGGGCATGGCGCGTCAGGCCATTTTTACGCATTACGTTCAGTTCGTGGAGAGCAAAAACGCGCTCAACAAAGTTTTCCCGCAGTACCGGATCGTGCAGGCGACCGTCTTCTTCGACGGGCAGCCAGGGGAAAGTTTCAAGGAGGGCGGCGGTGAACAGCCCGACACCCTCCTTGCGGCCCCGGTTGCCGTTTTCGTCGTACAGCCGCACGCGCTCCATGCCGCAGCTAGGGGATTTTGCACAGACGATAAACCCTGACAGATCGCCGATTTTCGGCAGATAATCTGCCGTAAATGCGGCCATCTTCTGCGTGACGTCATCGTGCGGCGCTTTGCTGAACCGCATTTCTGTCTCGCCGCCAGTGGTCATCACCAGGCGCAGCGCCGGACGAGGCGTGGGCAGGCCGATAGCCATTTCAGGGCATACCGGGCGGAAAGCGACCCACTGCGCCAGCTCATCCATCACAAAGCCCATACGCTTATGTCCGCCGTCAAAGCGAACGGCGGAACCGGTCAAACATCCGCTAATACCCAGCACAGGTTTTGTTGTCATGATGTGCACCTCCCGATCTCATATCTAAAAGTTACACAACAATGCGTATTTGTCCAAGTATTGACGGGATTATTTTTTAATCGTCTTTAAAATCAAGGGCAATCAGCTGCCCTTGTAGGTTGAGTAACCGTACTGGCTGAGCAGAAGCGGGATGTGCAGTTTTTCATTGGTGCGGGTGACGGTGAACAGCACCGGCACTTCCGGGAAGAAGGAGTCCAGCTTTTTGCCGTGGAAGTAATCTGCGGTTTTGAAGGTCACTTTATAGACGCCTGGCGCCATATCCTGATCCTGCGGATAGAGCGATTTGATGCGCCCGTCGTGGTCAGTTTTACCGCTGGCAATCGGGGTCCACTTGTCCTGCTCCTGCTTTTCCAGCGTGACGGCCACATCCGCTGGCGGCATACCGGTTTGCTGGTCCAGAACGTGGACGCTCAGGGTACCTGCCGGGGCGCTGAACGCGGCAGGGGCGAAAGCCATTGTAGCCAGCATCATCAGAGGGAGTGTCTTTTTCATCGTGTTTTCCTGTTGAGTTGTCGGTGACAGGAAAACGTTAGCACTCGCTGCGCGAAAAAATATTCAACTTTTCGTGAAGTTTGCCACAGCAGAAAATAATCAGAGGATAATTACCTCAAGGGAAACCTGCTGCTGCCACTGCGCAACCTGCTTTTTCCGCGCGGCGGTAAGTTTACCGCTGGTAACCAGCAGCCATTTGCGATCCGGAAAAATTTCCGGGGCCAGCGCGGCAGGGGGAACCGGCAGTATGTCGATGCGGTGGCCCTGGCCGGTGCGCGTCAGGGCTTCAAGCCAGATCTCACACGGGTCGTTCAGATGCCAGCCGCTGATGAGGATGTTATCGCCCGGCGCTTTTTTATCGCCCTCAAGGCAAAACGAGGTGTAGGCGATGAGGATGCCGTCGAGGATCTCACGCAGCGTCATGGCGGCGGCGACGTTGGCCGATATCTGGCTGCGCAACGGACGCAGCACGTTAGTGACCAGCTCTGGCCTTGGGTATTCGCGTCCGGCGTCGTAAATCATCTGACGCAGGGATTCAATTTTCCCCTCCTGCAACTTTTGCAGCATGGCCTGTTGCAGGGTTTGCCAGTTATTGGCGCGGCGCGGCACAGGGCGTTCCAGCAGTGATTTTACCTGGCCGATGGGTACGCCTTTTTTAACCCAGTCGAGGATTTTCAGCGCCTGCTGAACGTCCTCATCGCTGTACAGGCGGTGACCGCCGTCCGTACGCTCGGGTTTGAGTAATCCATAGCGTCGCTGCCACGCCCGCAGCGTGGTGGCGGTGATGCCGCTGAGTCTGGCGAATTCGCCGATGGAGTAAGCCATGTCTGCATCCGAAGAGAAGGAGTAGTCTCAATATACTACGAATATTCCCCGACGGGATGAAGCGCCGCACGGGTGCGCTACACTTAACGTCCAACCGCGTAAATGAAAGGAGTTCTCATGAGGCTATGGCCTGTCGTTACCGGTGTCGCCATTGCGCTGACGCTGGTTGCCTGTAAATCTCCCACGCCGCCGAAAGGCGTGCAGCCCATTACCGGCTTTGATGCCAGCCGCTATCTCGGCAAATGGTATGAAGTCGCCCGACTGGAAAATCGCTTCGAGCGCGGTCTGGAACAGGTGACCGCGACGTACGGTAAGCGCAGCGATGGCGGTATCAGCGTACTGAACCGCGGCTATGATCCGGTGAAGAACAAGTGGAATGAGAGCGAAGGAAAGGCGTACTTTACCGGCGAACCGACTACGGCTGCGCTGAAGGTATCGTTCTTCGGCCCGTTCTACGGCGGCTATAACGTGATCAAGCTGGACGATAAGTACCAGTACGCGCTGGTCAGCGGCCCGAACCGCGACTACCTGTGGATTTTATCGCGCACCCCGACCATTCCGGAGGCGGTAAAACAGGACTACCTGAATACCGCACGCGATCTGGGATTCCGGGTCGATCAGCTGGTGTGGGTTAAACACTGACCTACTGATACGAAAACGTAATGCTCGCCAGGGCGTTAGCCGAGCCGGGGACCAGCTCTCCGGTTCGGATGTACTGCGCCTGGAACGGCAGCGACAGCGTTTGTGCTGCGCTGGTGGTCTGGATGAAAAACTGTCCCGTCGTGCCTGCGGCCGAGCTGTCTGGCCCCATCATCAGCGGCCCGGTACCGTTATAGAAAAACTGCACGCCAATGCCGGAGGCCGTGGAGTCCCCGGTCAGCGTCACGACCGACGAGGTATTTGACGGCGTGGTCTGATCGGTCATTACTGCGTTAACCGCCACGTTCTCATCGCAGGTCAGGCTGACGTTAAACGCCTCCGATGGCGAGGTGCTGCCTACGCTGGGTAGTGTGTGAACATCAATGGTGCCCAGGTCGACGTTGGCGCTTTTCGTGCCTACCGTGCAGCCGCTTGCCGTCACCGTGATGGTGGTCGGGTTGATGATCACCTGTGCGGTTTTCACTTCGTTGTTATAGGCCGTCAGGATCGCCGCATTAATGGTGGGGGTCTGGTATACGCCGGATTTCAGCGGAACGCCGGTCTTGATAAACGTCACTTTTGCCGACCAGCCCAGTGTGGAGGCGTAACCGTTAGTCCCGTCGGCCGGATAACTCTGCGTAATGCCCGTCTGCATCGGGACATAGGTGGTGCCGTTATAATCTTTAAGCCCAAGAATGAAGCCGATGCCGGGCACGCCCGTTTCAAATACCATGTAACTGGCGCCATCAAGAATAACCGTGATGCCGGTGGCCGTTACGCTGCTGCTCGGCTCCAGCGTCCCTTTGGAGCAGGTAAATACCAGGCCGCACCAAAATACTTCCGAGACGCTCGCAGTGGCGCTCCATTCAGAGCCGATCGTCTTTCCGGGCACGATGGAGTCTGCCGGGCCGGACCAGGACATGGGCGTGGGTGAAAGTGTGATATCCGATGTCCAGGAGAGGGCAAGTGCCTGAGACGTCATGAAAAACAGACCTAAAAACAGTAAACGCATTATTGATACTCCGTCGTCCAGGTCGCCACTGCCGAAACGTCTCCGGCATTGACCGGCGCACCCGTGGCGGCCAGTCGCGCATAGAAGGTCATTTTTACGCTGCCATCCCCCGCCGCGCCGTAAGCAGTGGTTTGGGTGTCCAGCGGGATAAGTACGCTGTCTTTATCCAGAATCTGCACCGCCACGCCGGTCGCGCCGCCGTCAGCGACTTTCAGAAGCTGCGGGTTTTCGTCATCCGGTGTACCGCTGAAGCGGATTTTCACGCCAGCAAAGGTAGGGCCGCACGCTTCAAGGGTGAGCGTGAAGGGCGTTTTGATATTGCTGACTGCCCCCGCCTCGCTAAATTGCTTCACGCCGAGGGTGCCCAGCGGCACGTTTTGCTCCTTCGAATCTTCCGAGACAATACAGGTATTGCCGATCACGTTGCCGGTCACGGAAACCAGCACGTCATAGCCGTGTACGGGGACGGTGATGAACATCAGCAGGATCAGGGGGAGAAACCGGACGGTTACTGACATATGACCTCCTGGGAATACAGCCCGGTGCGGGCCTGATAATTTTTCGGGTTCAACGCATAGCGGATCGTGCAGCGCTGGGCGCTGTCGCGTCCCCATACGGCATGCAATGTTCCCTTCGCTGACAGGCCGGTCAGATACACGCTGCCGCCATCGCCGACGATACCGCTGGCGTTGTCATCCTCTGACGAGACCAGCGTGCCGAAGGGGAGCACGTCTTTAGCGTGATGCACGATAAACATCGCTTTTGCCCCCTGACGCGTGGTGAGGATGGCGCGAACCAGTGCCCCGTCGGTGGGGATTTTATTGGCGATGGCGTTCTCAAGCTCCACGTCATTGCCCACGGTGGTGACATCCAGCGCAACCTGATTAACGCGATACGGCGTGGCGTACGGGATCACCGCATAGCCCCGGCTGTCGGTTTTGATGCCCTTGTGGTTGAGCACGGCGACATGGCTGGCGCCCGGGGCTTTCACCAGGATATTGGTGTTCCCGAGTGGCTGGCTCAGCGTCAGGCCATCCTCATGCAGCACCGCACCGCCGCTCATCCCGTAGCTGAGGTTGCGGGAGTCACCGGCGTAGCTGTAGCCCAGGTTATAGTCTCCCCACGCGCCCTCGTATTGCAGCGCGGCATCGCCGCCGTAGTGCTGCTGCGCGCTGTAGCGCTGGTTGACGCTATAGAAAAGATTCTCCTGTCCCGGCAGATAACCACTGACACCGGTACTGGCGGTGGTGCCAGCGGGATCCGCATGGGTAGCGGTAAAACGGAGGCGGGTCGACAGCGCCGGGTTACCCAGCGGCACCGACAGGGACAACGCGAGGATATTGTCTTTCTTGTTGTCGTACAGGCTAGAGCTACGCTGGGCGCTGATGCCAAGCGACAGATTACGAAACGTTGCGTTCCACGCGAACTGCAAACTTTGCGTGGTTTTTGACGTATTCCAGTAGGTTTGTTGATCCCAGGACAGAGACAGCGCGCCGTATTCGCCCATCGGCTGCGACAACAGCAGCTGATTTTTTGCTTTACGCGACATATGCAGGTTGTAAACCGTGTCGTAGCGGGTGGTGACGGTGCCATCGTCTTCCACGGTCTGTTCTGGCGCTCCGCCCGCCATGCCTTTGTAAGTGGTATCGCTGAGGGTATAAAACCCTGCCGTTGAGTAACGCAGCGAGAAGAAATTGACCCGCGTACCGATATCGTTCAGCAGCTTGCTGTACCGCAGGCGTACCGAATCCCCGGTGTAGTGCTGATTATCAGCCAGCTGGCTGCGGGCATGGGTGAGGTCGAGGGAGTAGGCGCCAAAGCGGCCGAGATTCTGCCCGATACCGAAGGCCAGGCCGTTGTAGCGATCGGAAAACTGCGCCCCGCCATAAAACGTGAGACCGTATCGCCAGCCCAGGAACAGCTCGCCCTGCGCGAAGGAGGGCGAGATCTGATTGCCCGCAGGGCGGTATTTCCCGGCCCCCAGAGCATATTTCACCTGACCGTTACGCACCAGATTCGGCACGCTGGCAAAGGGCAGGGTGTATTGCGTCTGGCTGCCGTCGCTCTCCTGAATGGTGACCGCGAGATCGCCGCCGGAAGAGGTCGGATAGAGATCTTTCAGCACAAACGCCCCCGGCGGAACCGAGGTTTGATAGATAACGTTACCGTTCTGGCGAACCGTCACCGTGGCATTGCTGCGCGCAATGCCGCGCACTTCAGGCGCGTAACCGCTCAGGCTGGCGGGCAACATATTGTCATCGGTCTTCAGGGCAATCCCACGCAGGCCAACGGCGTCAAACACCTGCGATGAGGTGAACGTTTCACCGGCATAAACCTGGGCACGCAGGGCGCGGATATCCCGCTGTAGCCAGGTCTGGACGTGGGTGAGCTCGTTACTCTCTTTGGTCCACGTGGTGAAATCACGCAGCCGCCATGCGCCCAGGTTGGCGCCGCTGTTCAGGCTCACAAACAGCTGTTGTTCCCGCGTGCGCGTCTCGCCCCGGTAGTCATTATTCGCGCCATTGACCACATAGTTCAGCCACGCGGCAGGAATGCCGGATTCCCAGCTCTCCGGGCTGACGTACCCGCGCGGCAGAGCGCGCATCGCGCTTTGCGGTACGGTGAAGTTGAGGGTAAGCGTCCTCTGGTCAAAATCAAACCGGGTATCGGCGAACGACCGGGTTAAAAAAATGCAGCGCTGCGCAGGCGACAGCTCACCCCCTTTCGCCTGACGGCTGTCGATGCCAAGTGCGGCGAATTGCGCAGGTGTAAGGCACGGCAGGGCTTCACCGGCGGTGTTTTCAGCGACGCGAAACGTGACGTTACCTGTGAACGCGAACTGGGTGTTGATATACACGTTAAGATTGTACTCGCCCGGCGGCAACGCGCTCCCGGCGTTGACCCAGGCGAGATCGGCACTGTTGGCGCGCTCGCCGTTGAGAAACGCAGGATTAAAGTGCAGCTCGCTTTCGGCAGCCACGGCTTGCCGAATCACCAGGGCGATCGCCGTGGCGCACAGGATTTTAATTTTCATGTGGTCACGCCTTACTGTTTTTATTATTGGGACAATGACGTGCGGGTAACGGGCGTCCAGGCGCCATAATCGTTAATCGTCTGGTAGCTTAAGCTGCTCGCATGGCTGAAGGTGTCTGCCAGCGTCACGCTGGCTTTCGGCGGCACCATGACGGGCGACACCGGCCTGCCATCAATTTTCAGGTTAATGGTGGTGAGGTAATACGGCGTTGGGTTGGTCAGCGTGACCTTGCCCGCGCGGTAGGCGCCTGCAAGGTTTTTCCATGCCTCTCCTGCGCCTTCCCGAAGCGACTCAGGGCGATAAAAGACCTTGATGCGGTTGGCAGAGGCGAATTGCAGCGAATTGCCGGAACCGTTTTTAACCTGCTGTGGGATAGCTTTGACCGTCATCCAGTACAGCGTTTCGCGATCGGCTGGCAGTGCGTTGCCGCTGAACATGATTTTCACCGCGCTTTCGCTGGCGGGCTTCATGACGTACAGCGGCGGCGTGATGACGAAGTCGTTGGTACGGCTCCCTTTCTCGTCTTCCATCCATGACTGGATCAGGAACGTGGCATCAGGGTGGGTATTTCTTACCTGCATCATCGTCTGCGTCGTCGCGCCTGCGTAGACCAGCCGCGTTGCACCCAACCCCACGCCGCCTGCATACACGGCGGATGAACATAACGTGCCAGCCAGACAAATCCATGTGTTTACGCGCATTGTGCGTCTCCTGAAAGCTGAGTCAGACCCGGCCAGCAGACCGGGCCTGAAGATTACGAATAGGTCACGGTGTAGGTTGCGACCGCGCTGGCATCACCCGCCGTGGCGTTGCCCAGTGGGGAGTAATATTTCGCGCTGAAGTTCAGGGTGTTCGCCCCCGCACGCAGGGGGATCGCTGCTGCCGGCTCACCCAGCCTGACGACGTTGCCCTGTTCATCATAAAGACGGATAGCGACATGCTGCGCCGAGCCCGCGCCGCCGTTTACTCCCGCAGCCAGGCTATTCACATCGGTACTGTCCGGCGTACCGGTGAAGGTGATAGCCACGGTCGTTGCGGCAATGGGGTTATCTTCCGTGGACGCGGAGGTATCGGCGATTTCGCAATCCTCCAGCGTGATGGAGAAGGCTTTTGCGGTACTGGCTTCACTGCCTGCGGCAGCCAGCGTGGCGGTACGCACTTCACCCATGTCGACGTCGATATTGGCGCTACCGGCGCTGATGGCACAGGCGGAGGTCACCACTTTACCGCTGAAGTTAACCGTGCCGCCGCTGGTGGTGGCGGCCAGTGCTGAGCCCGCTGGCAGCAGGGCGGCAATGCTTAATGCCAGCAGAGATTGGCAAGTAAGGCGTGCTTTCATTTCATGGTTCCTTGGTTTTTTTATTACGAGATTTGCTCTGAAAGCGGCAGGTCTAACTGGTTAAAAAGACCAGCAAATCTGTCTTATTCCTGAGCCCGAGTTTCCTTATCGCTGAGCTTTTTAAGGCGCTCACGCGGCGATAAGAAAGTTTCTCCAGTTCTGCGATGTAACGTATATCCAGTCCGTTCCTGAGTTCCTTTAATACCCTCCTTTCTCCTGGCGTCAGCGATAACGCCGCTGGCTGCTTTTGGGGCCGATAATGGCTATCGACCATTTTTGCTAGCTTTATCCGCCACTGATAAACCGTGTTCTGTAGCGAGATATAGGCATCAATATCTTCCCTGGCCCATAACAGGGAATGGGCAGAGGTTGAGTACAGGCAGATAATCACCTCTGGATGCGTGGCTTTGATTTTTTTTAAATATTTCAGTGAGCCATACCCTGTATGGTATTTCTCTGCGCCGGATATAAATAAGATATCGATACGAATCGATGAGAGCGCCTTATCCAGTTCCTGATAACCTCCTTCGATGATAATGATGTGTAGGTCATCGCGGATGCTGCGTAATAACGTTTTAATGCCGTTTCTTGCATAATGATCGCCGCCCATCAATGCAACAGTAATATGCTGTGTTATTTGGTTATTGTTCGTCATGTTATTCCTCGATTTATAATAGTAATCAGGCGAATTATTTATAAGGGTATCGCCAGTATTCTCGAAGCAATGACGTATTGCATAGTGTAGGCCTACTATACGTCGGCCAATAAAGAGGTAATCTGAATTAATCTAAAATTGTATTAATTACTAAGATCGAGACCGGTTACGACGCTTCCCTCTGATTGGTCTTATTCCGCTTCGCTTTCTGTAAATTATGATAGCTGCTATTTTTAATGAAAATTTAGCTTTGATAAATGTTTTGTAAGGAGTTTGTCGTCTGGTGTCAGTGCGGGTGTGAAGTTGCTGACGGGGAATAACAATTTACGAATGTTATCATCGATAAAAACTGATAGAGAGGTGGATGAAAAGCATACAAAAACCATGTAACTTATTGATATTTGTCAGGTTGAGAAAACTTAAGGCTTAAGAGTACTGAATATTTCAGACACGCATGTCCGTGGCGTACAATGTTTTTTTATGTAGATATTTGTCAATGTCAAGAGGCGAGGGGTGCGCCAAAAGGAGAGGCTCTGATAAATGAGTTGCTGCCGATAGTCAGATACTTCTGTGGAGCGGAAATTCACTTCACAAAACATCATAATGAGGATGATCGCGGATGAATCGGCTCTGCAAGCCGCATTCTACAAGGGTTGAGTTCTTATGCAGGTTCAGTGAAGCTTAAGGGATGAAATATAAATTAAGATTTTTCGCCAATGGCGAAGATATACAGCATGCCGTTAATCAGTCACATTAATCCCGACGCGAATGTCATCACATACATGCGGTGACTCAGGTTCAACATCTGTTAACCGGAGAATTCATACTGCCCCTATGCATAAGCATTACATTATAAATAATATCGTCGAATTTCATCCTGCGGCCAGCACGTTACGTGATATCAACAATCCTGACCGTGTGGTTGTGTTAAATTCGCCAGCAGGCCGATGCCTGTTGTTATTAATCGACAGAGCGGGGTCGATTGTCACTCAGCAAGAGTTCCTTGATATTGTCTGGCAAAGCCGCGGCATGCTTGTCTCCTCCAATACCTATTACCAGAACATCTCCATCCTGCGCAAAGGGCTCAAAAAGATTGGTTTTGAAACTGACCCTATCGTTACCATTCCCCGTATTGGGCTGACGCTGGCAAGCGACACGCAAATAACCGTCAGAGAGCCTTCGCCTGTCGCGCCTCAACCCGCAGAGGGAGAATGTGTGGAGGCGCCAGCGATCGAGGAGGTCTCTGCATCCTCCGAGCCAGCAGCGCCCGTTGCCAGGAAGCCCACACGCTGGCTGGCTGTCGTCATGGGGCTATTGGTCATCCTGGCCGGGGCAGGCGTGACGGGATATATGAACGCCAGGGAAAACCGTTTTGTTGAGGATTACCGTTTTGCGGCATCCGTCGGGGCCTGTCGCGTTTATCTTGCGAACGACATTCAGACCCACGCTGAACGCGCTTCCGCGCTAACCTATGTGGAACAATTCAAGGCTGAATGCGCGCAATATCCCTGGGTTTACATCAGCTGGTACGCCCTGCTTCCTCGTGCGTCGGTTATTCGCTGCGACCGGCCAATGAAAGAACCGAACCGCTGTATATCTGATTATTTCCTGAAGGATAGCTAGCATGACTCGTTTTCGGCAGATGCTGTATGTCATCGTGACGGGCCTCGTCACGGCAGGCGTGCTGACGGGCTATTACCTGTGGCACCGATCTTACGTTCAGCCTTTTTCATGCCAGGCTAATCTGGTACAGCACCATCCGGATGAGACGCTGACGGTCTGGCTGAATTACACCTTCGACGGGAAATTCGGCACCCTGAGCATGAATGGCCGGGCAAAGAGCGATCCGGGTAAAACCATCGACAGGAAAATTTCCTTTCGGGTGGAGAGAAAAGATCGCCTCTATTTGCTGACGTCAGAAAAAAATATGACGTTCCCGGACGATAATGTTGAAGACAGCTGGCTGGAAAAATATGAACCGCAATTTTTTGTCTATCCGGGCAAGAGTATTTATATGCGTATCAATGAACAACATAATGGTAACTATATCTTTACCTTAGGAACATTACCGACATATGTGTGTCGTGGTTCAAAAAAAGAATGATGTAAACGAGAAAAGCATTATATTTTCCTCCCGTCTCATTTATGCTTGATTTAAAATATCAGGATTATCTTAGAAATATAAAGTGCGACAGATCATGTTGCGATAATGTAATTAATTTTAAATTTGGCAAGTAAATGAAAAGTGTATTTGACTCCTCCGATGGGGGGAAATCAGTACCGGAAAAGTGTCTGCATATTGGGTTGATATTATGGCCCCGTTATTCACTTCTGGCGGTATCTGGATTGCTGGAAGCGCTGCGTTATGCAGCGAAAGCTCAGGATAAATTAGCATTTAAAATCAGCCTGATAAGTGAATTTCCTGATATCCCGATTATCAGCAATGCGGGGATTATCATGAGGCCGGATTCTCCCCATGGGCCGCCGGACAGTTTTAACTACCTTGCTGTTATCGGCGGTGAATTGCAGTATCTGGACTTAGGGTATCAGGGGGATAAAGCGTATCTGGCACATGCCCACCATGCCGGGGTTCCGCTCATTGGCATTGGCACCGGCAGTTTTGTCCTCGCACAGGAAGGATTGCTGAATGAACGACGAGCGTCCATCCATCCTTTCCACCTTGATGCATTTCGGCAGGCTTTCCCGCTGGTTTATGCTGAGCAAGGGTATGATTTCATCGACGATGGCGATGTGCTGACCTGCCCGGGCGGTATTTCCACCCTGACGCTGGCAACTGAGCTTATCCGCGCCCATGCCGGGGATGATATCGCCAGCACCACCTGTCAGCGTTTGTCGCTCGTTCCGCATGAAATTGCCACCCCGCGTCCGGCTAATTTTGCGCTTATCCCTGACTCGCGGTTGCGCCGCGCCGTCATGCTGATTGAACAGTTCCTGACCCGGCCGCTCACCACCGCCGGGCTTGCGCGAGAAGTGGCATTGAGTGAACGCCAGCTCAACCGTCTGTTCCACGCAGAATTCGGCAAAACGGCCCGCGAATTTATCCGCAGCGCCAGACTGCGCTATGCTTGCTGGCTGCTGAAGAACTCGCAGCAAAGCGTGACGGATATTGCGCAGCGGATGGGGTTCAGCGACTGCGCGCACTTTATTCGTCATTTTCAGACGGAGTATGGATGTACGCCTGGGGTGTGGCGCACGTCGCAGAGCTGAATATCATTACATTGCTGCCCTGAAACTCTACTCAACCGGAATATCACCATGAAAATAGAAGCCGCACACCCCTCGCAATTTGAACGCCTCGTCGCAGTGTGGGAGTCGTCAGTTCGCGCCACGCACCGCTTTTTGCAGGAAAGCGATATCGCGGCGCTGCGTCCGTTATTGCTCAACGCATATTTGCCTAATCTCAGGGTTGTGATTGCCCGGGATGACGTGGGTATTATTCACGGTTTTTTGGGCGTGGATAAAAATCGCATTGAAATGCTGTTTGTGGATGATGCGAGCCGGGGGAAGGGTATCGGGAAAATGCTGCTGCAATGTGCCATCGCAGAATTCGGCGTAAATGAAGTGGATGTGAACGAGCAGAATCCGCAGGGGGTGGCGTTTTATCGTCATATGGGGTTTGAGCAGGTCGGACGCTCGGAACTGGACGGGCAGGGAAATCCGTTTCCGCTGTTGCATATGAAGCTGAGCAGAAATACCGGGATTAGCGCTTAGCCTGCTTATCCCATTTTAATAAGCCGACAATATCTTTCTCACCTTCGACCTCTTTCAGCAGGCGCTGCTTTTTTTCATATTCGATGTATTCTGAGCACGCCTTTTCATCAGCCGCTTTCTTGCTGATTTTTCCTGCGCCTTCTAAAACGTCCCGGTCGTTGAATTGCAGAAACTGATCGAGCTTGGTTTGCCAGTCTCGTAAAAATACCTGCTTGCGGCGTTTGGCCTGATCTTCGGCAAAATCGAGCCACATATTAACGACGCGATTAAGCTCGCTCACCTCATCCTGATACAGATAATTTTTTGCGGTGGTGACATCGCTTTTACGGACTTCTTCGCCTTTATAGCTGGTCAGCCCCATATACGGTTGAGTGGCGTCCGCACGTTGGTGAATCAACTCAGCAGCGGTGTGCCCAGTGCAGGCAAAATGCAGTTTATTCTGGATGGTCTGGAAGAATTGCGTGGTTTCTTTGAGCGACGGCTGATAGTCAGCGGCTAATGCGAAAATCTCCCTCACGCGAAGATAGACCCGGCGTTCGCTGGCACGTATATCGCGAATGCGTTCCAGCATTTCATCGAAATAGTCAGGGACGGCGGAAGATCCCACAGGCGGATTTTTCAGGCGCTCGTCGTCCATAACGAAGCCTTTAACCAGGTATTCCTGGAGCGTTTGGGTGGCCCACTGGCGGAACTGCGTACCTCGCGTGGATCGGACGCGATAGCCGATGGCGAGAATGACGGGCAGGCTAAAGTATTGAACGTTATATACTTTACCATCGCTGGCAGTTGTTCGGTAAAACCGAACAACTGAATTTTCGACCAGTTCACCCTCATCAAAAATATTCTTGATATGCCCGCTGATCGTAGCTTTGGCTTTGCCGTATAACTCACAGATCGTGGCCTGTGAGAGCCACAACGTATCGCTTTCGAAGCGGCATTCAATGCGAACTTTTCCATCCTTGCTGGCAAACATGACGAACTCACCGGCTGGAGAATTTATTAATTCCTCATATGTCATGCTGCCTCCGCTTCATAAGGTTGATGCCTGTAAGCTCGTAGTATGCCAGAAACAGCCGCTAAGCCAGGTGGTTTGTATTTGATTTTGCGAGTCGCTTTCCAGCATGCGGAATTTGGATCGCTGCAAGCGCGTCCTCTATCTCAATAAGCTTTGCTTTCGTCCGTTTATAATCATCTTGCAAACGCTGCTCCTGCTCGTTATACGCCACCAGAACGATGCACCCTTTCATAACCTTTACCGTAACCTGCTGTCCGGTATCAAAACCCGCCGCGCGCAGCCATTTGCCGGAAAGGATGATTTTCGGCGTGGATTTGTCGAAAACATTCGGGCGGTATCCCACAATTAACGAACGCTCGGTTCCGGATTGGTCTGTGTCTGGGGTAGAATGCGAATCAGCCATAATCAACTCCTTGATAGTTGGTGAGGTTAGACGCTCCGGTTGTGTTCCCGCACTTCGGAGCGTTGCTAATACAGGAGGATTAGGTGGCCTCCTATGTGTGTCAGAGTAGGTGGATAGGTGGCCTCATGTCAATCATATCGCGCGAAAAAAAACCAAAAGGCGGTGGGCAGTCTCCGCAGTTTAAAATGCGTATTGATCCGGCATTGAAGGAACAGCTGGATGCGGTAGCGGCTGAGGAAGGGGTGAGCCTCGCCAGTTGGTTAAAGGAGTTGGCGAGAGAAGCTCTTCGCACTAAAGGTATTGAACCAAAAGGGTAAGATACTACTAAAATTAAATGCCTGCCTTTCTATTTTTTGTAACTTTCTTATTATTTGGCATCAGGCTTTTTTGCAAATTATCACAGTATTCCTCGATCTCGAGTAGCACGCTATCTACAGCAGTCCACAATAAATCATTATTGCCATTTTTTATGTTAGTTTTAAGATGTCTATTTATCTTTCTTACAAAATTATTAAGCTCTTGTCCATGCTCAAGGGTTTTTTGCATTAACAAATTTTCTAAGGATTCTTTTTCTTTTTTTAACCGAACCAACTCTTGTTTATTAATGTTATCTTGATAAGCTTGGTCTCTTCTCTCCTTTTTTTTGAAAAAATCGTCAGCATAAAATTTATAAACAAAAGTTAATAAAACGCATAAAACATATATTGTAAACTTCCATGATTGTGACACTTCTAGTGTTGGAATGTAGCTACCTGAAGCAGTCATAAATAACGCAGGTACGGCGTAAAGTAAAAATGCTGCTAGATTCACTGATCATTCCTCATCGTCACTATCGACTAAAAAGTCGTGCTTCGCCCCATTTTCAATAAGAATTTTGCTAAATTTCACACTACACTTAGATAATAAGAGGATTCCGGGCTGGATATCTACTGTTTGATTTTTTTCAGCGCGCTCGCTTTCAAGCAATAAGCCACTCGAAAATTCCACAGAAACTTCTTTTTTATCATGATCAATTTCATAAAGTGTTGCCTTTAAACCAAGATTCTTATCATTAAAATAGTTTAAAGCTCTATAGATAGTTAATTCATCTATTGTGATGAATTTTTCAAATGTAAAAACAAACGAGGATTGAAATATAACTAGTGGATCACTATGAACATAAAAAAAATAGTAGTGTATTCCGAAGAAATCAAACTCACCAGAACACATTAACCGATTATTATTATTATCTTCCTTGTCAATGGATATATTTTCAACTTCATCCATTTCATTAAGTTCTTTTACTGCAATATTTACTTTCTTCACTAGTACCCCTTGTTCAACGATAGATAGTCCCATGCATACTAAAATGAATTAATACCAATATTTTTAACAGGATTTAGAACTCGTTATTAGCATTGGTCAAACTACTATCTTAAGCAACTGCTTTCTTAAAAGCCATTTTTGGCGGAAGATCACAGGAGTCGAACCTGCCCGGGAACGCTGGCGCCCCCAACTGGATTTGAAGTCCAGCCACCTCACCGGAGATGACGATCTTCCGCGCCTCGATTGCTACATGGAGGCGGGGCGCATTATAGCTACTTTCAGGCATTTACCACATACCCCACACCACTTTTTTCACCTCTCTTTTGACCTGAATCCCCCTGTTTCAGCTAATTCTTAAGAAAATCCTCAGGTTAGCATTTCGTGCTCATCAACTTTTATCCCGATCACAAAAAACAAGAAACGTAATCTCTTAACCAGAAAACGCAATACCCGCTCCTGAAACAATGGTTTAAAACCAATGCAACCGGTCTCAGCGCCCCCTACAGCGTGAAGGATAAAAATATGAGCGAAGTACTGTCAGTAAAAGAGAAGATTGGCTACGGCATGGGAGACGCCGCCAGCCACATCATTTTTGATAACGTCATGCTTTATATGATGTTTTTCTACACCGATATTTTTGGTATTCCCGCCGGGTTTGTCGGCACCATGTTCCTGCTGGCCCGCGCGCTGGATGCGATCTCCGACCCGTGCATGGGGCTGATTGCCGACCGCACCCGCAGCCGCTGGGGCAAGTTCCGCCCGTGGATTTTGTTCGGCGCCATTCCGTTCGGCATCGTCTGCGTGCTGGCCTACACCACGCCGGACCTCAGCCTCAACGGCAAAATGGTTTACGCCGCTATCACCTACACGCTGCTGACCCTGCTTTATACCGTGGTCAACATCCCGTACTGCGCGCTGGGCGGGGTGATCACCAACGACCCGACGCAGCGTATCTCCCTTCAGTCCTGGCGCTTTGTGCTGGCGACGGCGGGCGGCATGCTCTCCACGGTGCTGATGATGCCGCTGGTGAACCTGATCGGCGGCGACGATAAGGCGTTCGGCTTCCAGGGCGGGATCGCCGTGCTGTCGGTGGTCGCGTTCCTGATGCTGGCGTTCTGCTTCTTCACCACCAAAGAGCGCATCCAGGTGCCGCCGAGTACTACCTCCATGCGTGAAGATCTGCGTGATATCTGGCAAAACGACCAATGGCGTATCGTCGGCGTGCTGACCATCCTCAACATTCTCGCCGTCTGCGTGCGCGGCGGCGCGATGATGTACTACTGCACCTGGATCATGGGCTCGCCGGAGGTGTTCGTCGCGTTCCTGACCACCTACTGCGTCGGCAACCTGATTGGCTCGGCGCTGGCGAAACCGCTCACCGACTGGAAGTGCAAGGTCAGCATCTTCTGGTGGACCAACGCCGCGCTGGCGGTGGTCAGCGTGGCGATGTTCTTCGTGCCGATGCATGCCACCGTGCTGATGTTCGGCTTCATCTTCGTTATCGGCGTGCTGCATCAGCTGGTGACGCCGATTCAGTGGGTAATGATGTCCGATACCGTCGACTACGGCGAATGGACCAACGGCAAACGCCTGACCGGCATCAGCTTTGCGGGCACGCTGTTCGTGCTGAAACTCGGCCTGGCGCTGGGCGGGGCGATGATCGGCTGGATGCTGGCAGGCGGCGGCTACGACGCGGCAGCCAAAACCCAGAACAGCGCGACCATCAGCATCATTATCGGTCTATTTACCCTGGCACCGGCGATCTGTTACGTGCTGAGCGCCATCATCGCCAGACGCTACTACACGCTGAAAACCCCCTTCCTGACCAAAATCCTGCGCGAGCTGGCGCAGGGTGCGCGCCGCAATCAGCAGGAGTTTGAAAACCTGCCGGTCAGTAAAGAATTGCAGAACTAAGAGGACGTAAGCATGAAAATCAGTGATGGAAACTGGCTTATCCAACCGGGCCTTAACGTGACGTATCCGGTACAGGTGTTCGACGTGGAGCAGCAGGGCAATGACCTGGTGGTGTATGTGGCGCCGCGTGACGTGCGCGAACGCACCTGGCAGCTCGACACGTTGATGTTCACGGTGCGCCTGTTTGCTCCGCAGGAAGGGATTATCGGGGTGCGCATTGAGCACTTCCAGGGCGCGCTGAACAACGGCCCGCACTATCCGCTGAACGTTCTGAAGGATGTAAAAGTTGAGATTGAAAACAACGCCGAGTTTGCCGAGCTGAAAAGCGGCAGCGTCAGCGTGCGCGTCACCAAAGGCGAGTTCTGGGCGCTGGATTTCCTGCGCAACGGCCAGCGCATTACCGGCAGCCAGCTGAAAAACAACGGCTACGTGCAGGATACCAACACCGATCGCAACTATGTGTTTGAATGTCTGGATCTGGGCGTGGGGGAAACTGTGTATGGCCTGGGCGAGCGCTTCACCGCCCTGGTGCGCAACGGTCAGACGGTCGAAACCTGGAACCGCGACGGCGGCACCAGCACCGAGCAGTCCTACAAAAACATCCCGTTCTACCTGACCAACCGTGGTTATGGCGTGCTGGTGAATCACCCGGAAAATGTCTCGTTTGAAGTCGGCTCCGAGAAAGTGTCCAAAGTGCAGTTCAGCGTGGAAGGGGAGTATCTGGAGTACTTCGTGATCGACGGCCCGACGCCAAAAGAGGTATTAAACCGCTATACGCAGTTCACCGGGCGTCCGGCGCTGCCGCCGGCGTGGTCGTTCGGCCTGTGGCTGACCACCTCCTTCACCACTAACTACGACGAAGCGACGGTCAACAGCTTTATCGACGGCATGGCCGAGCGCGACCTGCCGCTGCACGTGTTCCACTTCGACTGCTTCTGGATGAAAGCCTTCCAGTGGTGCGATTTTGAGTGGGACCCGGTGACCTTCCCCGACCCGGAAGGGATGATCCGCCGCCTGAAAGAGAAAGGGCTGAAGGTCTGCGTGTGGATCAACCCGTACATCGGCCAGAAATCGCCGATCTTCCGTGAGCTGAAAGAGAAGGGCTACCTGCTCAAGCGCCCGGACGGCTCCCTGTGGCAGTGGGACAAATGGCAGCCGGGGCTGGCGATCTACGACTTCACCAACCCGGACGCGTGCCGGTGGTACGCCGACAAGCTGAAAGGCCTGGTGGAGATCGGCGTCGACTGCTTCAAGACCGACTTCGGCGAGCGTATCCCGACGGACGTCCAGTGGTTTGACGGTTCCGATCCGCAGAAGATGCACAACCATTACGCCTACATCTACAACGAACTGGTGTGGAACGTGCTGAAAGAGACGGTGGGAGAAGAAGAGGCGGTGCTGTTTGCCCGTTCTGCCTCCGTGGGTGCGCAACAGTTCCCGGTGCATTGGGGCGGCGACTGCTACGCCAACTATGAATCGATGGCGGAAAGCCTGCGCGGCGGGCTGTCGATTGGGCTGTCCGGCTTCGGATTCTGGAGCCACGATATCGGCGGGTTTGAAAACACCGCTCCGGCGCACGTCTATAAGCGCTGGTGCGCTTTCGGGCTGTTCTCCAGCCACAGCCGCCTGCACGGCAGCAAATCCTACCGTGTGCCGTGGGCGTACGATGACGAGTCCTGCGACGTGGTGCGCCACTTCACCCAGCTGAAATGCCAGCTGATGCCGTACCTGTATCGTCAGGCTGCGCTGGCCCGCGAGTTCGGCACGCCGATGCTGCGGGCGATGATGCTGGAGTTCCCGGACGACCCGGCGTGCGATTACCTTGACCGCCAGTACATGCTGGGGGATTCAATGATGGTGGCGCCGGTGTTCTCCGAGGTGGGCGACGTGCAGTTCTGGCTGCCGGAAGGGCGCTGGACGCACCTGTGGCACAACGATGAAATCGAGGGCAGCCGCTGGTATAAGCAGCAGCACGATTTCCAGAGCCTGCCGGTCTATGTGCGCGACAACACGCTGCTGGCGCTCGGCAATAATAACCAGAAGCCGGACTATGCGTGGCACGAGGGGACAGCCTTCCAGCTCTTCAACCTGAGCGATGGCGCAACGGCGGTTAGCGAAGTGCCTGCGGCGGACGGTTCTGTGGTGTTTACGCTGAAGGCGTCACGTCAGGGCGACGTCGTGACCTTTACCGGCGCGGGAGATGCGCAAAACTGGTCGGTGTGCTTGCGCAACGTGCAAAAGGTTGGCGGCGTGAAAGGCGGTTCACATGCGGGCAGCGAGTGGGGTGTGGTGGTGAAAGCCGAGGGGGATGAGGTGGTGATCCACCTCTGAGCTGGAAAAATGCCCGGTGGCGCTTTGCTTACCGGGCCTACGGTAATTATGCGGTCTGATGCCCTCACCCACGGGGAGAGGGAACCAAAACCTCGTAGGCCGGGTAAGGCGAAGCCGCCACCCGGCTTTTTACTGTGCCGGAGCCACCGCCGACACCATCCCGCCGGTCATCGTCTGCTGCACCTGCTGTTTATCCATATTTACCGCGCTCAGCTTCCCGTTCACCGTCGGCTTCAGCGGCGCATTCGCCTGCACGCTGCCGCTGGCGGTGAGCTGAATATTGCCGTCGCCCGTAATCGGCAGCGCTGGCCAGCCCCACTGCTGCAAGACGTTGAGTGGTACGCCGCGCCCGTTCAGGCTCACGGTGGTTTGTCGCTGTGGCAGCTGTGACACGGTGGCGGTCGCTTCCAGGATCCCTTTCTCGGTAAAGGCGCTCAGGTCGGTAATGTTTACCGTTGCGGCGTTGGCATTCAGCGCCAGCGACGGGCGTCGCACGTCGACGCGGTTAAAGGTTGCTGCCGCCCCGTTCAGGGTTGCGTTACCGCCCCACACGCCCCACTTGTGGTCTTGCGCCAGCCGCAGATTAGCGCCATAACCGTCGAGGGAGGTGATCTGCCATGGGAACGCCGGATCGATGTCGATCACCAGGTTGCGGCTCAGGCCGAATTTTTTCAGCGTCACGCTGTTCAGCCATGCCGGGAGCGGATCCATCCACAGCGTTTTCCAGTTTTCCGGAAGCGTATATTCCAGCCCGGCAATGGCAACGTCGTCCAGCACCAGCGCGTTCCCGTCGCGCAGCCAGTTGCCGGAGGTGCGCACCATGCCCCCTTCCCAGCGGGAAGTGAACTGACGCAGCGCAATGCCCTGCGGGGAGAATTCCGCGTTCAGGATAGGATCAAAAAGATGCAGCGAGCCGTAGATAAATTCGCTGGCGTTCATGGATAACCGTCCCTCCTGGCTTTGCCAGTCACCTTTACTCAGGGTGAGGTTACGCAGGCTAAGATCGAGGTCGGTTACCGCCCAGTCTGGCCCCTGTAGACGGGCATCGGTCACTTCCAGCCGCCCAATCTGTAACGAAGGCAGGGTGGAGAGAGGGGCGAAGAAATCCAGCAGCGATTTGTCGCTTTGCAGGCGTATCTCATTCAGACGCAGGGTGTCGATAACCCAGCCACCGTCGGCATTACGCAGAGCCGACCCCGTAAGCGAGCCGCGCGCCATATCGGCACCGATGGTATTCAGCACCACCTCTTTGCCGTTGAGTTGTCCCTGAATCAGCACGTTGTTGGCCGGTATGCCGTTGAGCGTGAGCGACCCGGCGCTCATCTGGATTTGCGCATTTTTCCCCAGTACGTTCCCCGCCTCGGGCTGCCACGGGCTGACGCCACCGGTCACCTTTTGCGCACTGAGATCCCACTCCGTATTCGGGCTGTTAAAGGCCATGTTATTCAGTTGCAGACGATCGGCCTGGAACGGCAGCGGCGCCGTCTGTGGAGATAAATTCAGCGTGCCATCGAACAGGGTGATGGCGTCCATATGCAGCGGGTCGGTGATCTGGCGGCTGCTTAAGCCAATATCCACTTTTTTAGCGACCAGCGTGGCCGGTTTGCCATCTCGTCCGAAGGTAACGTTTTCCAGAAGGATGTGAGAAGGGGATGAAAAGCGGTGATCCATCAGGTCAAAGTTGAGCTCGTAATCGGTATTCACCGTGATCCAGCTACTGACCTGCGATGCGCCCCAGCGGGTCTGGAGCAGAAAATAAAAGGCGAGCACTACAATGAGCAGGGCTACCAGAAGATAGATAAGCAGCTTTCCAATAAATTTCATGGTCTTCCTTCCCGCGAAACGCACATAAGGGTGTTATGCACGATTTATGCGCAATGCTCAAGGCGGGAATGGTGTAAAGAGATGTCACGGCAGGCATTGACAGCCTGCCGTGTGGGGATCAGTTCTTTTCAGGCGGGAAAATGAGATTCAGCACGATAGCGGTAATACCGCCCGCGGCGATGCCGGAAGAGAGCAGGTTTTTCACCCAGTCCGGGGCAAACTGCAAAATCATCGGCTGCTGGGAGACGCCAAGTCCTACGGCGAGAGACAGCGCAATAATCATGATTGCGCGGCGGTTCAGCGGCTCGCGGGAGACGATACGCACGCCGGAGGCCGCGATGGTACCGAACATGACCAGCGTCGCGCCGCCCAGGACCGGCTCAGGGATGTGCTGCACAAACCCGCTCACCGCCGGGAACAGGCCGAGGACCACCAGCATCAGCGCCACCACGAAGCCCACGTAGCGGCTGGCCACGCCGGTCAACTGGATCACGCCATTGTTCTGGCCGAAGCAGGAGTTCGGGAATGTGTTGAACACCGCCGAGACAAACGAGTTCAGTCCGTTCGCCAGCACGCCGCCTTTCAGACGTTTCATGTACAGCGGGCCGGAGACCGGCTGCTCGGACACGTCGGAGGTGGCAGTGATATCGCCAATGGTTTCCAGCGAGGTGATCATAAAGACCAGCATCAGCGGCAGGAGCAGACTCCAGTCAATGCCCAGGCCGTAGTAGAGCGGCGTTGGCACGGTAATCAACGCGCTGTTGGTTGGGGTGGTGTTTTCCGGCAGCATGCCCAGCGCCCACGCCAGCAGGTAACCGGCCGCCATGGCGATCACCAGCGAAGCCACGCGCAGGTACGGGTTACGCTGGCGGTTAAGCAGAATAATGATCGCCAGCACCACGCCTGCCAGCAGCAGGTTTTTCGGCGCGCCGAAGGTATGGTTGCTCATTGCCGCGTAGCCGCCCCCGATGGAGGTCAGACCCACCTGAATCAGCGACAGGCCGATAATCATCACCACCACGCCGGAGACCAGCGGGGTGATCACCCGGCGCGCAAGGTGCAGAACGCGGGAGATGATCATCTCTGTGCAGCTTGCCAGCATCAGGGTGCCGAATAGCGCCGCCATCATCGTCGGGACATCTGCGCCGCCGGTTTTCAGTGCCGTACCGCCCATGATCAGCGGCGCCACAAAGTTAAAGCTGGTGCCCTGAATCGACAGCAACCCCGAACCCACCGGACCCCAGGCTTTAATTTGAATGATGGAGGCTACACCGGAAGCGAACAGAGACATACTGATGATGTGTTGCGTATCCTGCGCCGGTAACCCCAGCGCCTGACAAATCAGCAGAGCCGGCGTGATGACCGCAACGAACATCGCCAGCAGATGCTGGCAGGCGGCAAACAGGGTTTGAGGTAGCGGGGGACGATCTTCAAGGCGGTAAATCAGTTCACTGTTTTGCTTCTGCGCAATCGGTTGCGCATCAGCAGACTCCAGAGTGTTAACAGACATCGGCGGCAATCCCACGGTGGAAAAGCGGGCATTTTAGCTGACCACCTGGTAAAAGCAAACGATTGCCAGCAAAAAAAAGAGAGAAAATCTGCCGGTGTGAGCAGGTTTTCTACAACGAACAGGAAAAAAAAATTACACTTTTCGCGCCGGCGGCTCATGACGAGCATCACCCGGCCCAGGATAACGCCGCGTGTGTATGGAACACGCGCATAACAGGAGCCTTTTATGATTCATCTCGATACGTTGTCGACCCTTGTTGCCGCAACGCTGGTTCTTCTGCTTGGTCGCAAGCTGGTACACAGTGTTTCCTTTCTGAAAAAGTACACAATTCCTGAACCTGTCGCCGGTGGATTGCTGGTGGCGCTGGCCCTGCTGGTGCTGAAAAAAAGCATGGGTTGGGAAATTGATTTTGATATGTCCCTGAAAGATCCGTTGATGCTGGCCTTCTTTGCCACTATCGGCCTGAACGCTAACCTCGCAAGCCTGCGTTCGGGTGGCAAGGTGCTGGGCGTGTTTTTGATTGTCGTGGTGGGCCTGCTGCTGATGCAAAACGCCATCGGCATCGGTATGGCGTCGCTGCTGGGGCTGGATCCGCTGATGGGTCTGCTGGCGGGGTCGATTACCCTGTCAGGTGGCCACGGAACGGGCGCGGCGTGGAGCAAGCTGTTCATCGAACGCTATGGCTTTGAAAACGCAACGGAAGTGGCAATGGCCTGCGCGACCTTTGGCCTGGTGCTTGGCGGGCTGATTGGCGGCCCGGTGGCGCGCTATCTGGTGAAACATTCCACTACGCCGGAAGGCAGACCAGACGATGAAATGGTGCCGACCGCGTTCGAAAAACCGGACGTTGGTCGCAGCATCACCTCGTTGGTGATGATTGAAACCATCGCCATGATTGCCATCTGCCTCACCGTGGGCAAAATCGTTGCGCAATGGCTGGCGGGAACGGCTTTCGAACTGCCAACCTTTGTCTGCGTGCTGTTTATCGGGGTGATCCTGAGCAACGGTCTGGCGCAGATGGGCTTCTACCGCGTCTTCGAACGCGCGGTGTCCGTCCTGGGGAACGTCAGCCTGTCGCTGTTCCTGGCGATGGCGCTGATGAGCCTCAAGCTGTGGGAACTGGCCTCGCTGGCGCTGCCGATGGTGGCGATCCTGGCGGTACAGGCCGTGTTTATGGCGCTGTATGCCATCTTTGTTACCTGGCGCATGATGGGCAAAAACTATGATGCGGCGGTACTGGCTGCGGGTCACTGTGGATTTGGTCTGGGAGCGACACCAACGGCCATCGCGAATATGCAGGCGATCACCGAACGGTTCGGCCCGTCGCACATGGCGTTTCTGGTGGTGCCGATGGTGGGCGCATTCTTCATTGATATCGTCAACGCGCTGGTCATTAAGCTCTACCTGATGCTGCCGATGTTTGGCTGACCGTCAGGCGTTGGAATACCGCTCGGTTTCCGGCATCCAGCGTTCAATTAACGCTGCCGCCTGTTCGGGGTAGCGTTCATGAATATGACGCGCAAGGCGTTGTACTTCGGGGATCATGGCCTGATCGCGCAGCAAATCCGCCACTTTAAATTCGGCGTTACCCGTCTGACGCGTGCCCAGCAGTTCGCCCGGGCCGCGGATCTCCAGATCTTTTTGCGCAATGACGAAGCCGTCATTGCTGTCGCGTAATACCTGCAAACGCATCTGCGCGGTTTTCGACAGCGGGGCTTTGTAGAGCAGCACGCAGTGAGAGGCGATCGCACCACGGCCCACGCGGCCTCGTAGCTGGTGGAGCTGCGCCAGGCCCAGACGCTCCGGGTTCTCAATAATCATCAGGCTGGAGTTCGGCACATCCACGCCCACTTCGATAACCGTGGTCGCAACGAGTAAGTGCAGCTCGCCCTGTTTGAACGACTGCATCACCGCCTGCTTCTCGGCAGGCTTCATGCGCCCGTGAACCAGACCGACGTTCAGCTCTGGCAGGGCGAGCTTTAACTCTTCCCATGTGGCTTCGGCAGCCTGCGCTTCCAGCAGCTCAGACTCTTCAATCAGGGTGCAGACCCAGTAAGCCTGACGCCCTTCCTGCGTACAGGCGTTGCGCACGCGGTCAATGATGTCGCTGCGCCGCGTGTCCGGTATGGCAACCGTGGTCACCGGCGTTCGGCCCGGCGGCAACTCGTCGATGGTGGAGGTATCCAGATCGGCATAGGCCGTCATCGCCAGGGTGCGCGGAATCGGCGTGGCGGTCATGATCAGCTGATGCGGGTGGAAGCCCTGTTGCAGACCTTTCTCCCACAGCGCCAGACGCTGATGAACACCAAAGCGGTGCTGTTCGTCGATAATGACCAGCGCCAGGCCGTTAAACTGCACCTGTTCCTGGAAAATGGCGTGCGTGCCGACAATCATCTGCACCTGCCCGCTGGCAATAGCTTCCTGCTGCGCAAGACGTGCTTTGCCCTTCTGCTTCCCGGCCAGCCAGCCCACTTCGATCCCCAGTGGGGCGAACCAGTTACGGAAATTGTTGGCGTGCTGCTCGGCCAGCAGTTCTGTCGGCGCCATCAGCGCCACCTGCTTGCCGTGGGCGATAGCGCGTAAAGCGGCCAATGCGGCAACCAGCGTTTTCCCGGAACCCACGTCGCCCTGCACCAGGCGCATCATCGGCACATTCAGCGCCATATCGCGTTCGATCTCGGCGGTGACCCGCGCCTGGGCGCCGGTGGGTTTAAACGGCAGTGTGGCCAGCAGCTTATCTTTGAGCTCATCATGCGGGCTTAATGGCTGCGCGTGGAAACGCTGCGCACCTGCGCGCAGGGCCAGCATGCTCAGGTTGTGAGCCAGTAATTCCTCAAGGATAAGACGCCGTTGGGCGGGATGTTTACCGCTTTCTAAATCAACAAGCTGAAGCGTTGGCGGTGGACGGTGCAGGGTGCGCAACGCCTCCGGCAGGCTCATCATGCCCTGCGCCAGCTCTGGCGGCAGCAGCTCGTTAATGGCGCAGGTATCAAGCAGCTCCAGCGCCTGGTCGGTGAGCTTGCGCAGCGTGGCCTGCTTAATGCCTTCGGTGGTTGGATAGACCGGCGTGAGCGTCTCCTGTAGCTCAGGTGAGCTGAGATCGCCCTGCACGCGGTATTCCGGGTGGATCATCTCCGCGCCGTATTTGCCCCGTTTGGCTTCACCGTACGCAAGTACGCGTCGTCCAGTGGCAAGGCTGTTTTTCATCGCCGCATTGAAGTTGAAAAAGCGCATGGTGAGAATGCCGGTGCCGTCGCTGATCTGGCAGGTCATCATCCTGCGTCCGCCAAAGGTGATGTTGCAGTTCAGCACTTCCCCTTCAACGGTGGCGTAAATAGCGGGCAGCAGATCGCCAATTTTATAAAGCTGAGTACGGTCTTCGTAACGCAGGGGGAGGTGGAGCAGGAGATCCTGCACGGTGTGCAGGCCAATCTTCGCCAGTTTACTGCTTTGTGCCGCGCCCACGCCCGTCAGGCTGTTGAGCGGTATGGCGTCCAGCAGGCGGCCTTTCATGATTTACCCTGCGTACTGCATGGTGGACCACCACTCGGCATCGGCTTCAATTTCGCCCTGCGCGTTGACGTGGGGGTAAGGCAATTTCTTCTGCTTCGCAACGCGAGCCAGCACCGGATAGCCACCTTCAAACAGCAGGCGCTGCTGCTCCTCTTCCGGCAGCATGCTGTTGCTGCGCTCGTACATTCCGGCATTCTGACGCTGGCGCTGCGCTTCATACAGGATCAGCGCTGAGGCGACCGACACGTTGAGTGACTGGACCATGCCGATCATCGGAATGATGATGTCCCGGTCAGCCAAATCCAGTGCTTCCTGCGTGATCCCCGTTTTCTCCTGGCCCATTAAAATGCAGGTCGGACGGGTGTAGTCGATCTCACGGAAATCCACGGCTTTAGCTGAGAGGTTGGTTGCCAGAACCTGCATGCCACGCCCTTTCAGGTGCGAGACCGCTTCACCAATAGTCTGGTGAGTTTTCACGGATACCCAGCTGTTGCTGCCTGCGGCGGTGGAGGCCATGGTACGCATACGTGCGCCTGGCCAGACGGCGTGGACTTCATGCACGCCGACGGCATCTGCGGTGCGGACGATAGCAGAGACGTTATGAGGTTTATGGACCTGCTCCATGCAGACCGTCAGATCAGGCTGACGCCTGGCGAGCATTTCGCAGATTCGCTCGTAACGTGTTGAATTCATAATGCTAGTTTCGGTTACGGGTGACTTTAATGACATCCGGCATCACGCGGATCTTGCGCATAATATTGGCCAGATGTACGCGGTCACGGGCGGTCAGGCGAATAAAGGCGCTGTAAACGCGGCCATCTTTTTCTTCAGTATTCAGGCTCTGAATGTTTGACGAGGCCGTGTTGATCGCTGCCGTCAGGTTCGCCAGTGCACCCTGGTGGTTAAACATATCCACCTTGATTTCAGTGATAAATTCCTGCGCTGTCTCTTTATCCCATTCGACCGCCATGAACTTCTCAGGCTCTTTCTGATAGCCACGGATGTTACGGCAAGATTCGTGGTGGATCACCAGCCCTTTACCCGGGCTGACGTGCGCAATAATCGGGTCGCCCGGGATAGGGCGGCAGCATTTGGCGAAGGTGATGAGCACCCCGTCAGCGCCTTTGATTGGCAGGTGACCATGATTTTGCGCGTTAGCAGGAACGGCTGTCGTTTCGCCCTGTTGCAGGTTCTTCGCCACGACCACGCTCATGGCGTTTCCGAGGCCAATCTCTGCCAGCAGGTCATCCAGCGAGGCGAGCTTCATACGCTCCAGCTCATGCTGAATGTTTTCTGGTGGGATCTCTGCCAGTTTGCGGCTGCCACCCAGCGCGTGATTGAGCAGACGACGCCCCAGGCTAACGGAGTCGTCGCGCTTGAGATTTTTCAGCAGCTGGCGGATTTTTGCGCGCGCTTTTGAGCTCACGACAAAGTTCAGCCAGGCAGCGTTAGGACGTGCGCCCGGCGCGGTAATAATTTCGACAGTCTGCCCGCTGAAGAGCGGCTGCGACAGCGGATAAGGCTGCCTGTCGACGCGGGCACCCACGCAGGCATGGCCGATATCGGTATGCACGGCGTAAGCGAAGTCGACCGGCGTCGCGCCCGCAGGCAGTTCGACAATGCGCCCTTCCGGCGTGAAAACGTAAATCTCATCCGGGAAGAGATCGGATTTAACGCTCTCGATAAATTCAAACGAGCTACCTGCACTCTGTTGCAGCTCCAGCAGGCTCTGCATCCAGCGCTGGGCGCGGATTTGCGCGGTGGTGCTGCTTTCGCCGCCGTGCTCTTTATAAGCCCAGTGCGCCGCGACACCCATCTCCGCCATCTGATCCATGTCTTCGGTACGAATCTGCACCTCAACCGGAACGCCGTGCGGGCCAATCATGGAGGTGTGCAAAGATTGATATCCGTTCGCTTTTGGAATGGCGATGTAATCTTTGACGCGCCCCGGACGTGGCTTGTACAGGCTATGCATCTGCCCCAGCACGCGGTAGCAGGTGTCAGAGTCGTGGACGATGACGCGGAACGCGTAGATATCCATGATCGAGTGAAAACGCTGCTCTTTGAGCACCATTTTGCAGTAGATAGAGTACAAATGCTTTTCGCGACCGCTGACGCGGCACGGAATACCGGCTTCCTGCAAGCGCCCTTCGATTTCAGAGAGGATCTTTTGAATCATCTCTTTACGGTTGCCTCGTGCGGCTTTCACCACCTCTTTAATCACGCGATAGCGGTTTGGGTATAACGCTTCAAAACCCAGCTCTTCCAGCTCGGTTTTAATGTGATGAATACCTAAACGGTGCGCCAGCGGACTGTAGATTTCGAGGGTTTCACGGGCGATGCGGCGACGTTTATCCGGGCGAAGTGAGCCCAGCGTGCGCATATTGTGGGTGCGGTCAGCAAGTTTGATGAGAATGACGCGGATATCCTGCACCATCGCCATGATCATCTTGCGAAAGTTTTCGGCCTGCGCCTCTTTCTTATCGCGGAATTTCAGCTTATCAAGCTTAGAAACCCCTTCCACCAGCTCGGCAACGCTTTTGCCAAACAGCTGTTCCATGTCCTGGTAGGTGGCAGGGGTATCTTCAATCACGTCATGCAGCAGGGCGGCCATGAGCGTTTCGTAGTCGAGTTTCATCTCGGCCAGAATACAGGCCACCGCTACCGGGTGCGTGATATAGGGTTCACCGCTTGAACGTGTCTGGCCCTCGTGAGCGTCACGTGCAACGAGATACGCCTGCTGAAGACGCTTAATCTGGTCTTCAGGCAGGTAGGTTTGAATCAGTTGATTCAGGCTTTCAAACAGATACAAGGGCGACCCGCAGGTTTAATTAACGACGACCTTCAGCAATGGCGGTTACGGCCTGCAGTTCTGCGGCTTCCTGCTCTTGCTGCTCCTGGCGCTCACGCACGTCGAGGATCTGGTTGTTGATCAGACCTTCTTCGATTTCGCGAAGTGCAATAACGGTGGTTTTATCGTTTTCTTCCGGTACCAGCGGATCTTTACCGCCTACCTGCATCTGACGAGCGCGACGCGCGGCGACCAGTACCAGGTCAAAACGGTTACCAATTTTCTCTACAGCGTCCTGAACAGTTACGCGTGCCATACTTAAAATGCTCCACAGGTGAAGAAATGACTGGGCATGATACTGAAAGTGGGTTCAGTCTGCCAACAGTTTGGTGATTAATGCGTCATGTCGCTGCTTCTGGCGGCTCATACGCAGACGTTCTGCGCGAAGGATAGTTTTGAGATCGCTCAGCGCGGCATCAAAATCATCATTCACAATAAGGTAATCATATTCCGCGTAATGGCTCATTTCTGCAACAGCCTGTGCCATACGCTTCGCGATAACTTCTTCGCTATCCTGGCCGCGACCACGCAGGCGACGATCCAGTTCATCTTTCGATGGCGGTAGAATAAAAATACTGCGCGAATCAGGCATTTTCTTACGAATTTGCTGCGCGCCCTGCCAGTCGATATCCAGGAACACGTTCACGCCGGTCGCCAGAACCTGCTCAATGGTTTCACGCGAAGTACCGTAGTAGTTACCGAATACTTCTGCGTGTTCAAGAAACGCGTCTCTGCCAATCATCGCTCTGAATTCGTCGTGATTCACAAAGAAATAGTGTTCACCGTGCACCTCACCCGGACGCGGTGCTCGCGTGGTGTGAGAAACAGAAACCTGTGTATCGTACAGCGGTTGGGTTTTTAACAGTGCCTGAATAAGGCTGGATTTACCCGCGCCACTAGGGGCAGAAACAATATAAAGCGTGCCTTGAGCCATGAGAGTCTTTTGTATGTGTTAACGAAGAAGTCTTACATACGGGCTTATTATACACGTCGCCGCTGTGTGACGTAGCCTTTGTCACACTTTTTCCCGTGGATGATTAAATTTTGCGTGCTGTTTTCAGGTTTTGTCTGCGGTTTGCAGCAACAAAAAGAAACGCTGGATAACGCCTCGTAAAGCGTAACGTTGCCATTCGCGTCGTTTTCAATACCGGGTTATACCTCCTCCAACGCAAAGGAGGGGTAATAATGTGGCGATGGATAAGCGGGTTTGCGCTGTTGTGGTGTAGCACCGGGTTAGCGGTATGCCCGGTATGGTCGCAGGCAAAAGCAGAAAAGGAAATTGTAGCGCTGAGCGCGCAGATCAAACGCTGGGACGATGCTTACTGGAAGCAGGGAGTCAGTGACGTTGATGACGGGGTTTACGATCAGCTTAACGCGCGGTTGAACCAGTGGCAGCGCTGCTTTGGTCATGTCTCTTCCGAAGAGAGACCGCCACCTCTGACAGGTAGTGTGACACACCCGGTTGCGCATACGGGCGTGCATAAGGTTGCCAGTAAAGCTGAGCTCAGCCAGTGGATGCGAGCCCGGCAACATCTCTGGATGCAGCCCAAAGTGGATGGCGTGGCTGTGACGCTGGTGTACCAGGGCGGGAAGCTTGTCCGGGCCATTAGCCGTGGCAACGGTGTGAAAGGTGAAGACTGGACGGCGCAGGTTCGATCAATCCCCTCTGTTCCGCAAAACCTGTCCGGCCCCCTGGCAAATAGCGTCTTACAGGGTGAACTGTTCTGGATTCATGAAAACCACATCCAGCGTCAGATGGGGGGGATGAACATGCGGGCAAAAGTGGCGGGCGCCATGATGCGTCATAACGATAGCGCACTTCTCAGGCAGCTCGGCGTGTTTATCTGGGCCTGGCCGGATGGACCTAAAGAGATGCAGGTATCTCTGGATGCGTTGTCAAAAGCCGGGTTCACCCTGACGGCGCGTTATACGCTGCCCGCCGCGTCTGTGAATGCGGTCGAAGCGCAGCGTTCAGCGTGGCATACAACAGCATTGCCCTTTGCCACGGACGGCATTGTGGTGCGTTCAGCGGATGAACCCGCGGGCGACGGTTGGTTACCCGGTGAAGGCCGTTGGGTTGTCGCATGGAAATATACGCCTGTCGCTCAGGTTGCTGAAGTGCGAGGGATACAGTTTGGCGTCGGGCGAACGGGCAAGGTGTCCGTTGTAGCCGAACTGGATCCAGTAAAGCTTGATGATAAACAGGTGCGGCGGGTGAGCCTGGGGTCGGTCACACGCTGGCAGCGGCTGGATATTGTTCCCGGCGATCAGGTTCTGATAAGCCTCGCCGGGCAGGGGATCCCCCGATTCGATCGAGTTGTCTGGCGGGGAGCGAACAGGGAAAAACCAGAACCTCCGGCCCTGCAGTACCACTCGCTGACCTGTTTTTATGCCTCACCAGCGTGTATGGAACAGTTCTTTGCCCGGTTGACGTGGCTTAGCTCAAAACAAGGGCTAGGGATCGAGGGGTTAGGCGAGGCGGGCTGGCGAACGCTTCATCAGACGCATCGTTTCGAGCATATTTTTTCGTGGTTAACACTGACGCAGGCGCAGCTACAGTCCACGCCTGGCTTTTCCGCCGGGCGCGGGTTATCGCTCTGGCATCGTTTTAATATGGTGCGCAAACAACCTTTTATTCGCTGGGTCACAGCGATGGGGATCCCGCTGACAAAAGCCACGCTGAATGCGGTTGGGGCGGCGTCGTGGCAGGCGCTGAATCAGCGGAGCGCCGCTGACTGGCAGGCTTTGCCGGGAACAGGTGAAGAGAAGGCGCAGCAGGTCGTTAACTGGCTGCATGCGCCTCCCGTTGATAGGCTGGCAAGGTGGCTGGCTGAGCAGCACATTAACGGGTTCTGACATTAATGCGCGTTGTGCTTGTAATGAAAAACGGGCAGGCCCAGCTTCAGGCGCAATGCCAGCATACGCGCGGTGAAACCAAACAGCAGCGTGGAGATAACCACCACATCGTGGTTGGTGACATAGTGCTGCAAGGCGACATAAAGCACTGCCGCGGCAAAGGAGATGCCGGCATACAGTTCCTTCTGGAAAACCAGCGGGATACGTTTGCAGAACATATCGCGCAGCACCCCGCCAAACACGCCCGTGATCACCGCCGCAATGGTGGCAATAACCGGGCCTTCACCCATATCGAGAGCAATTTGTGCGCCAATGATGGAAAAAACAATCAGCCCAAGCGCATCCAGCACCAGGAACAAGCGGCGCAGATGAGGCATCACCGGGGCCACAATCGTGGTTAGCACGGCTGCCGTTGCCACGATAATGACGTACTCAGGGTTTTTAACCCAGCCGAGCGGATAATGGCCAAGCAGGATATCGCGCACGGACCCGCCGCCGAGCGCAGTGGCCGTGGCAATAATGATCACGCCGAAGGTGTCCATACGGCGACGTCCGGCGGCGAGCGCGCCGGTCATGGCTTCTGCGGTAATGCCAATAAGATAGAGAATGTGAAGCAGCATAAACCCTCCGGAATGAAGAGGAGGAGGTTAGCGATTTGTGCGCAAGATCACGATTGAGATTTTCTAAGGCGAGGGGATTTGCCCTACACAAATTTATCAACGCATGGCAGACGGGCTTGTGATAAGGCGGGAGACAAAGAAAGTAAGGATAAATATGGATTAGAAAAAGTAATGGGTGATGTGCCAGACACCACCCTGAAAGGTATTACTCGATATTCTGGATCTGCTCGCGCATCTGCTCAATCAGGACCTTCAGTTCAATTGCTGAATTGGTCACCTCTGCATTGATAGACTTAGACGCCAGCGTGTTCGACTCGCGGTTGAACTCCTGCATCATAAAGTCGAGACGGCGGCCTACCGCTTCTTTCTTCTTCAGGATGTTATAGGTCTCTTTAACGTGCGCTTCCAGACGATCCAGCTCTTCAGCCACGTCTACACGCTGCGCCATCAGCACCAGCTCTTGTTCCAGACGGTTGTTTTCCAGCTGGACTTCCGCCTCTTCCAGTTTGGCGACAAGACGCTCACGCTGCCATTGCAGCACTTCTGGCATATGAGCGCGCACTTTAGCCACTTCGGCGCTCACGCCTTCAAGGCGTTGCTCAATCATCGCTTTCAGCGCCTGGCCTTCGGTTTCGCGGGCAACGATAAAGTCATCCAGCGTGCCGTCGAGTGCAGCCAGGATTTCAGCGGTAATCGCGTCCAGATCCTGCTCTCCGGCGGCCATCACGCCAGGCCAGCGCAGAATATCAACCGGGTTGATCTCGCCTTCATCGCTTTGCATTTTGACCCAGTTCGCCGCATTAACCAGCTGTTTTGCCAGCTTTTCGTTCAGGATCAGTTCGCCCTGGGCACTGGCATCGGGCTCAAAACGCAAATTACATTCCACTTTCCCGCGGGTCAGACGCGTACGGATACGCTCACGCACCACGGGCTCCAGGCTGCGCAACTGTTCCGGCATACGGAAATATGTTTCCAGATAGCGCTGGTTTACCGAGCGCATTTCCCAGGTAGCGCTACCCCAGCTACCCTTGATTTCACGCCGGGCGTAGGCGGTCATACTGCGGATCATAGACATTCCCGTTTTTAAAGGAGAGATGGGGGGATTATAGCTTTCAGGGGCTTCTCAGGATAGGAATAAGCGTCCTTTATCCGTATAATGCGCAGCCACATTCGTTTCAAGCCGGAGAATCCATCATGCGTCCAGCAGGTCGTAGCACCAACCAGGTGCGTCCCGTCACCCTGACCCGTAACTATACAAAACACGCTGAAGGCTCCGTGCTGGTTGAGTTTGGTGACACCAAAGTGCTTTGCACCGCGTCCATCGAAGAGGGCGTGCCTCGCTTCCTGAAAGGTCAGGGGCAGGGGTGGATCACCGCGGAATACGGTATGTTGCCGCGCGCAACCCATACCCGTAATGCCCGTGAAGCGGCAAAAGGTAAGCAGGGCGGCCGTACTATGGAGATCCAGCGCCTGATCGCACGTGCGCTCCGCGCCGCGGTTGACTTAAAAACGCTGGGTGAGTTCACCATCACGCTGGACTGCGACGTGATCCAGGCCGATGGCGGCACGCGTACGGCCTCCATTACCGGTGCCTGTGTGGCGCTGGCAGATGCGCTGAACAAGCTGGTTGCCGCCGGTAAGCTGAAAACCAACCCAATGAAAGGGATGGTTGCTGCTGTCTCCGTTGGTATTGTTAACGGCGAAGCGCTTTGCGATCTGGAATACGTTGAAGATTCTGCCGCAGAAACCGACATGAACGTGGTGATGACCGAAGATGGTCGCATCATTGAAGTGCAGGGCACGGCAGAAGGCGAGCCATTCACTCACGAAGAACTGCTCACCTTGCTGGCGTTGGCCCGAGGGGGTATTGAATCTATTGTAGCGACGCAGAAAGCGGCGTTAGAAAATTGATTTTAAGGCGACCAATGAGTCGCCTTTTTTTTGCCTGTAAGACTGAAAAGACAAAGGAGCAAATCCATGAAATCGTATCAGCGCCAGTTTATTGAGTTTGCGCTTAACAAGCAGGTACTTAAGTTTGGCGAGTTCACGCTGAAATCCGGGCGTAAAAGCCCGTATTTCTTCAACGCCGGGCTGTTTAATACCGGGCGCGACCTGGCACTGTTAGGCCGCTTCTATGCCGAAGCGCTGGTAGATTCCGGGATTGATTTCGATCTGCTGTTTGGCCCCGCGTACAAAGGCATTCCAATTGCAACCACCACGGCGGTGGCGCTGGCGGAGCACCATGACCGCGACGTACCGTACTGCTTTAACCGTAAAGAGGCCAAAACCCACGGTGAAGGCGGCAATCTGGTCGGCAGTGCGTTGCAGGGCCGCGTGATGCTGGTGGATGACGTGATCACCGCAGGTACCGCGATCCGTGAATCGATGGAGATTATCCAGGCTAACGGTGCAACGCTTGCGGGTGTGCTGATTTCGCTTGATCGTCAGGAACGCGGGCGTGGCGACATCTCTGCTATTCAGGAAGTGGAACGCGATTATGGCTGCAAAGTGATCTCTATCATCACGCTGACAGACCTGATTGCATATCTGGAAGAGAAGCCTGAAATGGCGGATCACCTGGCGGCGGTACGTCAATACCGCGAAGAGTTTGGCGTATAATTCAATTGCCCGGTGGCGCTACGCTTACCGGGCCTACCTGTTCGTAGGCCGGATAAGGCGAAGCCGCCATCCGGCGATGGCGTTACTGTAATTGTGCTGCCACTAACGGCCAGCGGGCGTCAAAATCGTCCGTTGGTCGATATTTAAACTCGCTGCGCACAAACCGGGAGAGCATCCCTTCGCAAAATGCCAGGATCTGGCTTGCCAGCAGCGTCTCATCCGTATTATATCCCTCGCCTTCCCGCATTTTCTTCTCGCGCAGAACCTGACGAAGCTGGGCTTCGATACGCTCAAAAAGCTGGTTTATACGGCCTTGCAGACGATCCTGTTCAAACATCAGCGCGTGGCCGGTAAGAATACGGGTCAGACCCGGGTTACGTTCACCAAAGCCCAGAATCAGCAGCACAATCAGACGCAGACGCGTGCTGGTGTCTTTTTCATCCTTCAGAATCAGGTTGATGCGCGTGATCAGGCTATCTTCGATAAACTCGATCAGGCTGTCGAACATCCGGGTTTTGCTCGGGAAATGACGATACAGCGCCGCCTCTGACACGCCCACAGAGGCCGCCAGCTTGGCGGTGGTGATGCGTTGACTGCCGTCGCTGGATTCAAGCATCAGAGCCAGAGATTGAAGTATTTCTTCGCGACGATTCCTTTTCGCGGTTTGTTTTTCTGCCATGTTACAAAATACCCCTGAAAATAAGCACTTGTCAGGCTGGCAACCACACAGCGACCCGCAAACTGACGTTTGCGGTTTGTTATTGCATTATGGCGCTGTGAGATGCGTGTTTGTCGGGCGGTTATTTGCGCCCGGAATGGCCGAAGCCGCCTTCGCCACGGTCGGTAGCGTCGAAGTCTGCCACCAGGTTAAATTCTGCCTGCACCACCGGTACAAACACCATCTGCGCAATACGCTCGCCCGGTTCAATGGTGAAGCTGTCCTGGCCACGGTTCCAGACGGATACCATCAGCTGACCCTGATAGTCAGAGTCGATCAGGCCGACCAGGTTACCCAGCACGACGCCATGCTTATGGCCCAGGCCAGAGCGCGGCAGGATCACCGCTGCCAGTGACGGGTCAGCAATGTGAATCGCCAGCCCGGTCGGGATCAGGGTCGTTGCACCCGGCGCCAGTTCTACGGCGTCATCGAGACAGGCGCGCAGGTCAAGACCGGCAGAGCCGGAGGTGGCATACGTTGGCAGCGGAAATTGCTCGCCAACGCGCGGGTCCAGAATCTTAACGTCGATTTTTTTCATCATAACGGGTAACGATCTCGTCCAGTAATTGTTGGCCCAGGAGTTCTTTGCGCTCAAGCGGTAAGACTTTATCTCCATCCTGCCAGAAAAGGTGCAATGCGTTGCTGTCGCTGTTAAATCCTTGCGTGGACAGCGATACGTCGTTCGCGCAAATCAAATCGAGGTTTTTGCGGGTACGTTTTTGCCGGGCATATTCTTCCACATTATTCGTTTCTGCGGCAAACCCAACAACGTAAGGACGATGAGTTTTCAATGCGGCGACACCGGCAACGATATCCGGATTCTTCACCATTTTTATTATTAATTCATCACCTTGCTTTTTAATTTTGGCGTCGGCAATGGTTTCGGCGCGGTAATCAGCGACGGCCGCACAGCCGATAAAAATATGCTGCTGTTGAGCATGCGCCTGTACGGCGGCTTCCATTTCCAGCGCGGTAGTTACATCAATACGTCGCACAAACGCAGGGGTGGTAAGCGACACCGGGCCGCTCACCAGCGTCACGTTCGCGCCGCGTTTGGCTGCCGCGGCAGCAATTGCAAAGCCCATTTTGCCGGAACTGTGGTTGGTGATGTATCGCACCGGATCCAGCGGCTCGCGCGTGGGGCCCGCGGTAATCATGATGTTGAGATGTTGCAGATCGTTGACAGGCGAGAAATGGGCGGCGGCCATATCAACAATCGTCAATGGGTCGAGCATACGCCCTGGCCCCACGTCGCCACAGGCCTGGCTGCCGCTGTCCGGTCCCCAAATCAGTAGGCCGCGCGAGGCCAGCGTATCCAGATTATGCTGGGTAGCGGCGTTGCGATACATCTGCTGGTTCATTGCGGGTACAACTGCGACGGGCGCAGGCGTGGCGAGGCAAATGGTCGTTACCAGATCGTTCGCCATCCCGGCCGCCACGCGGGCAATTACATCTGCCGTGGCGGGGGCAAGGATAACCAGATCGGCCCATTTCCCCAGCTCAATATGGCCCATTGCGGCTTCGGCTGCCGGGTCGAGAAGGCTGTCGGATACCGGGTATCCCGAGACGGCTTGCAGGCTCAGCGGGGTGATAAAGGCTTTGCCACCTTCGGTGATCGCGACCCGTACGTCGGCCCCGCGCTCGCGCAAACGGCGCACCAGGTCTGGCGTTTTATAGGCAGCAATACCGCCGCTGACGCCAAGAACGATTTTTTTACCGGCCAGGCTCATCATGATTCTTTCCTGTTGGGTTTCACCAGAGAGCGGGCATTTTATCACAATCCCTAAAACGGGGTGATGATGTCCTCAATTCACTTTGCGAGGCGCTACGCAAGAACGAAACGCCAGCGTCGAGCCCCGAATTTGCCTGTGGCAGCATAATGGCAAACAGAAGGAGGCCGGGCATGGAAGAGACTGAACTGCTGCTACCGCGTGAAAAAATGCTGCGCCATGGCGTCACGTTGTTAAAGGACGACGAGCTGCTGGCGCTCTTTTTACGCACAGGCACGCCGGGGAAAACGGTATTTACGCTGGCGAAAGAGCTCATAGAGCATTTCGGCTCACTGTATGGATTGTTGACCGCCGAGCTGGAGGCGTTTACGCACGTTGAGGGTATTGGCGTGGCGAAATATGCCCAGTTGCGGGGCATTGCGGAGCTGGCCCGGCGATTTTACAACGTGCGTATGGAGGAAGAAGACCCGATCCTCACCCCCGACATGACCCGCGAATTTCTGCAAAGCCAGCTTTCCGATCTGGAGCGGGAGATCTTTATGGTGATCTTTCTCGACAATAAAAACCGGGTACTGAAACATACCCGCCTTTTTTCGGGAACATTGAGCCACGTTGAGGTGCATCCGCGTGAAATTGTGCGGGAAGCGATAAAAGTGAATGCAGCCGGCGTGATCCTCGCGCATAATCACCCCTCTGGCTGTGCAGAACCAAGCAGAGCTGACAAAGCAATTACCGAACGTATTATCAAATGCTGTCAATTCATGGACATTCGTGTGCTGGACCATCTGATAATTGGCCGCGGAGAGTACATTTCTTTTGCCGAACGTGGCTGGATTTAGGCCTTTTCTCGCGATCCATCGGGATCTTTGTCTGTTCGGGACTTGAGCACACCGCCGAGTCAGCGTATACTACGCCACCTTTGAGAATCTCGGGTTTGGCATTTGGGCCTGGCAATCGAGAGTTCAATAGAACTAAGCGATGACCGGGCTGTAAAGCCTGACGAGGCGCCGATACCCCATACGAAGCTCGAGCTAATTTGATTTTTGGAGAATAGACATGTCCCGAGTCTGCCAAGTTACTGGCAAGCGTCCGGTGACCGGTAACAACCGTTCCCACGCACTGAACGCGACTAAACGCCGTTTCCTGCCGAACCTGCACTCTCACCGTTTCTGGGTTGAGAGCGAGAAGCGTTTTGTCACCCTGCGCGTATCTGCTAAAGGTATGCGTGTAATCGATAAGAAAGGCATCGATACAGTTCTGTCCGAACTGCGTGCCCGTGGCGAAAAGTACTAAGTACTTAAAGAGGAAATAAATCATGGCTAAAGGTATTCGCGAGAAAATCAAGCTGGTTTCTTCTGCTGGTACAGGTCACTTCTACACCACCACGAAGAACAAACGTACTAAGCCGGAAAAACTGGAACTGAAAAAATTCGATCCAGTTGTACGCCAGCACGTACTGTACAAAGAAGCTAAAATCAAATAATTTTAGTCTCCTTGTATTGAAAAACCCCGCATCTGCGGGGTTTTTTGCATTCTGCATCGCAACGGAGGAACCATGCCTGAATTACCTGAGGTAGAGACCAGCCGCCGCGGCATTGAGCCCCATCTGGTTGGCGCGACTATTCTTCATGCTGTCGTTCGCAACGGGCGTCTGCGCTGGCCGGTGTCCGATGAGATCCACGCGTTAAGCGATAAACCCGTCCTGAGCGTACAGCGCCGCGCGAAATACCTGCTGCTGGAGCTGCCTGACGGCTGGATCATTATCCATCTGGGCATGTCGGGAAGCCTGCGCATCCTCACCGAAGAGTTGCCTGCGGAAAAGCACGACCACGTTGATCTGGTGATGAGTAACGGCAAGGTGCTGCGTTACACCGACCCGCGTCGCTTTGGCGCATGGCTGTGGACCAAAGAGCTGGAAGGGCACAACGTGCTGGCGCATCTTGGACCTGAGCCGCTCTCAGAGGCGTTTAACGCAGATTATCTCAAAGAGAAGTGCGCGAAAAAGAAAACCCCGATTAAACCCTGGCTGATGGATAACAAGCTGGTCGTGGGCGTGGGGAATATCTATGCCAGCGAATCGTTGTTTGCCGCCGGGATCCATCCCGATCGGCTGGCCTCTTCGCTGTCTGCGCAGGAGTGCGAGCTGCTGGTCAGAGTGATTAAAGCGGTACTGCTGCGCTCAATTGAGCAGGGCGGGACGACGCTGAAGGATTTTCTGCAAAGCGACGGGAAGCCGGGCTATTTTGCGCAGGAGTTGCAGGTTTATGGTCGTAAGGGGGAACCGTGCAGAGCATGCGGGACGCCGATTATTGCCACGAAGCACGCTCAGCGCGCCACGTTTTACTGCCGTCAGTGCCAGAAGTAGGGTTACTTTAACTTTTCCATCAACGCCTGGTGGACATTAACCGGCAGAAAGTGGGTAACGTCCCCGCGATGGCGCGCCACCTCTTTCACCAGCGAAGAAGAGATGAAGGACCACTCTTTGGAGGGCATCAGGAATACGCTCTCCAGCTCCGGCATCAGATGGCGGTTCATGTGCGCCAGCTGCATCTCATATTCGAAGTCTGCTACCGCGCGAAGACCGCGGATCAGGATATTGGCCTGCTGGGCACGGGCAAAGTTTGCCATCAAATCGCTGAATCCGACGACCTCAACATTCGACAAATGCGAAATCGCATCGGTGGCAAGCTGCACGCGTTCGTTCAGGTCAAACATCGGCTTTTTGCTCGGGCTGGCGGCAATGGCCAGAATCACCTTGTCGAACATACACGCCGCACGGGTGATGATATCAAGATGACCGTTAGTGATCGGATCGAAGGTACCCGGATAAATCGCTTTTGTGCTCATGGCTCACGTTTTCTCTGAGTAGCCGCGGTTCAGCGCCCACAGCTCGGTGTATTTGTTGAAAGTATACTGGGCATTCACTACCGCCAGTAACCAGCCCTGTTTGCCGTCCAGCACGCCGCCACGTAGCAGCAGCGTTTTCAGAAACGCGCCCAGCGTGTGGGTGAAGATGCCGGTCAGCGTGGCCTTCTTGCCGCGCGCATGCCGCTCCTGTGCCCAGGCGGTGGCATAGTTCAGCTGTTTCCGCTGGAAGCTGGCGAAATCGCGGCAGGTCAGATGAAGCAGATCGCCCGTCAGGGGGATGACCTGAGCGTTATCGCAGGCCAGAGACTCATGGACCAGGTTGTCGTTGTACTGATAACGCTCGCGGGCATAGAGGCGCATCACGCGGTCGGGGTACCAGCCGCTGTGGCGCATAAAGCGGCCCAGGAAATAGTTACGACGCGCGATACTGTAGACCGCGCCGGGCTGTGGCGCAGCAAGCACCGTTTGAATGGCCTGTCGGAGTTCCGGGGTGACGCGCTCATCGGTATCGATCATCAACACGTAATCGCCTGTGGCGTAACCCTGCGCACGCTGACGCTGAATACCGTAGCCCTGCCAGTCGGTGTCGGTAAAGACTTTTGCCCCAGCTGCACGGGCAACGTCCGCCGTATTGTCCGTACTTCCGGAATCGAGAATGACGATTTCGTCAGCCCAGGCAACAGAGGCCAGGCAATCCGGAAGCAGGTCGGCGGCGTTTTTGGCGATCATCACGACCGACAGACGCGTTGACATTAGTGGCTCCGCTGCGGCAGGTAAGGTTGCAGAAGTTGCAGCAGACGGGTCAGTGCGCCCTGGTTCTGATGCAGGACTTCAACGGCGTGACGACCGTACCACAGGCGGTAATCTTCGTCAGTCAGAAGGGTTGAGACCTCTTTGACCACCGAGTCCGCATCGGTCACGGTGATTAAGCCATCGGCTTGCTGCAATTTCGCGCAGATATCTTTGAAGTTAAACGTGTGTGGACCCATCAGCACGGGAATGGCGTGGGCTGCCGGCTCCAGCGGGTTATGACCACCGCGCTCCACCAGGCTTCCGCCAACGAAAGCAAGATCGGCAATCCCGTACAGCAGCATCAGTTCGCCCATCGTATCGCCAATCACCACCTGCGTGCTGCCAGAGGGGATTTCGCCGCTGCTGCGCAGGGTGAAGCTGAAACCGCCTTTTTGCACCATCTCCCGGGCATCTTTAAAACGCTCAGGATGGCGAGGCACCAGAATCAGCAGTAGATCAGGGAATTTTTCCAGCAGCTGGCGGTGAGCCTGAAGAATAATGGCTTCTTCGCCGTCATGGGTGCTGGTGGCAATCCAGACCTGGCGACGCGGCGCCCACTGACGACGCAGCGTCACCGCACGGGCGGCGAGTTCAGGGGTGACGGAAATATCGAACTTCAGGCTACCCGTGACCGCAAGCTGGTTGCGCTTCAGGCCGAGGGCGATAAAGCGCGCGGCATCTTCTTCGTTCTGCGCGGCGATCAGCGTAATTTTGCTGAGCAGGCGACGCATAAATTTACCCAGCTTGCCGTACCCTTTCGCCGAGCGTTCCGACAGACGCGCGTTGGCGATAACCAAAGGAATTTTACGGGCATGCAGGGCGGAAATCATATTCGGCCACAGTTCAGTTTCCATGACGATCACCAGTTTAGGGCGAACGGTATTCAGGAAACGGTTCATGGCGCAGGGGAGATCGTACGGCAGGTAGACGTGATGCACGTCTTTACCGAAGGCAGACATCACGCGCTCTGAGCCGGTTGGCGTCATCGTGGTGACGGTGATGGGCAGTGACGGATAACGATGGCGTAAGGCACGCACCAGTGGAATGGCGGCCAGCGTTTCCCCGACTGACACGGAATGCAGCAGAATACCGTCCGGCGCCACTTTATTGCGGCAGTAGCCATAGCGTTCGGCCCAGCGTTTACGGTACGCAGGCGCTTTACGGCTACGAAGCAACAGTCGCAGCCACACCAGTGGCTGAATGATGTAGAGCAGGGCGGTATACAACAATTCCAAGCGATTATCCGTTTTTTTAGTTTCGGCCGGGAAATTCTAAGCATTTAAGCGTGCTAAAGCTATCTCTTATGCCAGATACCGTTTTAAACGGAAGTAGCGTCGGCCCAGGCGCCAGCGCAAACGCGGGCTTTTGGCACTTTTCCAGATGAGCTTCCAGATCCCGGTGTCGAAGAACTCTTTGATTATCATTGATTTCTTCGCTTCATCCTTCATGTTGTCGAAGGTATGAATAATTCCCAGACCCTCTTTGGCGATTTGCCAGTGACAGGCCGGGATATTTTTCACTTTATCCGGGTAGCGCTGGTTAATGGCATCTAGCATCTTCAGGATCTTCATGTAATGGCGCGCTGAGCGAATCAGCGTGTCGTCATTATCCGGGGTGTGCGATACCGAGGCGGAGTGAATGTAGTAGTCGTAAAAGCGTTCGCTGGTGTACTGAACGCGTTCTGCAGCAAGCAGCACCTCAGTCGTCCACGGGATATCCTGATGGCGCAGGCCAGGCTCGAAACGAAAGCCGTGCTGACGAATAAAATCGTGACGATAGATATTCAGCCAGGTCACATGCAGGAACTTACGTGAATCCAGCGCCTTTTTTAACCATGCCGCGCCATTCATGACGCTCGTTGAGGCGAGCTTATCTTCAGGGAAGATAGGGCGAGACGGTTTTTTGTTATTTTCCCAGACGTAGTTGCCATTGCAGGTGGCGACATCCAGGTTCTGCGTGACGGCCATATCCAGCAGACGCTGGTACATGCCGGGTTTGAAGACATCATCAATATCCGGGAAAGAGAGATATTGGCCGGTCGCAACGGCCAGGCCGGTATTACGCGCGATGGACACGCCCTGATTAGGTTGTTCAATGACCTGCATCTGTGGCAGCTGTTCGCGCCATTTTTCGACAATCTGCATCGAGCGGTCAGTGGAGCCGTCATTCACGATGATGACTTCCATACTGTCGATGTGTTGATTTACAAGGCAGGTAAAGAACTGATCGAGAAAAGCTTCACCGTTATAAACGGCAACCACCACGCTTAATAAAGGCGCTGAATTTTGCATATGAAACCTGATTATTTTTGGTTGTCGACCAAAGCAATGTATTGCTGGCAAATGGCGTTGATACCGAACGATGCGATCGTTTCGCGATCAACAACCGGCGGAGAGGCATACAGTTCTGCCAGGGTATTCGCCAGTGATTCGTCGGTTAACGCGGTCAGACCGCGCGCCAGGGGGCCAGTAAGGATCTCAGCAGGGCCGCCAGGGCAGTTTGTACTCACCGGTGGGGTCTGACAGATAATGGACTCTACCAGTACATTACCAAAACCTTCGCAGTCGGAACTTAACACTAAAAGGCGTGCACCTTTGATCCACGGATAAGGATTGGTTTCAAACGGGCGGAAGACGATCTTGTTTTCAATTCCCAGCTTAGCGGCAAGCTGTTTGAGCTGGTTAATTTTCACGTCAGAGCCTTTGCCCATCAACACCAGTGATGCGTCAATCTTGCTCATCGCAAACGCCCGCAGCAGCCGGTCGTGACGTTTGTGCTCATGAAAACGGCCAACGTGGATAATGTAATTCTGCCCCTGCATCTCAAAGGGCGCTTCCGCCAGACGCTGAATTTCAGGGATATCAAACGGGTTATGGATAACCGCTTTGCGCCGCAGGGGGATCGCGAGTACTTCAGACAGATCGTGCAGCACGGCGCCGGATACCGCCACCACGTTGCGGTTTTCATAGGTATGACGAATTTTATAATGCTTAAACCAGCGAGAAAGCCCGCTGCGATGGCGCAAATAGGAGAAGGAGAACATCCCGTGTACGCAAAACCAGACCTTATCGCGATCCAGCACGCGGCTGTGCGCCACGATACGGTCGGTTTTATGCAGATGCGAGAAGACGACGTCAAATTTACCGCTGCGTTCTGCCTGCTCAATGGCGCGATCCAGCAAACGGGCGCGACGCGGGATCTCGGTCAGCTTCCGCCAGGGTTTTTTACAGGTATCCTGCACGACCTGAAAATCGATGCCTTCCGGAATGGCGTAGTCGCACACCTTCCGTAAGGAGAAAAGGGTGACCTGATGCCCCAGTTCTGTCAGTCCGCTGGAGAGGGTGAGAACCGTTTTTTCGGCTCCTCCACCGGGTAAACCATCAATAATCATTAGGATGCGCATTATTAATCCAGTAATTTTTGATAAAGCGAAATAAGCTGACTTGATAGTTTTTCAGGGGTTGCTTCTCTGACGCGTTCACGCGCCGCAAGCCCCATATTGTTATTTTTTTCCAGTGAAGGGATGGACATGACGGCCTCCTTCAATGTGTGGATATCAAGTGCATCACAGTAAAACCCGTTCTGGCCTTGCTCAATAAATTCTGAACCACCGCAACTCTCTGACGTAATGACGGGCAATCCACAGGCCATTGCTTCAAGTATGACGTTAGGGAAAGGATCATACAGCGTCGGCAGCAGTAAACCATCAGAAAGCTGATAAAATGGCAGCGTCTCTTTTTGCATCCCCAGGAAACGGATTTGCCCCTCACAGCCTAATGAACGGGCGAGGTCGCGATAGCGGCTTTCCGCTTTATCCTGACCGACCACAACCAGCCACGCCGATGTTCCTGCTATAGCCTGAATAGCGCTTGCCAGCCCCTTGCGTTCAAACCCTGAACCCACGAAGCAGAAAATGACGGCATCAGCGGGTAAGCCAAATTGCTTACGCAGTACAGCGCGCTGTCTCTCTTCTGCCGGAACGAAGCGGCGGGAATCTATTGAATTATAAATCACATGTATCTTTTTTGCGTCAATATCAAAGTCTTCGACGATTTCGCGCTTGATCATCTCCGCATTACAGATAACGGCTTTCAACTCGGGAGCCTGGTACATTTCACGTTCGGCGTTCATCACGTAGCGGTGATAGCGATCGTGCATGAGCAGCTTCGCGCGCCAGGCGGGAAGAATACGCGTACGCTGTAGCAGCCAGCGTCGATGTACACCATCTCCGGCGCGGTAAATATCGCAGCCCGGAATACGTTCGTGGCTCTGTACAATATCAAACTGCTGTTGCTGCCACAGCGCGCGCGCGGCGTGTGCAAAGCCGCGTTCACGGCTGATGCGGCCCCACTTTCGTGGATCGCAGATATGAATATGCCAGTCGTCCTGCTTTTCGCCCTGCCACTCGCGGGTGATGACGTTGAGCTCAAGATTTTGATTGCTCAGCGCGGTGAGTGCCCTGGAGACAAAACGTTCTGCTCCCCCATCCGGCCGATATTTTTGGCGCACAATGGCCAGACGATGAAGCTTCATTGCAGGTATCTCCTTGCGGCGGAGACGACAGCATCAACGGGGATGGCGTCGAGATAACGTTCCGTCGTTTTTGTATCAATGGCATCAGGGTTGGGAAGCGGGCCGTAGTTACCAGCCCAGATGACCTCGCCGTTAACCTGCCATGGCGACCAGAACGTCAATTTTGACGGGCCAAACAGCGCCACGCAGGGCGTCTGAAGGGCGGCGGCCATGTGCATGGGGACGGAGTCAACGCCAATGAACAGGGCTGCGTGATCGATAAGCGAGGCCAGCTGGCGCAGGGTTAACTGCCCTGCCAGCGATACAACACCCGTCTGCGGGGAGGCGGCAAGAATGCGGTCAATCATCGCCAGCTCTTTCTTATCCGGTCCCGCCGTAAGGACGATAGTGTGGCCGTCCTGCTGCAACGCGGCGATAGTTTGCGCCATTTTGCCTTCGTCCCAGCACTTAAAGAACCAGCGTGAAGTGGGTTGAATAACGATATAGCGTTCCCCCACGCCCTTTTGTGTCAGCTTGTGATGAGCATGGTGCCAGTCATCCGCGCTGTAAGCCATGGTGACGGCGGGTCTGGCGGCAACGGGTAATGGTTTCAGTATGGACAGGTTTTGTTCAACGGTGTGCAGCGACTGATGGCTGGCGACTGAGACCAGTTCACTGTGACAAAAACGCCAGAAGGCATTATTGCGCTTGTTAAAAGCGAACCCGAGCCGAACCGGTGCGCCGGTGAAGCGGGTAACAATCGCGCTGCGCCACTGATCGGCAAGATTGATCACCAGATGATAATGCTGAGCGCGTAAAGCACGAAGCAACTGCCACTCTTTTTGCAGGTGCTTCAGCGTCCCCAGCTGCTTCCATTTACGATCGATACCATAGATCGTACCGATTGCCGGATGCGCGGCGAGCATGTCTCGCGTCTCTTCATAGAGAAGCACGTCGATTTGGGCTTCAGGCCATTTCTGGCGCAATGAATTGATGACGGGGGTGGTGAGTAACATGTCACCATGATGGCGAAGTTTAATCAGTAAAATGCGCAAATCAGGCGTGTCAGGTAAGTTATTCATCATCATCTTATCGGCGTTGTACTGTTGGCAATTCTAATAGACCTGGTAACGACTTGCACTCTTTCTCCATAATGTCAGGAATTTCCCTGGAAGGGTTTACTCCTGCTTTCGGGCGTGCGTAACATAGCGCTAACTATTTTGTCTTGCGGACTCATTATGAAAAAACCAGCGTTTATCATCACGATCGATACCGAAGGGGATAATCTCTGGCAGAACCACCGGGTCATCAAAACGGAAAACGCGCGCTACCTGGCGCGGTTTCAGACGCTTTGCGAGCGTTTCGGCTTTAAGCCAGTCTGGCTCACCAACTACGAGATGGCCGTCGAACCGGTGTTCATTGAGTTCGCGAAAGAGGTCATAGCCCGGGGGCAGGGCGAGGTAGGAATGCATCTCCATGCCTGGAACAGCCCTCCGGAGCACGATCTGACCGGTGATGACTGGCGCTGGCAGCCTTATCTGATTGAGTTTTCAGACGAGGTCATGCGTGAGAAAGTGCTGTTCATGACCCGCTTACTGGAAGAGACTTTCCAGACAAAAATGCTCAGCCATCGCGCCGGGCGCTGGGCATTCGACAGCCGTTACGCCCGGTTACTGATTGAGCTGGGGTATCAGGTAGATTGTTCCGTTACGCCGCGCGTGAACTGGCGCAACGCGAAAGGTGCCCCGCAGGGTAATGGCGGAACGAATTACCAGCATTTTCCCGATCGCGCCTACTTTTTGGACGTAGACGACATTTCCCGGCCGGGAAACAGCCTTCTCCTCGAAGTGCCAATGAGCATCCAGTATAAACACCCGGCATGGCTGAATTCCCTGAAGCAGGGTTACGATCGTCTGCGCGGTAAATACCGTTCTCCGTCAGTTAACTGGTTACGCCCGTCCGGCGGTAACGCGCAGGAGATGATTAAGGTGGCGCAGCAGTGCCTGTCTCAGGGAAATGACTACGTAGAGTTCATGCTGCATTCGTCGGAATTTATGCCTGGCGGGAGCCCTACTTTTAAAGACGAGGCGGCGATTGAAGGTTTATATCAGGATTTGGAACAGCTGTTTACATGGCTATCAGATAAAACGGTGGGAATGACGCTGGCGGAGTTTTACCAGTACAAAAAATAGTTATGCCCGCCAGGCGGGCATATTTGCTATTGCTGCTTTGTTTGGGTGAAAGGTGTACTTAATGCAAACAAAACCATAAAGAAGATTAAGGCTTCTGAACTGAGCAGTATGACATCCGTCAGACCATACAAAAGCAAAAGTAGCATCGAGGTTAGCAGCAGTGCGTTTCTGTTTCGTAGGGCATACACAATCATCGAAACGAAGAAAAAGAGCATAACCGCCACGCCGGGGATCCCCTGCAATGAATATTTCTCTATAAATTCATTATGCAGGTGGACTTTGATGTACACGAGCGCGGTAGCAAGATGTGGATGACCGTCTTTTATATACTGCCGTGTCCACGTTTCACGCTCTTCAAGTGATTGCCCCAACGGATGTGCAAGACCATTCTCGATCCCGACAGTCCACATCGAAAAACGTGCGCCCAGTGACGTGCGGTCATAGCCTTGCTGATATTTCTCAACTTCAATTTGGGTTTGCGTTATTTTTGGTGCAATCAACGGTTTGTAGCTTACGACGACAATGCCGGCCACAATGCATAAAAAGATGAGAGTGGATTTGAGATGAATTTTTCTGAAATGATATAGCGTGAGCACTATCGCCAGAAGCAGATATAAACCCATCGCAGCACGGGTACCCGTCAACAGTATGACGAAGTAAGAGATTAATATAGTGAAACCCGCGACAACATACAGCTTCACGTTCTGCTGAAGGTAAAGACTGTATACGAAAGCCAGTGACAGGACAGAATAAACATAGGCTGAAACGGTGGCACGGTTAATTGCCATCTCAACGCGAGTCATACCTTGCGAGGCCTGCCACAAGCCATATCCTGTGGCGAGCACAAACCCTAAGGCCGCTGCGTAGAAGAAAAATTTCCTGAAGTTGTCTTTATCAATGTAAAACTTAAAGCGGTCAATATAGAAAATCAGGATACTCGCTAAAATTAACTTTTTGCTTGCGCCTAGATAGTCGCTGTAAAGATTGAGTCCCTCGTTATGATACTCATAGATTAAGTACCAGCCGAGGTTAAGTAACCCAATCAGCAAAATGGGCAGCGCTATAGTAAAAGGTCGAAGAGTGATTTTTTTATATTCGAAAGCCAGGCCAATAATACTGACGTAAATAGCAATATAGAAAAACTCTCTTTGCTTCCCTGAACTGACTAGTGCCAGCATCAAAGAGATGAGGCTCAAAGCAATCGTCAGTTGATATAGCCGTGGTTTTATTTTTTCCATAACGCCTCAATAACCCTTTTTTTGTAGCTAAAACGAACATCGGTGGACAGGAAAAAAGACAATGTGTACATGGCCTTTACGCGTTGTTTCACGAGTTGTAATTGTTGGTCTGTAAGACAGGACCGATGGTTGCTGTAAATATCAAACCAGTGGCAATTGACAAGATGCCTGTAGCTTGACGGAAATGTTCTTTCCATCTGTAACGTGCATTCGACAAGCGTTGAAATTTTGCTAGCGTCCAGACTGCTCGACAAACTGTCGCGACGCTTGACGTAATAATAATGCCCCTGGCGTTGATAGACTATTTTGCTCGACTGCATCAACATTCCGGGGAAGACAGCGAAATCCTCATAACATAACATTGGAGGAATAGGGTTGCTTTCGTACAGGCTACGATGAATAAACTGGCCAATGAGATGCGCCTGAAAGTCTTTATGGCGTAAGAAACGAGCGACTGCTTCATGTTGTGACAATGGCACAGGATTGAATCCCTGCCAGTCTGAAGTCATTTCCCGGGGATCGCGAATCTCAAGCAAACGTGTCAGTAACATATCCGGACGTTGCGCTTTCAGAAAGGTAATTGCGTCCCTGAGGCTGCCCGGCTTTAAGCAATCGTCACTGTCGAGCATCGTAATATATTCACCGGATGCCAGTGCGATAGCACTGTTTCGTACCCGGCCGACGTTACGAAAGTTCACGGTGCGCGTTATGATCTGAGGAAATTTAGGGAAGGTGCGAATAAGCGGGGAAATTCTTCTCGGCTGACTCAGTCATTTCATTTCTTCATGTTTGAGCCGATTTTTTCTCCCGTAAATGCCTTGAATCAGCCTATTTAGACCGTTTCTTCGCCATT
>NZ_JBMKHV010000010.1:0-178422 GCF_049238585.1 Enterobacter cloacae complex sp. IR5428 | reverse complement strand
GTAGCAAGGAACATAAAGTGAACGGAATGACCACCACCGCCGTATGTTCCCCTCACCCTAACCCTCTCCCCGGAGGGGCGAGGGGATTGCTCAGTGCTCGCATTAATTTGTGGGGAACCCTCAGCCCACAGGGAGAGGGAGAATCTCATTTCGCAATTCCTGCGCTTTAACTTCTCGTTTCTTGATACTTACCCTGATAACTATTATCGTGACCGCGTGTGACGAGAGGTTTCCCCATGAGTGAAGAAGAACTGTTTAGCCGCAGGCCGATGGGCATGCGGATGGCGATGATCGTGCGCCAGTGGCGTGCCGTCATTGACGACGCCATTCTCGATACCGGGTTAACCCAGTCGAGCTGGACGGTGATGATGCAGCTGCATCAGCTCGGGGATAACGTCTCGGTGAGTGAGCTGGCGGAGGTGCAGGGCATTGAACTGCCGCCGCTAATGCGCACCCTGACACAGCTGGAAAAACAGGGTTACCTGCTGCGCACCGTCTCGCCGTATGACAAGCGCATCCGGCTTCTGACGCTGACGCCTGAGGGAAAAGCTGTACTTAACAGGCTCACCCAGGTAATTGAGACGCTTCAGACGCGCGTATCGCAAAACATCGCGCCTGAACATCTCGACATTTTCAGCGCCACCCTGAATCAAATCGCCTGCAATTTGCGGACAATCCGCGAAGAAGATAACAAGACCGAAAAATAATGACTCCTGAACAAAAGTTTGCCCGCTGGGTAAGGGTAAGTATTGCCTCTTTCCTGCTGATGTTTGTCTACTTTATCGTCGCGGATATCTGGATCCCGCTGACGCCGGATTCCACCGTGATGCGCGTGGTGACGCCGGTGTCTGCCCGTGTCTCCGGCTATGTGGCGGCGGTGCATGTCCACAACAATAGCCAGGTGAAGAAAGGCGATCTGCTGTTTGAGCTCGACGACACCCCGTTTCGCAATAAAGTGGAAGCGGCGCAGATCGCGCTCGAGCAAGCTCGCCTTTCCAACGAACAACTGGACGCGCAGATCGCCGCCGCGCAGGCCAGCCTGAAGACCGCCGTGCTGACCGCGCGTAACGACAAAGTGACTTTCGACCGCTACCAGAAACTGAGCACCCTGCAGAACGTGTCGCAGGCGGATCTGGATAAGGTCCGCACTACCTGGCAGAGCAGCGAGCAGTCCGTCAGCTCGATTCAGGCGAATATTCATAACCTGCGCATTCAGCGCGGCGAGCGGAATGAACACCGTAACGTGACGCTGCAAAAATACCGTAACGCGCTGGATGAAGCGGAGCTGAATCTTGGCTGGACGAAGGTCTACGCCGAGGCGGACGGCACGGTGAGTAATCTGCAATTAAGCCCCGGTTTTTACGCCTCGTCCGGTTCGGCAGCGCTGGCGCTGGTGAATACGCAGACGGATATTGTGGCGGATTTCCGCGAGAAGAGCCTGCGTCATACCCACCAGGGGACCGACGCCGCCGTGGTGTTTGACGCCTTTCCGGGACGGGTTTTCCGCGCCCACGTGACCAGCAGTGACGCGGGGATCCTCGCCGGTCAGGAAGCCGTTAACGGTCAACTTTCTGAACCGGAAACCTCTAACCGCTGGGTGCGCGATGCCCAGCGAATGCGCATTCACGTGGCGCTGGACGAAGCCTTACCGAAGTCGCTGCCGACCGGCGCGCGCGCCACCGTGCAGCTCTACAACAGCGAAGGGCCCTTTGCGCGCTTCTTCTCCGGGATGCAAATCCATCTGGTGAGCCTGCTTCACTATGTCTATTAGCACCCTGGCGCGGGTATTTACCCCGCACGGCAACATCGTCTACACGGCAAACGACTTCCGCCAGACCCTGCGCATCGTCTTTGCCGGGATGATTGCGCTCAGTATTTCGAGCTTCTACAACACCAGCTACGGCGTGTTTTTTGTGGTCTACCCGATCATGCTGCTGTCGCTGGTGCCGGTGTTTAACCGCCACGTGGCGAAGCAGTTTATCTTCAGCGCATCGCTCAACTGCGTCGAAATGGTGATCATCATCGGCTTTCTGTCGCAATGGCCGGTCATTATGACGCTGGTGGTCTTTGCCCTGTACGTGATGCGCTTTCGCTTTATGAGCAAGGGGCCGCTGTTTCTGTTCGGTTCGATGGGCGTGGTGTGCCAGAGCGTAATGCTCAACTTTATGAGCTACCCCACCACCAACTGGCACACGCTTTTGTTCTCCAACATTGAAGCGAGCGTGATGGCGGTGTGTCTGAGCGCGCTGATGAATTACCTGCTGCCGGACGTGGAGCCACGTAAGCCGCCGCCGCTGATAGAGAAAGACGATACCCGCGTGCGCCACGAGTCGCTGCTCTCCGGCACCGTGGCGACGCTGATTTTCGTGGTATTTCAGATGAGCGACTTAAGCGATTCGCTCTCGGCGCTGATGGCGGGCATTCTGATCCTGTTCCCGATGCACTACCGCGGCGCGGTGATGAGCTCTATCTGGCGCGTGGTCGGCGTGGTGCTGGGCTGTCTCTATATCCTCGTCGTTCAGCTTATCCTGTACGATCACAGCAGCCATATGCTGCTGATGATGCCGCTGATCGGCCTCGGGCTGGCATTTGGCGCGCGCCTGCACGTGATGGAGAAGGTCGGGGCCGGGGTGGGATTTTCCAGCATTACCACCATCGGCATTATGTTCGGGCAAAACATGCATCCGGACAGCGATCTGGTGTTCAGCGATCTGTACCGCATCACCTCCGTTACCTTCGCGCTGGTGGTCACGCTGACGATGGTCTTTCTGGTTCACCTGATCCTGAACCGCTTCGAGGCGACGCGCTACGTTATCGCGCCGCCAAAAGCGGATTAATGCCCCAGCACGGCGGGCAACTGAGAAAGTAAAAACAGGATCAGGCCAATCGTTCCGCCTACCAGGGTACCGTTTACGCGAATGAACTGAAGATCTTTACCGATATTGAGTTCTATCTGGCGTGACATATCTTTGGCGTCCCAGCTTTTCACCGTGTCGCTGATATGACGCGTCAGGAACGCAGCAAAATCCGGCGCGACGCGGTGCGCGGCCTGCTCCAGATGCTCGTTCAACGACGCACGCAGGCTGGCATCATTCGACAGCGTCTCACCAAACCACAGCCCGGCGTTGGCGATACGTTGCTTCACGCGGGAATCGTCGCTCTGCATGTCATTTTTCAGCCACTGGCGCAGGTCAGCCCACATTTCACCCAGGTAGCGGTTAAATGCTTCATCATTCTTCAGATAGTGCTTGATGTTGTCGGCTTTGGCCGTCATCTCCGGGTCGTTTTTCAGGTTGTCGATAAACTTCAGCGTGGCGCGGTCAAATGCCCGACGGATCTGGTGCGTGCGGTCGTGGCTGATATCATCCAGCAGCGTGTTCACCGCGTTTGACACCATCTCTGCGCTCTGATCGCCCAGCCACTCGGTGGGCAGCACCATCGCCTTGCGCGGATGCTCGGTCCTCAGCCAGTGGACGATCTGGTCAGAGATAAATTCCCGCGTGCTCTCGCGCTGAATCAGGGTAATCAGACGGTTGATGATGGCGTCCAGCAGCACCTGGTGACGGTTGTTTTTGGTCATGCTTTCCAGCATGACGGCGCTGGTCTCGGTTAAATCGACCTTGTCGATAGCCTTATGCACCGCGCGTTTGAGCAGGCGCTGAATGCGCCCGTCGTCAGTCAGCTCAAGAAAACCGCTCATCACCTGCATCAGATGCAGCCCGACGCGCTGGGCGTTGTCGGGCTTGCTGAACCAGGCACCAATCATCTGGGCCGGCTCGTAGCGGCGAATTAATGCGACCAGCGACTGGGTATCCAGAAACTTTTCCTGCACGAACTGGCCAAGATTGTCGCCGATGCGGTCCTTATTGCGCGGGATAATCGCCGTATGGCGCGAGATAACGGGAATTGGCACCCGGCGGAATAGCGCGACAACGGCAAACCAGTCCGCCAGCGCGCCGACCATCGCCGCCTCGGCAATAGCTTTTGCGCCGCGTACCCAGAAGGTTTGCGGCAGGAACAGGGTAGTGATAAAGGCCGCAGCGGCAATCAGCAGCAGCGACAGCGCGAGAAGCTTGGCGCGTTTGAGTTCGGTATGTTTTTCCATGGGTTAAGGATAGAGGGATACGGGGGAAAAGTGCAAAAACCGCCACAGCACCCACCCACCAAACCCCATCAATACCACCCCCGCCGTGCGCTCTATCAGCCAGAGCGAACGGCTGAGCTTTCGCTGAACCGCCGGTAACCCCATCAGCGACACCAGCGCAAAATCCCATACCAGTACTACCATCACCATCCAGACGCCGCAGGTCGCCTGCTGAAGCAGCGTGACGTCCGGCCCGAGTAACGCCGTCATCAGCGCCAGGTAGAACAATGCGTTTTTGGGATTCAACAGCGCCGAACCCAGCCCCAGCAGGATCTGCTTACGCAGCGAGGGGCAGCGCTCATGTGTTTCATTTAGCGCCAGCGTCTGCGGTCGGCTGCGTACAAGATGCGAGCCGATCCAGAGCAAATACAGTGCGCCGGATAATTCAATCAACGTGAACAGCCACGCGAACTGACGCAGCGCGCTCCATCCCATAATGACCAGCAAAATGTAAAGCCCGTTTCCTGCCGCTATCCCGATGCACAATCCGGCGCTGCCGCGCAGTCGGTAGCGGGCGGCGTAGCCCATCAGCAGTAAAAAATCCGGGCCCGGGCTTAACAGGGCAACAAAATGCGCCAGCGCCAGGGCGAGAAAAGCAGAAGGGAAGAACAGTTCCATAGCGACCTCAGAATGCAAAACTGGGGCCAGACTACGAAAACACAGAACCTATTTATTGTCTGATATTGATCGGCCCGTAGCGTACTGGCGCGGTGTGGCGGCGGTGTAGCGCACAAAGGTCTTATGAAAATGGCTCTGGTCGGCAAACCCGCTCTGGTAGCCGACATCGGCGATATCATCCCCGGCACGCAGCCGCGCTTTGGCGTACTCTACGCGGAAGATATTGAGGAAGCTGCCAGGCGTCAGGCCCGTGTCCTTCTTGAAGGTACGGATCAGCGTCTCCTTTCGCAGCGAGAATCGTTGCGCAAGTGCGTCGAGGGAAGGCGGGCTGGAAAGACTGGAAAGAAATGCCTGCTGAACCTGCTGGCTGGTTGATCCAGGCTTTTCTGCCTCATCCATGCAATGGGGAAGGGCAGCAAGCAGCTTGTCCACGGACGCAGGGGACATCCTCTCAACAACTTCCCGGTAATACATAAACAGCGTAGCGTTGCGAATCACCTGAACCGCAAGGGGAATGTCCGTATCGATATAAAGCATATGATAACTACGCGGCTGCCCGGCAACAGGGTTGCAGCAGTGTGGGACATAAGCCGGGATCACAATCAGGTCCCCGGGCTGGAGGATGTATTCTCTGCCATTACACACGCAGCAGGTCTGGCCTTCCACAATCGCGCCGATGGAGAGCTGAGGGTGGCAATGGCGTTTGTACGCCTGCATGCTCTGCCACGTGCTGCGTAGTTCAAGGCCCGAGGCGCGGTGAAAGGTCTGACGGATGTGGCGGGTATCGGTCATAGCAACTCCTTCTGAAGGTTTTTTATACCACGCCAGCCACGGTATGGCATCGCTTTACTCAGAACCTTCCGGATATACCCAACTTTACGTCCATAGCCAGTCATGTTGACTACCCTTAATACCCTAAGCGGTAAAACATGGAGATTCGATATGGCTTATCAGACAGTAAATCCTGCCACTAACCAGCTCATCAAAGAATATCCCTCCCACACTGACGCAGATGTTGAAGCGGCGCTGAAGGCAGCCGATGCGCTCTATCACTCCGACTGGGCGAAAAGCGACATAAGCCAGCGCCTGCCGGTACTGCATAAGCTGGCGGACCTGATCGACGAACGCGTGGAGGAGCTGGCGAAAATCGCCAGCCAGGAGATGGGTAAGCTCATCGAACAGAGCCGCGGCGAGGTGAAGCTGTGCGCGCAAATCGCCCGCTACTATGCGGACAACGCGAAGCAGTTCCTGGCCCCGGTGAAGTATGACTCTGAACTCGGGGAAGCATGGGTTGAACATCACCCCATCGGCGTGCTGATGGCCGTCGAACCATGGAACTTCCCGTACTATCAGCTGATGCGCGTTCTGGCGCCAAACCTGGCGGCGGGTAACCCTGTCATCGCTAAACACGCCAGCATTGTGCCGCACTGTGCGGAAACCTTCGCCCATCTGGTGCGTGAGGCGGGCGCGCCGGAAGGGGCGTGGACCAACCTGTTTATCTCGTCCGATCAGGTGGCGAACATCATCGCTGACGATCGCGTACAGGGCGCGGCGCTAACCGGTTCAGAAAAAGCGGGCAGCGTGGTAGCGGCCCAGGCGGCGAAGCACATTAAGAAATCCACGCTGGAGCTTGGCGGTAACGACGTATTCGTGGTGCTCGACGATGCGGACCTGGATAAGGCGGTGAAGATCGGCGTTAACGCGCGGCTCAACAACGCCGGGCAGGTCTGTACCGCGGCGAAGCGCTTTATCCTGCATGAAAAGATTGCCGATGCCTTCCTGAGCAAATTCACCGAGGCATTTAAGCAGGTGAAGATTGGCGATCCGCTGGACGAAAGCACCACGCTGGGGCCGCTGTCCTCTAAAGACGCGCTCGAGACGTTGACCAAACAGGTTAACGAGGCGGTGAAAAACGGCGCTACGCTGCACTATGGCGGCAAACCTGTGCAGCGAGACGGGAGCTTCTTTGAGCCGACCATCCTGACCAACATCTCACGCGACAACCCGGCGTACTTCGAAGAGTTCTTTGGCCCGGTAGCGCAGATTTACGTGGTGAAAAACGACGACGAGGCGGTCGCGCTGGCGAACGACTCCCACTACGGCCTGGGCGGAGCGGTGTTCAGCCAGGATATTGAGCGCGCGAAGAAGATGGCATCGCGTATTGAGACCGGGATGGTGTACATCAACTGGCTCACCGATACGGCGGCAGAACTGCCGTTCGGCGGCGTAAAACGTTCGGGTTACGGACGCGAACTGTCGGACCTGGGGATCAAAGAGTTTGTGAACCAGAAGCTGGTGGTCGTTCGCAAGTAATGTCGGACATAAAAAAACCTGCCATCCGGCAGGTTTTTTTATTAACAGTCTCATCGCCTTTTTTGCCTGGTGGCGCTGCGCTTACCCGGCCTACAAGGTGCAATAATATTCATAAATTGCACCCTTCATTGTAGGCCCGTGCAAGCGTAGCGCCGCCGGGCGAAACGGGCAAACAGGCTTAGAAGGACACGCCACCGCCAACATATGCGCCGTCAATCAGCGTGTGGTTAGGACGACCGTCTTTACCATCAACGCTCACGTGACGATAACCCACCTTCAGCGTCACCGGCTTCACTGGCGTCCAGCTTACGCCACCATTCGCTTCAACGTAGTTTTTCACGCTGTTGTTCAGGCCGTCTGGCGCAACGTAGCCTTCACCGAATACCCTGATGCTGTCGGTCAGGGCAACGTTCACACCGCCGCCGACCGGGAACGCCACGCCGTTATCGCCTTTTTTCGGGCCAACGTAGAGGGCCTTAGCGCCTGCGTTCAGCATCACCGGGCCGACTTCAAAGTTGTAGCCTGCTCCTACGCCACCGGTTGTGGTGCCGTCATCTGTGTTTTTCAGCCAGCTACCTTCGGTGTACAGACCGGAGGTTGATTTCCCCATTTCCACATTCAGGTTGGTAAAGTTTTTACCCTGCTCAATGCTGCCGCCCATGGCCAGTGCGGAGCCCGATACGGCAGTCAGAGCGGAAAGAAGGAGAACGTTGAGCTTTTTCATGAGTTTTTCCTCGTCATCAAATTAATCTGAGGGCACCTTAACAAGAGCTGTTTATCTCTGCAAATGCGATGCTTGTCACGTTTTTATGCTGTTTTTGTTTGGTTTTTGAATTTTAAATGTTGTTCGAATGTTGACCCGGCAAGGAGTCAATACGTAATGCATTCGCGTTTAGGAAGGGTTCAGGATTCTCATTAAACGTACGCTGAACGGGGCGGAAAAAGTAGTTCAGGATGAATTAATTGAGTTTCTAATAATTTCCAAAAGTGTTTCAGTTGTCACAGATAAAGACACAGGTTTACATTTCTGGAGGTGGCTATACGCCCCGTCGTGCCGAACCGCTTTCACCATGTCATTTTTCTGACACGTTTCTTCATTACGTTGTTGGCTTCACTTACTGGGTGCTAACACTATGAAAAGAAAAATCATTCCTGTGCTAATTGGTTGTGCGCTCTCTTTCTCTGGCCTGGCGGCACAGCCAACCGCGGAGCGTTACGTCGTCAGTTTTCCCGAAGGCTCGCATGTCAAATACAGCGGTGCGTTTGCCAGCGCGTTTCCGAACGGGCTGCCTGTGGGGATTGGCTCTGGCCTGCTGTTTACGGGCAAGCAGGGCGATGCCTTGACGTTTACGACCGTGACCGATCGCGGTCCTAACGCGGATTCGCCAAAAATGGGGAAAAATGACGCTAAAATTTTTGTTACCCCGGATTTTGCCCCGCTGCTAATGACGATCCGTGTGCAAAACGGTAAAGCGGAGGCCGTGGACGCGCGTCCTTTGCATGACGATAAAGGCGAAATCAACGGTCTGCCGCTGCAAAGTGGCGTGATTGGTTCCACCAATGAAATCGCGCTAAGCGACACCTTAAAAGTGCTGAAAGGCGATAACCGCGGGCTGGATACGGAAGGCATCACGCCGGACGGGAAGGGCGGCTACTGGCTGTGCGATGAGTATGGCCCGTTCCTGATTAATATTGACAGTAAAGGGAAAATCCTCGCGATCCACGGCCCACAGGCGGCGGAAGGGGAGAAATCCATCGCGGGCGGTCTGCCAAATGTTATCAAATGGCGCCAGGCAAACCGGGGATTTGAAGGCCTGACCCGCATGCCGGACGGACGTATTATCGCCGCTGTCCAGAGTACGTTGGATATCGACGGGAAGAGCAAAAAGCAGGCGCTGTTTACGCGACTGGTCAGCTTCGATCCGGCGACCGGAAAAACCGCGATGTACGGCTACCCTGTCGACAGCGCGGCCTACAGCAAAAACAGCGACGCCAAAATCGGCGATATCGTGGCGCTGGATAACCACACTATCCTGCTGATTGAACAGGGCGAAGATAAAAACGACGTAATGCGTAACCTCATCTACAGGGTGGATCTGAGCAAGGCGAGCGATCTGGCCGCCTTCGACAAGCCGGGCGAATACCCGGAATTTGACGATGAGAAAACGCTGGCGCAGCGCGGCATTTCACTTGCGGAAAAAACGCAGGTGGTCGATCTGCGTGCGCTGGGCTGGCAGCAGGAAAAAGCCGAAGGGCTGGCGCTGATTGACGACAAAACGCTGGCGGTGGCGAACGATAATGACTTTGGCGTGAAGGTGGCGATGCACAACCCGGCCGAGGGCAAGAAGCTCAAGGATTATCGGGTGAACGCGGAAGGCAAGCTGACGCTGGATGACAAAGCGGTTGAAACTACCCTCAGCGTCAAGCCGCTGAAGAAGCCGGATTCCGACAGCGAGCTGTGGATTGTGACGCTGCCGGAGGCGTTGAAATAAGAGCTGATGGTTAATCAACCATTTCTGGAGTAATGCAGCACTATGCCCATACGTCTATGGGCACAGTGCTTTTTCGTATATTATTCAAAAGGTTAACCTTGCATTTTTTCAAGGCTATCATGTTTTGTATGATCGCTAAACAAATTAGAGAAAGTACTGGGGAAGGCAGCTATTATTTGTTATCTTATGTATTATAAGTATTTTTGAGCTCTATAAATAATGATGAACCCAACCATTCTTAATTTAAACGAAAATATATTGGGCGTGCAAGTAACGAATTTTAATCTCGATGTTGAAATTCAATATTCAGCAGTTGTTTATGGTATCGATGAAAATTTTCTAATGCACTGTGGCATCTCGATGTTATCAATTGTGGAAAAAACTTCGGAAGTTCCATTGCATTTATTCATTATCACAGATAAAAACAATGAACTTGAATTTTCCAGATTGTATTCTATTATCAAGAATACTCAACATGCACTCACAATTATTATTGTATCTGCTGACGCTCTGAATGTTTTTCCTAAAACTTCAATTTTCCCGGTCTCAATATATTTTCGTCTCTTGGCCCCGTATTTAATTAAAGGGTATCGTTATTTTTTATATGTTGATGCCGATATTATAGCGCTGAATAGTATTTATGAACTATTAGAAAACCATAAGCCGATAAATAATATTTGTTGTGCTGTCAGGGAGCCGGAGCATCAGACTGCTCTTTCAGAATCTATTAATATCTCTGGTTGCGATTATTTTAATTCTGGCGTTCTTTATGTCGATGCCTTCACGTGGAATGAAAATAAAGTATCGCATAAAGTTTTTGAATGTTTACTGGAGCGCGGGGCTGGCTTTAAGTATTTTGATCAAGATGCTCTTAATGTTATCCTGAACGAAAAAGTAATGTTTATAGATAGCAAGTATAATTGCCAAATAAAGGCAGGACACAAAAAGGGAGATTTCATGCGTGAGCCATCTAAGGAAACAATTTTGTTACATTATGTTGGTAGCGATAAACCATGGCAGTTATGGAATCAACAGAAAATAAGCACCCACTATCGTAAATATAAAAAAATGTCACCCTGGTGTGATGTTGAAGATGTTAGACCACGTTGTGCGAAAGAACTAAAGAAATGCTATAAAACGCTTAATAATAAGAAACAGTTTATTGAAGCTTTCTGTATGTTTGTTCGTTATCATTTGGCTCGTTTCTTGGAAAAAAGGCAAACTAAACATGTTAAGTCGTGAATACATTAAAAGGTTAAATGTTAACATTATTTTCATTCTTATTGTGTTTACAATTGGAAGCGATCTTTTTATAGAGGCTTATCCAAGAAAGCTATTTTATATTGGTTGTTATCTTTCTATTTTTGGCCTTCTTTTTTTGGAAAGCTGGAAGGGTTTTCGTCAATGGATATTGAGTAATAAAATCTCAATAGCATTTTTATTGAGCATTGTGCTTCTCGGTGCCAGTAAGCTAATTTGGTCGATGATATTTCCATCGACACATTTACAGGATATTAAAGATAATTATTATGCTGGCGGAAAGTTGCTCATCCTGTCAGGAGTAATGGCATTCTATTTGCTTAAATCCGTAAGTGTAATTTCAATCCAAAGCTGGAAATTCGCTGCTTGCACTAGCGTTGTGCTAGGTTTACTCACCGTTTGGTTTGGTTACCAGGAACAAGCGGCTGGTATAACCAGAATTAAACTACTAGCCGATGCTGCTACGACTACTGCTTATATAATGGTTGTTCAGTCAGTTCTGTGTTTTTCTCTTATTAAAAAAGCAGTTTTAAATCAACTTTATCGTACTGTATTTTACATTGCTACATTTTTCATATTCTCTTATTTATTACTGATGACAGAAACCAGAGGCGCTATAGGCACTTTTTTCATTGTCTGCTTCGTCCTGGCATGTTTTGAATTGAGAAATGTAAAGCCTCGTTATTGGTTTTTAGCATTGCTGGCAATATCCGTAATTGGTGGAGGTATAGCTTATAAGATGCAAAAGAGAATTGTTGAGGCTTATGATAACATCCAACAATTACAAAAAAATAATGCTAACACATCTTTGGGAGCACGTTTTGTTATGCTTGACGCAGGACAGCACGTAGCGAGTTTTTCACTTTTTGGTCAGGATGCAGAACAGCGTTATAATAAGGCAAGACAGTATATTGAAAAAAACTACAAAAGCGCAGAAGCAGTCAGAGCAATAAAATATCATTTCCATAACGATATCATTGAAAGCTTTAGTTTACAGGGCCTTTTAGGCGTCATTGCTATTATATTGTTTTATATCACTGGTTTTTTAGCTTCCTGCAAAAAAAAGAATAAGTTCAATGTTGGGTTGCTGCTTTATATTTCAGCGCTATTTCTTATGGGATTGACAGATGTCCTCTTTATCCAACGAAATACAGCAATGGTGATTGGTGCTTGTGCTGTAATATTACTTCTCTGCCAGAGAGATGATAATATAAAAACCGAAAATGCTAGACAGTAATTAAATCAGGGCCATTAAAAATTGGCCCTGATTTATCTTACTTTTTCAGTCCCGCAAACGCTGCCCGAATTTCCTCTTCCGGCAGCTGTATTCCAATAAACACCATCACGCTGTGCGGCGGTTCATCGCCCCACGGACGATCCCAGTCGGCGCTGTACAGGCGCTGCACGCCCTGGAAGAGCAGGCGGTTCGGCTCTCCTTCGATCCACAGCATTCCTTTATAGCGCAGCAGATTGTCGGCAAACGACAGCAGCAGGTTCTCCATCACGCGCGAGACCTCGCTGATGTCCACCGGGTAGTCCAGCTCCACCACAATCGACGCTACGTCGTTTTGCTTGTCTGCCATAAAGTGGAAGCGCGGTTTCGCGGTGACGTTCTCCTCCAGCATAAAGCCGTTGGTGTTGAACAGCTGAGACAGGTCGATATCGCCGTGCGTCACGGTATAAATGGGTGCGCGCGAGTTGATGCGCGTCAGGCGCTCACGCAGTTTTTCGCTTTCACCCGCCACGTCGGTTTTGGTCAGCAGAATGCGGTCGGCGTAGCCAATCTGAGACTGGGCGATGGTGAACTGGTTCATCTGCTCGTCGGCGTGTACCGCGTCGACCAGGGCGATGACGCCGTCCAGCAGGTAGCGCTGGCACAGAATGTCGTGGGAGAAAAAGGTCTGAATAATCGGGCCGGGGTCGGCCATGCCGGTGCACTCGATCACCAGACGGTCGAAGACGATGTCACCGCGATCGCGGCTGTCGAGCAGGTCCAGTAGGGCGTCTTCTAATTCACTGGAGCGGGTGCAGCAGATGCAGCCGTTGGTCAGGGTTTTGATCTGCGTGGCGCGGTCGCCAATCAGCTGATCGTCAACGGAGACTTCGCCAAATTCGTTTTCAATGACGGCGATTTTGAAGCCGTGCTGTTCATTCAGGATGTGGCGCAGCAGGGTGGTTTTACCGGCGCCGAGAAAACCGGTCAGCAGGGTAACGGCAATCGGGGTCATGGTTTCTCCTTTAGCAGCAGCGGACGCCGCCTTCTCCACTTCCGCCGTAGCGCGCTTCCTGACGCTCGCGGAAGAATTCAGTGTAGGTCATGTACGGCATATCCGGATGGTTGGTCTTCATATGCTCAACGTAGTTGTCATAGTCCGGAATGCCAATCAGCATTTTCGCCGCCTGACCGAGGTATTTTTTTGCTTCGCCTAAGTTACCAAACATAACGTGTCCTGATAAGAAAAAGCCCGGTGGCGCTACGCTTACCGGGCCTACAGTAACGTTGTAGGGCGGGTCAGCGCAGCGCCACCCGCCATTTTATTAATGGTGTGAAGACGTCTTCACGCCGCCTTCCGGCACCGGCACGTACGGGGTTTCTTTGTCCGTACGGCCATCGGCATTACGCACTTTCATCCAGGTTTTAATGCCGTAGAAGATAATGCTGTACACCACCACCAGGAACAGAATGCTCAGACCCGCGTTGGTGTAGTTGTTCACCACGATATGGTTCATGTTGGCAATCTGCTGCGCAGTCAGATCCGCGCCGCCTGCGGCAATCTTCTCTTTGTACTGGTTAGCCATGAAGAAGAAGCCTTCCAGCTGCGGGTTGGTGCTGAACAGTTTCAGACCCAGCGCCCAGGTAGTGCAGAGCAGCAGCCACAGCGCAGGCACCACGGTTACCCAGATGTATTTGGTGCGTTTCATCTTCACCAGAACAACGGTGCCCAGCACCAGGGCCACAGCCGCCAGCATCTGGTTAGAGATGCCGAACAGCGGCCACAGGCTCTTCACACCGCCCAGCGGGTCTACAACGCCCTGATACAGCAGGTAACCCCACAGACCTACGCAGCCCGCAGTACCCAGAACACCTGCTACCAGAGAGTCGGTTTTCTTCAGGAACGGCACGAAGTTACCCAGCAGATCCTGCAACATGAAGCGGCCTGCACGCGTACCGGCATCCAGCGCGGTGAGGATGAACAGCGCTTCAAACAGGATACCGAAGTGGTACCAGAAGCCCATGTCCGCCCACGGCAGCACTTTGTGGAACACGTGTGCGATACCCACCGCCAGCGTCGGTGCGCCACCTGCGCGGTTCAGCACGGATGGTTCGCCGATGTCTTTCGCGGTCTGCATAATCTGCTCAGGCGATATCACGAAGCCCCAGGAGCTGACGGTCGCCGCCGCGTGTGCGCTGGCGTCTTTCAGCTGCGCCATGATCAGCGCGGTATTTTCGCCGCCCATCTCATGCAGGTTTGGCATGGTGATGCCGAGACCCGCTGGTGGTGTGTTCATCGCGAAGTACAGCCCAGGCTCGATAATCGACGCCGCAACCAGCGCCATGATCGCCACGAAGGATTCCATCAGCATCGCGCCGTAACCGATGAAGCGCGCGTCGGTTTCGTTGGCCATCAGCTTCGGCGTGGTGCCAGAGGAGATCAGCGCGTGGAAGCCAGATACGGCGCCGCAGGCAATGGTGATAAACAGGAACGGGAACAGGGCACCTTTCCACAGCGGACCGGTACCGTCAATGTACTGCGTCACCGCCGGCATTTTCAGTTCAGGGTTGATGATCACAATCCCGATTGCCAGCCCGACGATCACGCCGATTTTCAGGAAGGTCGCCAGGTAGTCACGCGGAGCCAGAATCAGCCACACCGGCAGCAGCGCTGAGATGAACGCGTAACCGATCAGCGCGAAGGTGATGGTGGTGTCTTTAAAGGTCAGCGCCGGGCCCCAGTACGGGTCGTGGGCAATCACGCCGCCGAAGTAGATGGAGGCGACCAGCAGCACGATACCGATGACCGACACCTCGCCAACGCGGCCAGGGCGCAGGAAGCGCATGTAGATGCCCATGAACAGCGCAATCGGCACGGTAGAGCAGACGGTGAAGACGCCCCACGGACTTTCGGCCAGCGCTTTCACCACGATCAGGGCCAGCACTGCCAGGATGATGATCATGATCAGGAAGCAGCCGAAGAGGGCGATCGTGCCCGGCACGCGGCCCATCTCCTCTTTGATCATCTCGCCCAGCGACGAACCATTACGGCGCGAGGAGATAAACAGCACCATAAAGTCCTGCACCGCTCCCGCCAGCACTACGCCCGCGAGCAGCCAGAGCGTACCCGGCAGGTAGCCCATCTGCGCAGCCAGCACCGGACCGACCAGCGGACCCGCGCCTGCAATGGCGGCGAAGTGGTGACCAAACAGCACGTAACGGTTGGTTGGCACATAGTTCAGGCCGTCATTGTTAATGACCGCCGGGGTGGCGCGCGTCGGGTCGAGCTTCATGACCTTCTGCGCGATGTACAAGCTGTAGTAGCGATAAGCCACAAGATAGACGGAAACCGACGCGACCACGATCCACAGGGCGCTGACGTGCTCGCCCCGGCGTAATGCGACAACCGCCAGACAGAAAGCGCCGATGATCCCGAGGATGGCCCAGGGCACGTGCTTAAGTAGTTTTTTAGTATCCATAGTAAGACCTGGTTTTTTATGTAAAGAAAAAAGGGTCAGGGTTCGTTGTGAGGAGGTATTGATTAATGCTGGAGCGATCGTGCCAGATCCTCGCGCGTGTAAAGCACGGTAAATGGGTGAGTGGTTGAAAGCGATGCGTGAGCGGTCAAAAGCGAGGGTGAGTGGTTAAGGCTCACCCCCGGCGGGAGAAAATATGTGATTGAGATCACTGAGAATAATCTAGCCCTGCGGGGTTTCGTCGTTCGCATCAGGGCATTGCGTGCAGCGGCAGGGCTGATATGCGGGCAGCAGCTGATAGCGTCCTTTGCCGTCGTGTTCGATAATCGGGGAAAGGGCCTGTAGATCGCGGTACACCGTACGTTCGGTAATGCCAAATTTTTGCATCAGATCGCGGCGATTAACGCTTCCGTTGCGGTGCAGGGCAATAATGATGTCAACCAGACGTTCAGCCGAGCGGCTTCGGGGTGAAGGGGCCATAAGACTTTCCAGCGTTAAGGGGGCGGCTGACGACGTCGTCAGCCGCCCCGAAAAATTTATCTTATGGATAGTTAACGGCGCACCTTTGCGGAAACCTTAGCGTTTTTTTGTGCAACGGGATCAAACCGCGGCTTCCATCTCCATCATCACCGGGTGGAAACGGCGTTTGAAGTAGATCAGGCCGTGCCCCTCGCTGCTGAGGATGATGTTCTTAATCTCCACCAGGTAGACCAGATGGGTGCCGATGGTTTGCACCTGGGTTATCTCACCTTCCAGGCTTGCCAGGGCGCCTTTCAGCACCGGCTGCGCCAGCGGTCCTTTCTGCCAGCAGGAGAGAGCAAAGCGCTCCTCCATGGCCATGCCGGTCATCCCGGCAAAGTGGCGGGCCATGATCTCCTGCTCGTGGTTCAGCACGTTGACGCACAGTTTGCCGTTGCCCTGGAAGACCGGGTTCATGGCGCTGTTGGCGTTGATGCAGACCATGACCGAGGGCGGGGTATCCGTGACCGAACAGACGGCGGTGGCGGTAATGCCGCAGCGGCCCGCATCGCCCTCGGTGGTGACCACATTCACCGCCGCCGACAGGCTGGCCATCGCGTCGCGAAAACGCAGGCGTTCTTCAGATTGCATTGAAACCTCCCGCTGCGTTATTTCAGCAGCTTATCCAGCATGTTGATATCAGTGTTGTTGTGCAGGTGCGGTACAGTCCAGCCGTGCTGGTCGTACTCGGACATGCAGCGGTCAACCATCGCCATCATCTTGTCCATGTTGCCGGAGCTTTGCGCCTGACGCAGGCATTGCAGGCGGATCTCATCCTGGCTACCGGAGTAGTTGATTTCGTACAGCTCGTGACGTCCGCCAAACTCGCTACCGATGGCATCCCACATCAGTTTCAGAATCTTGATGCGTTCGACGTGATCCATCCCGTTGGAGCCGCGCACATACTTCGCCAGATACTGGTCGATCTGCGGGTTGTTCAGGTCCCGCGCGCTGGACGGCAGGTAGATCAGCCCGGAGGTCACGTTGCGTTCGATGATGTTCTTGATTTTCGCGTAGGCCATTGGCGCCATCACGCGGTAGGTCTGTAACGCCGCGTGGTCAGGCAAGTACGCGCCGTTTACCCACGGCGTGGCTTCGGAGCACATGGAGTCGCTCAGCGCCCAGAACATGTTGCGCCACGCCACCACTTCGCCGAGATCCGCCTGCACGCCGCGGAACTCGAGGGTGCCGGTACACTCCAGCGATTTCTTCAGCAGAGCGGTGATGAAGTCGAGCTTCACCGCCAGACGCACGCAGGCCTGAAGCGGGTACATGCGGGCGAAGCCACCTTCCATCGTCCAGCGACGGCAGCGGTCGAAATCGCGGTAGATCAGCACGTTTTCCCACGGGATCAGCACATGATCCATCACCAGAATGGCGTCGTTCTCGTCAAAGCGGCCGGAGAGCGGGTAGTCGTACGGGGAACCGGTCGCCCCTGCCACCATCTCGTAAGAGGCGCGGGAGATCAGCTTCACCCCTTCGGCATCCATCGGCGCGACGAACATTAGCGCGAAGTCCGGGTTTTCGCCCATCACCTGCGCAGAGCCAAAACCAATCATGTTGTAGTGGGTCAGCGCCGAGTTGGTGGCCACCACTTTCGCGCCGCTGACGATGATCCCGGCATCGGTCTCTTTCTCCAGCTTGATGTAAACGTCTTTCACCTCGTCCGCCGGTTTATGGCGGTCGATAGGCGGGTTGACGATGGCGTGGTTAAAGTACAGGCCGGTTTCCTGAATACGGGTGTACCAGTTGCGGGCGTTCTGCTCGAACTGACCGTAGAAGGCAGGGTTCGCCCCCAGCGCGCAGCCGAACGCGGCTTTGTAGTCTGGCGTGCGGCCCATCCAGCCGTAGCTCAGGCGCGACCACTCGGCGATGGCGTCGCGCTGCTGGCGCAGATCGTCGGCGCTTTTCGCCACGCGGAAGAATTTATGGGTGTAGCCGCCGCTGCCGGTGTCGGTGCCCCAGCAGAGGGTATCCTGCATGTCTGGCTTGTGCAGGGCATCGTACATCTGGGCGATGGACGCCGCCGCATTGCGAAATGCCGGGTGGGTAGTGACGTCCTTAACGCGCTCGCCGTAGATATAAATCTCACGGCCATCTTGCAGGCTTTTTAAATACTCTTCACCGGTTAACGGACGTTTGGCATTAGCGCGGAAATCTTCAGGCTTCATAGGGACCTCGTATCGGAAGATGGTTGTTAAATTTATGTTTTGTTTTTGTTGTTTAATTGAAGCGTGAGAGGGGCGGAACGTGAAGGGACGATTGGGACAACGGCAGGTACTTTTCGGGTGGGATGTTGTTTTGTGATCTGTGCGGCTTTTCGGCGGGTGGCGCTGCGCGTACCCGCCCTACGAACCGTGATGCGTTCAGGAAACCGGTACTTTCTGCGCCCGGTATGCGCTGGGTGAGCACCCCGTCAGTCGGTTAAAAAAACGGGCGAAATAGGCCGGATCTTTAAACCCCAGTTGCCAGGCAATATCGCTCACTGTGCTGTCGGAAAACAGCAGCAAGCGCCTGGCTTCCCGCAGCTGGCGGTCGAAGATCAGCCGTTTCGGCGAGCGGTTGGCAAAGCGGCGGCAGATATCGGTCAGGCGGGATTCGGTAAGATGCAGTTCGCTGGCGTATTCCGGCACCGTCCAGTGCTCGTGGTAATGCGCATCTGTCAGCTGGTTAAAGCGCTGAAACAGCTTCAGCTCGCCGCGCATGCCGCCTGAAGCGTGGTCGTCGAGCTTCGCGTTGCGCAGCAGCAGGGTAAATACGGCCTGCGCCAGCAGGACCAGCGTATGCTCACGGCCCGGCAGCTGTTCCGTGGATTCCCGGGCAATGAGCTGCCAGTAATGCTTCAGCGCCGCCAGCTCGTCAGGCCTGTCGGCAAGCGACAGGCAGATCCCCGGCAGGCCGAACGCCTCCCGCGTGCCGGGGTAGAGCACTTCTAACAACGGCCAGATAAGATCCTCGCGCACCGTCAGCACGTGGCCGTCGCTGTCGGATTCAGTGATAAACGCGTGCGGCACCGACGGCGGCGTCAGAACGAACAGCGGCGCCTGCACCGAGTAGCGGTGGTCGTCGAGCTGCAGCTCAATCTGCCCGGTGTCGAGAAAATGCATCTGAAAATACTGGTCGTGGCGGTGCGCCTGCATGTCGCGGCCAAAAAAGGCCGCCATGCGGGCGAACGACTGGTAGTGCACATCGTCGGTGCCCAGACTTTCGTCGTACTCCTTGCTGATATCAATGTTGGCGATAGGGCTCTGGCACATGATCGTTCCTCTTTTGAACCCGCTGCGTCATCGGAATGCGCGTCAGCACCAGCGCGCCCACTACCAGCAGACCCGCCACGAACCACAGCCCCGAGCTGAAGCTGCCGGTCGCGTCGCGCAGAATACCAATCAGCAATGGGCTGACGGCAGACCCGACGTTGCCGATGGCGTTGATCACCGCCAGCGCCACCGCGCGGGATTGCAGGCTAATCACCTGGTCCGGCGTGGTCCAGAATATCGCCATGGCGGTAAACGATCCGGTTGAGGCCATGATGATGCCAAGCAGCTGGATCAGGCTGTGATCGGTCGCCGAGGCCAGCATCCATCCCGCCGCCGCAAACAGATACGGCAGGATGGTGTGCTTTTTTCGCTCTTTCAGCCTGTCGGAGCGGCGGCTCCACCAGATCATCCCGAGGATGGTGCAAAACTGCGGGATCGCCGCCAGCAGGCCAATCACGATATTGCTACTGCCGGTGTTGAAGCTTTGCAGGATCTGCGGCGTCCAGATGTTGATTGCGCTCAGCGTATTTGTCAGGCAGAAGTAGGCCAGCGTGTAGAGCAGTACGGCGGGCGTCAGCACCTCGCGCAGCGTCGATCGCGGCGTGGCGACGTGCGCAATGGCCAGTTCCTGCTCGCGGGCGATCATCGTTTTGAGTGCCTGCTTTTCATCATCATCCAGCCAGGTGGCCTGATCCGGGGTGTCGTTAAGGTAGAACCAGGTCACCACGCCGAGCACCACCGACGGCAGCCCCTCCAACAGGAACAGCCACTGCCAGCCCTTCAGGTTCCACAGCCCGTCCATCGCCAGAATGTACCCGGAGAGGATCGAGCCGAGCATCATGGTCACCGGCATGGCGATCATAAACAACGCGTTGGCGCGGGCGCGGTGATACGCCGGGAACCACCAGGTGAGATAGACCAGGATCCCCGGCAGGAAACCGGCTTCGGCAATGCCCACCAGCATGCGCAGGACGTAGAGCGTTTCGGGGCTGGTGGCGAACATGGTGCAGGTAGAGGCGATGCCCCACACCACCATGATCCCGGCGATCCAGCGCCGCGCGCCGATTTTCGCCAGCATGATGTTGCTGGGGATCCCGCACAGCACGTAGGTGACGTAAAACAGGGTCGCGGCCAGGCCAAACATGGTCGACGTGAGGCCCAGATCTTTGCCCATCGTTAGCCCGGCAAAGCCGATGTTGATGCGATCGAGAAACGAAAAGACAAACAGGATAAAGAGAAACACGATCAAACGACGGAACAGCTTGTTGATAACGCGATGTTCTATAGCTTTCTTATCTTGCAGGGTAGAGGTCGTCATGCTGCGCTCCAGATCTTACGTTTAGTAGACGGATTTATTGTTATTAACTGACGTAACCGGTTGTTCGATAAAGCGTGCCGCCAGCGCTTCCGCGCCGCGGGCGAGCAGGGTGGTGTCGACGCCGACGGCGACAAACAGCGCGCCGAGTGCAAGGTAACGTTTCGCCAGTTGCTCGTTCGCCATCAGGATGCCGGGCGCTTTACCGGCGGCGCGTATCTGCGCGATCGCCTGCTCAATGGCGGCCTGCACCTCCGGGTGCTGCGGATTACCGGCAAAGCCCATGTCGGCGCTCAGATCCGCCGGGCCGATAAACACGCCGTCGACGCCGTCCACGTCCAGGATCTGCGGCAGGTTTTTCAGCGCTCTTAGGGTTTCGATCTGCACCAGCACGCACATGGCGTCGTTAGCCTGATGCAGATAGTCCGGGATACGGTTCCAGCGCGACGCCCGCGCCAGCGCGCTGCCGACGCCGCGAATGCCTGCGGGCGGATAGCGGGTGGCGCTGACCGCCAGCCGCGCTTCGTCGGCGTTTTGCACCATCGGCACCAGCAGGGTTTGCACCCCCACGTCCAGCAGCTGCTTGATCTGCACCGGATCGTTCCACGACGGGCGCACCACCGGCTGGCTGGGATAAGGGGCGATGGCCTGTAGCTGAGTCAGAATGGTCTGCACGCTGTTCGGCGCGTGCTCCCCGTCGATCAGCAGCCAGTCAAAACCGGCCCCGGCCAGTAGCTCAGCGCTGTAGCTGCTGGTTAGCCCCAGCCATAACCCGATTTGCGGTCGGCCCGCTTTCAGCGCCGCTTTGAATGCGTTTTGCATGATCATCTCCTTACACAAAGCGGCAGCTGATGGAGCCCATGTTGCCGTAGTCGACGTGGAAGGTGTCGCCTCTGCTGGCGGCAACCGGGCGGGTAAACGAGCCGCCGAGAATGATCTGGCCTGGCTCAAGCTGCACGTCGTATGGCGCGAGTTTGTTCGCCAGCCACGCCACGCCGTTCGCCGGATGATTAAGGACGCCTGCGGCCACGCCGGTCTCTTCGATCACGCCGTTGCGGTAGAGCAGGGCGGAGATCCAGCGCAGATCCAGCTCGTCGGGTTTAATCGGGCGGCCGCCGAGGATCACGCCCGCGTTGGCGGCGTTATCGGAGATAGTGTCGAATACCTTGCGCGGGCGCTGGGTTTCCGGGTCAACGTTGTGGCAGCGGGCGTCGATCAGCTCCAGGGCAGGGATGACGTAATCCGTGGCGTTGTAAACGTCGAAGATCGTGCAGTTCGGGCCGCGCAGCGGTTTTGCCAGCACGAAGGCCAGCTCCACTTCGATGCGCGGGACGATAAAGCGATCCACGGGAATGTCGCTGCCGTCGTGGAAGAACATATCGTCCAGCAGCGCGCCGTAGTCTGGCTCGCTGATCTGCGAGCTGGCCTGCATCGCTTTGGAGGTGAGGCCGATCTTGTGGCCTTTCAGCACGCGGCCTTCGGCAATTTTCAGGCTCACCCATTCGCGCTGGACGGCGTAGGCGTCTTCAATGGTGATCTCAGGATACTCAAGCGAGATCGCGCGGATCTGCTCCCGGGATTGTTCCGCCTGATGCAGGCGGTGGGCGATCAGGGTATGGGTGTGTTTGTCGAGCATGGCGATATCCTGTTGTTGCCGGGTGGCGCGTAGCGATCCCGGCCTACGTTCGAGCCGTTGTAGGCCCGGTAAGCGAAGCGCCACCGGGCGAGCAGACGGCTACTTAAACAACGCGTGCACGTTGTTCTGCTTGTAACTGAGCGTCGGGTGCAGCTCGTCGAGCTCGAAAGACAGCGCCAGATAGCGGGCGGCCATTAGCGCTGCAAAATGCGTTTTGATCAGCGCAAACAGCATTTCACCGACCTCTTCCCGGCTCTCCAGACTGCGCCCGGCGCCGATTTTGAGCGTCATATGCACAAAGGCGTAATCGTGCTTGCCGTCGGCCATCTGCCAGGTGTCCAGCCAGTGGGCGCGGCTGCGGATACCGCCGAGCGGGAAAATACCCGTGGCGGCGAGCGCCTCGTTCACTTTGGCAAACAGCCCCGGCAGGTCGGCCTGCTCGCGGATGTTGTCGGTACATTCAGCAATAAAGTGCGGCATGGTGGCTCCTTACGCGGGCAGCGGGAATACGGCGTTGACCTGGCCGGTGCCGGAGCTGGCGAACAGCTCGGTGAGAAACTCCACCTTACCGTCGTAGTTGTCCCAGCCGAGCACCCCCAGCAGCATCACCGTGTCGTGCATGTTGCCCTCGCCGTAGCAGTAGTCGGCGTACTCCGGCAGCATGCTGCAAAACTCTTTGAACTGCCCCTCGCGCCACAGCTTCACTACCCGCTCATCCATCTGGCGGTCAAACTCGCGGGTATAGCTGTTCATCCCTTCCTCCGCGCGCTGGTCGTCGATAAAGCGGTGCGACAGCGAGCCGCTGGCGAGCACCGCCACGGTGCCGTCGTATTTTTCGATGGCGCTGAGGATGGCCTCGCCCAGCCTGCGGCTGTCGGCGAAGTCGTGAACCGTGCAGAACGCCGAGATGGAGACCACTTTGAAGTGCTTATCCGCGTTCATGTAGCGCATCGGCACCAGCGTGCCGTACTCCAGCTTGAGGCTCGGGATGTTGTGCGCCTTGGCGCGCACGCCAAGCTTCACCGCTTCGTCGGCGATCAGCTGGCCGAGTTCCGGGTTGCCGTCGTAGTCGTAGGTCATGTCGCGAATAAAATGCGGCAGCTCGTTGCTGGTGTAGACGCCTGAAAAATGGTCCGCACAGTTGATGTGATACGCGCTGTTCACCAGCCAGTGGGTGTCGAAGACGATAATGGTATCGACGCCCAGCTCGCGGCAGCGCTTGCTGATCTCTTTATGCCCGTCGATGGCTGACTGGCGGCAGCCGTGGTTTTTGCCCGGCAGTTCAGAGAGATACATTGACGGCACGTGGGTGATTTTTGCTGCTAAGGCTAATTTTCCCATGATCAGATCCCCCACTTTGGAATCGGATGGTCGCCCATGGAGATACAGACGTTTTTCATCTCCGCGAAGACCTCGAAGCTGTACTCGCCGCCCTCACGCCCGGTGCCGGAGGCCTTCACGCCGCCAAACGGCTGGCGCAGGTCGCGCACGTTCTGGGTGTTAACGAACACCATGCCCGCTTCAATGTTGCGCGCCAGACGCAGCACTTTGCTGACGTCCTGCGTCCAGATGTACGACGCCAGGCCATACTCCACGTCGTTTGCCAGGCGCAGGCCTTCCGCTTCATCCTTAAACGGCAGCAGGCAGGCCACCGGCCCGAAGATCTCTTCCTGCGCCACGCGCATGCGGTTATCGACATCCGCCAGCACGGTCGGGCGCAGGAAATTGCCGCCTTTCAGGTGCGCAGGCAGATCGGTCGGTTTGTCCGGGCCGCCCGCCAGCAGGGTTGCCCCCTCTTCAATGCCGAGGCGGATGTAGCCGGAGACCTTCTCCCAGTGCTGCTTGCTGATCAGCGCGCCAATCTGGGTGTTCGGATCGGTCGGGTCGCCCACGCGCAGGCGGCTGGCGCGCTCGGCAAAGCGTTTGACGAACTCCGGGTAGATGCTCTGCTGGATGAAGATGCGCGAGCCGGCGGTGCAGCGTTCGCCGTTGATGGAGAAGATGGTGAACAGGGCGGCGTCCAGCGCGCGCTCAATGTCCGCGTCTTCAAAAATCAGCACCGGAGATTTGCCGCCCAGCTCCATGGAATACTTCTTCAGCCCGGCGTTTTTCATGATGTTACGCCCGGTGGCGGTGCCGCCGGTGAAGGAGACGGCGCGCACGTCATGATGACGCACCAGCGCGTCGCCCGCCGTGGCGCCATAGCCCTGCACTACGTTCAGCACGCCCGCCGGAATGCCCGCCTCCAGCGCCAGCTCGCCCAGACGGTCGGCGGTCAGCGGGGAGAGCTCGGACATCTTCAGCACCGCGGTGTTACCCAGCGCCAGGCACGGCGCGACCTTCCAGGTGGCGGTCATAAACGGCACGTTCCACGGCGACACCAGCGCGCAGACGCCCACCGGCTGCACGAGGGTGTAATTGAGCATCTTGTCATCGACCGGGTAGGTTTTGCCGTTCATCTGCTGGCACACCTCGGCGAAGAACTCGAAGTTGTGCGAGGCGCGTGGAATGAGCACGTTTTTGGTCTGGTGGATCGGCAGGCCGGTGTCGGCGGTTTCCATGGCGGCAATGTCCGGCACGTTCTGGTCAATCAGATCCCCCAGGCGACGCATCAGGCGCGCACGCTCCTTCATCGGCAGGTTGGCCCATTTCGGGAACGCCTCTTTGGCGGCGGCAACGGCCTGATGGATTTCGGCTTCGCCGCCGGAGGCCACTTCTGCCAGCACCTCGCCGGAGGCCGGGTTAGTGGTTTGGAAGTACTCACTTCCGGCGACGTTTTTCCCGTTGATCCAGTGGTTAATCTTTTTCATTTTGCAGTCTCCTCACTGACAATTCGGTTTACCAGGCGGCCTACGCCTTCCACTTCCACTACCACCTCATCGCCCGGCACCACGTCGGACAGCCCCTTCGGCGTGCCGGTGGCAATCATGTCGCCCGGTTGCAGGGTCATGAAATCGCTCAGATACGCAATCAGGAATGGGATGCTGAAAATGAGATCGGCGGTGGTGCCTTCCTGACGCAGTTCACCGTTGACGTAGGTGCGAAGACGAAGGTTGTGCGGGTCAGGGATGGCTTCTTTTGGCACTACGTTCGGGCTGATGGGGGTCAGCCCGTCGCGGCTTTTCACCCGCAGGTTCGGGCGATAGTAGTTTTCGAGATAATCGCGGATGGCGTAGTCGTTGCACACCGTGTAGCCCGCAACATAGTCCATCGCCTCGGCTTCGCTGACCTTACGCGCGGTTTTACCGATGACCACCACCAGCTCGGCTTCGTAATGCATGTATTCAATGTTGTTTGGGCGCACCGAGGTCTGGTTGTCGCCATTAAAGGTGTTCGGCGCTTTGATAAACACCAGCGGCTCGGTGGGGGGCTTGAAGTCCAGCTCGCTGGCGTGATCGGCGTAGTTCAGGCCGAGGGCGAACAGCGTGGCGTGCGGCGGCGTGCGCGAAGCGATGGCAACGTCGCGTTCCTCCACCACCGGGTTTTCCAGCGGCGGAAATCCCTCTGCCAGAATGCGTACCCGATCGCCCGGGCGAATTTCGACGCGGCTTTGCGGGGTACCGAGCAATATCGCATCGCCGGGGTTCAGGGTGGCAAATTCGCTCAGGGCGCTCAGCAGTTCGGCGGCGTTGCGGTGCAGATCGGCCGTGTTCCAGTGGTCCGCTTCGCGACCGTTGATCTCGGTGATGATGGTCAGGTTGTCCACGTTATCAACGGCGACAGGTTCGCCGAGCGGGCAAAATCCATCCCGGCATTTGGCTTTAATAGCCGGGCGGTAGAAGCTCTCTTCCGGCAGGCTGATTTCGTTGGCCAGCGCGTAGCCAGCGATGTACGCCGCCGCCTCTTCAACGCGTACTTTGCTGGCGGTTTTGCCCACCACCAGCGCCACCGTTGCGCCGCTTAACACGGTTTCTCCCTGCGGGAAGGGAATCGGCTCGCCTGCGCGAATAACGGTGTTATGTGGCTTGATAAACCACACCGCCGTTTTTGGCGGCGCGTTATAGGGGGCTTTTTCAAACGCCTCAGCCCAGGCCGCACGCTGGCTTTGGTGGTTTAGCGCTACGGCAAAAACAGTACCTTTCATTCCCATACTCCTCAAACCGGCTGTCCGGTTTTGATTTCATTAATATGTTAATGATCTGGTTTTATGCTTTTGCTGTTCGTTTCGCAATCAGAAGTGAATAATTTGTGATATGAATAACAATAAATTTACACAAATGGGTTAATTATCATTAAAATCAATGCATTAAAAAAATTACGTTGTTTCTGTTAGACTTTTTGGGTTACAACGTATTGTCTATAAAAGCATCTGTTTTAAATTGTTTACTTGTTAATGATGTAAGGGGAAGGTGATGCATGATTCATTAACCATCGCGCTGTTGCAGGCGCGTGAAGCGGCGATGGGCTATTTCCGCCCGATAGTGAAACGGCATAATCTGACCGAGCAGCAGTGGCGTATCGTCCGCGTACTGGCCGAGCATCCCTCCATGGATTTTCATGATCTGGCGTTCCGCACCTGCATTTTGCGCCCAAGCCTGACCGGCATTCTGACGCGGATGGAGCGCGACGGTCTGGTGCTGCGCTTAAAGCCGGTGAATGACCAGCGCAAGCTGTACGTATCGCTGACGAAAGAAGGCAACGCGCTGTACCAGCGTGCTCAGGCTCAGGTGGAAGAGGCGTACCAGCAGATTGAGGCGGAATATACCCCGGAGAAGATGAAGCAGCTCACGGCGCTGCTGGAAGAGTTTATTGAACTCGGAAACCGACATATTGCCGCGCGGGACGAAGAGTAAAAACCCTAAAATCCAGGATGATTTTCGTAAAGTTTTCCCTTTCCAGGCCGAAAATTCTGTATCTGTCTGAGGAAAGAGAAAACATGTTAAATCGTATCAAGATTGTCACCAGCTTACTGCTAGTTTTAGCGATATTTGGCCTTTTACAACTCACATCCGGTGGTCTTTTCTTCAATGCCCTGAAGCATGACAAAGAGAATTTCACCATCCTGCAAACCATTCGCCAGCAACAATCCACCCTGAACGGTAGCTGGGTGGCGCTGCTGCAAACCCGTAACACCCTGAACCGCGCGGGTATCCGCTATATGATGGATCAGAACAATATCGGCAGCGGCTCAACCGTCGCCGAGCTGATGCAGATTGCCTCTGCGTCTCTGAAACAGGCGGAAAAAAACTGGGCGGATTACGAAGCACTTCCGCGTGACCCGCGTCAGAGCGACGCTGCGGCACTGGAAATCAAACGTAATTACGATATCTACCACGGCGCGCTGGCCGAGCTGATCCAGCTGCTGGGGGCGGGCAAGATCAACGAGTTCTTCGACCAGCCGACCCAGAGCTATCAGGATGGCTTTGAGAAGCAGTACGTCAGCTATCTGCAACAAAACGACGCGCTCTATCAGACCGCGGTTGAAGACAGCAACAGCTCTTACCGCCAGGCTATCTGGGTGCTGATTAGCGTGCTGGCTGCGGTGCTGGTGGTGATTGTTGCCGTCTGGCTGGGTATTCGTCAGGCACTGATTTCCCCGCTGAACAGTCTGATTGACAGCATTCGTCATATCGCCAGCGGCGACCTGGTGAAGCGCATCGACGTGGAAGGCTCCAACGAGATGGGTGAACTGGCTGACTCCCTACGCCATATGCAGGGCGAGCTGGTGCGCACCGTGGGTGACGTGCGTAACGGCGCAAACGCCATTTACAGCGGTGCGAGCGAAATCTCGATGGGCAATAACGATCTCTCATCCCGTACCGAGCAGCAGGCTGCCTCTCTGGAAGAGACCGCCGCCAGTATGGAACAGCTGACCGCCACCGTGAAGCAGAACGCCGAGAATGCCCGTCAGGCGAGCAACCTGGCCCTGAGCGCGTCTGAAACCGCGCAGAAAGGCGGGAAAGTGGTGGATAACGTGGTGCAGACCATGCGCGACATCGCCGGCAGTTCGCAGAAAATCGCCGATATTATCAGCGTGATCGACGGGATTGCTTTCCAGACTAATATTCTGGCGCTGAACGCGGCGGTAGAAGCGGCACGTGCGGGCGAGCAGGGCCGCGGCTTTGCGGTGGTTGCAGGTGAAGTACGAAACCTGGCGCAGCGCAGCGCCCAGGCGGCTCGCGAGATCAAGAGCCTGATTGAAGACTCCGTGGGGCGCGTGGAGTTGGGTTCAACGCTGGTAGAAAGCGCCGGTGAAACCATGGGTGAGATCGTGAATGCGGTAACGCGCGTGACGGACATCATGGGCGAAATCGCGTCTGCGTCTGATGAGCAGAGCCGCGGTATCGACCAGGTGGGGCTGGCGGTGGCTGAGATGGATCGCGTGACCCAGCAGAACGCCTCGCTGGTGGAAGAGTCTGCGGCGGCCGCGGCGGCACTGGAAGAGCAGGCGAGCCGTCTGACGCAGGCCGTTGCGGTGTTCCGTATTCAGCAGGAACAGATGAAGGCGCGCGAGTTCGCCTCCGCGAAAAGCGTTGCCGCACCGGTAGTGGCGCGTAAACCGGCGACCGCAGATGCGGGCGATAACTGGGAAACGTTCTGACGTTGTGCGTTTCGCCGGGTGGCGGCTACGCCTTACCCGGCCTACGGGATGTGCGTTTTGCCGGGTGGCGGCTGCGCCTTACCCGGGCTACGGATTGTGGGTTTTGCCGGGTGGCGGCTACGCCTTACCCGGCCTACGGGATGTGCGTTTTGCCGGGTGGCGGCTGCGCCTTACCCGGCCTACGGATTGTGGGTTTTGCCGGGTGGCGGCTGCGGAATTGGGTTTTGTAGGCCCGGTAAGCGCAGCGCCACCGGGCGATTTTACAGAGGCAGGCGCATGGCGCAGCGGGAACCATACGCTAAACCGTGTGCCGTCTCTTCTTCACGTTTCTGGCGCATTTCCGGCGTCAGCGTCGTCATCATTTCAAACCCTAATCGCCTGTAGAAGGGCGCGTTCCACGGGACATCACGAAACGTCGTTAACGTCAGCGAGGTTAGCCCCAGCGTGCGGGCATGCTCTGCGACACGGTTAATCAACCGGCGTCCGAGACCTCGTCCCTGCCAGTCCAGATGAACCGAAAGTTCCACAATAAACAGCGAAGATGGCTGGGCTTCGGCGAGAATAAAGCCCACGGGCCTGTCGTCAGCCAGCGCCAGCCAGCTTAATCCGCGTCCGGCGTAACCGAGGTGATCTTCAACGGAAATAACCTCGCTGTCTGCCAGCCAGGCCAGCTCAGGAACGTCGCGAAATCGCTGCCCCGCCGCGCGTTCAATGGCGGGCAGGGCAGCGACGTCGTCGATGCGCGTCGGGCGAAGGGTGAACGCCGTCATCAGCCAGCGCTGCTCACAATTTTAATCTCCACCATGCCGATTCCCAGCTTGCGCGGAGCGTGACCGAGAATATTCCCTTCGTTAGTGGACTGCGGCTCGGGCGGCACAATGACCAGCGTATTGCTGCGCGTGGGGTTATCGAAATGCAGCGTGCTGGTGGTGACATCATTGCTCAGCGTCAGCATCTGTTCTTTATCGCCGACGCGCACCGGCACAGGACGGTTTGCGTTGGGACCAAATGCCCTGGCGGTGATCACCAGATCGAATTTCTCCGGCAGCGGATGGGTATACTCAATTTTCACCTCATCACCTAACTGCGCGTTAGACCAGCGCCCCCAGGATTCGGGACGTGAAATACCGCTGAACTGCTTCACCTCTTCAGGCGCGCCGGCAACGTTAAAGATAAAGCTGTCAGCTTTATAACGGATGTCGTTGTCGACGATTTTCAGCAGGTCAACGTTGCGCTGATAGCGTGCGGTATCAATGACCGTATCTTTAAACGCGGTTTTCCCCTGCCACTGCGGTTTATCAACGTGTTGCACGGTCTGCTCGCCGCCGAGTTGCCCCTGTGAGACGCACCAGTCGGTGGACAGTGACAGCTCTTGTGACCAGAGCTGGCCCATTTTGTAGCATTTATCGACCCAGACGAAATTATCACGCGGGGCGAATTCCGCCAGCTGGAAGCGCAGTGGCGCGGAGTATTCGCTTTCCGGCAGCGGCTCGACGCGGTTATCCGACACGCGCAGCAGCAGTGGCAGGCGGAAATGGCTGCCGGAGAACGCGATCATTTTTTTATCCTGATCGATGGTGAAATCTTTTATCTCTTTCGGGAAGTTCCACAGACGAATGATATCCGGCTTCCAGGCGAGGATTTTTTCCTTCATGTTGAGGAAGATTTCCGACAGGGACTGGCCCGACAGCGTACTGCGGCCCAGTCCAATGAAGTTATCGCCACCCAGAATATCCAGCACGGTAGCGCCGTTATCCATCGAGTTACGTTTAGCGGCAATGATCTCCTGCTGCGGTTTATCGCCGCGCAGCACAAAGAACAGGTTGCTGCGATCCAGCTTATTCAGTTCATCCCAGGCGCTGTTTTTCATCGCCAGATGGTCAGATGAAACGACGATGACCGTATTTTTGAAATACGGCGACGCTTTGATTTTCTCGATTAACGCCGCGATATGCTCCTGGCTACAGGTCACGGCGCTGAACGACTTGTTGTTTTTACCGTCAATGTCGTAGCCCTGACGTTTACAGGTGCGTGAGACAAAACCATCCGGATGATGCGTGTCGACGGTCAACGCAAACAGCGAGAAGCGTTTACCGGCGCGGGAAAGCTCCTCGAATTTCTTCCAGGTTTCATCCAGAACGGTATCGTCGTAAAAGCCCCAGTCGTTGCGGTAGGCCGGATCGGCCACCGTGGTTTTCAGCTCTTCGGAACCATACAAGTGTTCGAAACCGTGGGATTTCAGGAACACATCTTTCCCGGCAAAGCGCAGGTTAGCGCCCTGCATAAAGTAGTTTTCATAGCCCGAGTTTTTCAGGATATCGCCGAGGCAAATGTTCTGCGGGAAGAAGCTCGACATCGAGGCGGAGGCGTTGCCTTCAAACGGAGCGAACAGCGGAATGCCGCACTGGGAGGCCACCATCCCGGCGATGGTGTAATCCGTGCCAGGGAGCTGCATGGTGTGGCTGAAGTCGAGGCCCTGGTTTTTCAGCGCGCCAAGCTCTGGCGTCAGGTTCGGGAAAGCATCGTTGTCAAACCAGGTGCGTTCCAGACTTTCGCCGTAGATATAGACCAGGTTGAGTTTAGGGTTGTCGATTTTCTTCGAGGGTTCTTTGTAATAGGCCGCAAAGTCCGGATCGCCATCGCGCGACTGGGATTTTACCAGCTCGGTAATTTGATGGAAGGCCGGGCTGGCATCCACGGAGGCCAGCGCCAGGCACAGCGCCAGCAGGCTGTAGCCATGATGATGCGGACGGTGACGGCGACGGCGCAGAACCCAGGCCAGCGCGGCGAAGATGCCCACCAGGGCGACCACCAGCCCCAGACCCGGAAGGATATACTTACCTACACCAGCGCCGGTCAGGCTGTTGGTCAACGTGTAGAGCACCGCGTCGTTAATACCGTCGCCGGTAAAATAATCGCTGGCATATAACGTAATGTTTAAAACAATAAAAATGCCGAGCACCACCAGGGTGGCCACAAACCACCAGGTGTGACGACCGGCTTTCCAGGCATAAACGCCGATGGAAGCCAGGAAAAGGACAAGGGACATTAACTCTGACAACAGCAGATCCTCATCATGCCGGACGCTTAGCCGGCTAATTGCTTATTTTTTGGGTAATACAATGTAATTGCGATGTCGCTTAGCTGCAATTTTAGTGTCACGAAAGTGTGCTGTTGTTAGGATTTGGTTTATAAAATCGGATTTTTGAATACAGTCGCATCGTGGTATATGGAGGCTGAGGTGGTGGCAGGGGATAAAAAAACGCACTTCACGCCGCGGTGTAAGACTAACGTAATAAACCCGGCGTGTTGTGGCAGAAAAAAGGGGGACAATCAGGAGAGGAAATTAACGCCTTGTTTCAGCACCAGATCGCATGCTTTCGTTTTCACCTGTTTCGCCAGAGATGAATTTCCAAGGGTGCTGAGGTTCAGCTGCTGGCCATTTTGCGCGTTCAGCAGGCCCTGAATACCGTCCATATAGTTGGTGTCCGCTTTCTGCTCCTGGGTGTCCAGACCCAGTTTACCCAGCACCTGGTTTTTAATGTTTTCGGTATCGGTGACGGAAGCCAGTTTCTGCTTCGCGCAGTATTCCAGAATGCCCGCCGCATTGTTCATCGTGCCGGCGCTCAGGCTTTGGGAGCTGTTACTCAGCAGGCCGGTGAGGGACGAGGCTGACAGCCCGCCCTGGGAAGTGCCGCTCTCTTTGGTTAACTCATTTGCTGCGCTGGAGAGCGACTCCTGCCATGATGCGGCCTGCGCTGCGCCAGTCACCAGCAGGGCGCCAGTAAGGATGCTGATAAGAAACTGTTTTTTCATAATGATTTACTCAACAAGGTCCGTTTTGGGCCAGAAGTGGGTTCAGTATATACCTCTGCTCTTCCGGCGCTCCCTGGAAATATCTTAATACTCTTTGCCGGTGACGCGGCTGCGATAGCTGTCCCAGTCGAAGATTACGTACAGGCTGTTACCCAGCTTCATGCGATCCATCACCCGCTCGCCAAGAAGTCGGGTCATCTCGTCGATATTGTGGTTCGTCAGCATACCGGTTGGGCGTTTTGACGACGAACGGCGATCGACAATCTGGTTGATGATCACTTTTTCGTAGCGGGACTCCGTCTGGACACCGATCTCGTCGATGACCAGCAAATCCACGTTACTTAAATCATTTAGCAACTGTTCTTCGCTGGTTTCGCGATTACTGAAGGTGTCTTTCATGGCGGACATAATATCGGCCACGGTGATAATCAGCACTGACTTCCCGCGCAGCAGCAGCTCGTTGCAGATAGCGGCGGCGAGGTGATTTTTCCCGGTGCCGGGTTTTCCGCTAAAGATGAAGCTGGCGATGTTGCCGTCAAATTCATCCACGTACTGGCGCGCCTGGTTAAGGGCGTTCATCTGCCCCTGAGACTCGACCTTATAATTCTCGAAGGAGCAGTTCTGGTGCAGAGGGCGAATGCCCGAGCGGTTAAAGGTGCGCTGCATTTTCATCGCGCGGTTTTCGCGGGCGAGGGCTGCCGCGCGAATTTTACCCTGCTCTTTTTGCCATGCCAGCAGCTCTTCACCGGTGGTGAAGGCGGGCTTCACGTTGGCAGGCATCATCTTCTGCAAACGTTTCATCAGGTCGCCGACGTTTTTCATTTCGCACCTCGGAATCCATCAGGGATTTTTTTGTCCGGTTCTGAAAAAGCATTGATATCACGTTTTGGCTGGCCGTTGTTGCTGGCGCGGTTGATTTGCAGACTGCGCGCGAATTTTTGCTGCCACTGAACATGGTGGAAGACTTTTCCTTCAGCTTGCCAGTATGCGGTAAAGGCTGCCAGCTCTTCCGGTGTTGCGGGCTGCGAGAGGGCTATTCCCCATAAGGCCGCCTGCCGCTGAAAATCGGCGTCCGGCTGCCAACCGGCGTACATGGGAAATTTCCCCATTGGAACGGCCACCGGGGCGCTGGCGGGTTCGTCAAAAAACTGATTATCCAGCATGACATCGCTCGCCGGGCGCGACAGCTTCTCTTCAATTTCCAGAAGCTGCGCCAGACGTTCCGGCGTGACCGCATAAAACGCCGGGGCGTTGTCGGCAAATACCGCGAGCGTGCCGCCTTCAGCGTGCGTCAACACACCGCGAGGATCGCGCATAAAGGCATCAATGCCAGCAATGCTGGTGGTCAGAATTCTGGAGGACATAACACTTTCTCAACTGATTACTACGGGCGTGATTGAGGGTTATGGTAGCACAGAGAGAGGGGAGGAAAGGAGAGGATTTCCCCGGTGGCGTTACGCTTACCGGGGCTAAAATCACAGGGGCTGGTTACGCGATGATGTTCAGCGTCACGTCGATATTGCCGCGCGTCGCGTTAGAGTACGGACAGACGATGTGGGCCGCATCCACCAGTTTTTTGGCTTCCGCTGCGTCCATCCCTTCAACGTGGATGTTAAGCTTCGCTTCGATACCAAAACCGGTTGGCAGCGGGCCAATCCCTACTTCGCCTTCAATAAAGGCGTCTTTTGGCAGAGCGAATTTATCGCGTGCCGCAACGAACTTCATTGCGCCCAGGAAGCAGGCGGAGTAGCCCGCAGCGAACAGCTGTTCAGGGTTGGTTATTTCACCCCCCATGCCGCCCATCTCTTTTGGCACACCCAGTTTGACATTCAGAACGCCATCGGAAGACGTGGCGCGGCCATCACGGCCTCCGGTTGCTTTGGCTTTGGCAGTGTAGACAACTTTTTCTAAAGACATGGCAGGTTCCTCATCTTACGTTTATATGCGCTATTAAATAGCGCGCGATGTTTTAAGTTAAAATTAGACGCGTAAAGTACAGCCTTACGCGCGATGCAGCTGTTGGCGCAAACTTTCGAGCTGTTGCTTGAGCGCCAGCATGGTGTCGGTATCACACTGCGCTGCACAGCCCACGGCGTGGGGGATCGTCACGGCCTGCTGTTGCAGCGCCCGACCCGCGTCGCTCAGGGTGACGGCGACCTGACGCTCATCCTGACGGGAACGCTGGCGGAGGATCAATCCTGCGCTTTCCAGGCGTTTCAGCAGGGGAGTCAGCGTGGCGGAATCCAGGAACAGCCGCTCGCCAATGTCTGACACCGTAATATCATCCTGTTCCCAGAGCACCAGCATCACCAGGTATTGCGGGTAGGTCAGATTAAGCGGCGCCAGCAGTTGCCGGTACAGCTTGTTAAGCGCCAGATTTGCCGAATAGAGGGCAAAACAGAGCTGGTTATCCAGCAGAAGCGCGTTGGTGGTGTCGTTCGTTTTTGCGTCCATGAAATGAATATAGATAGTGCGCGATACAATTGCAAGCGATTTTATTATACGCGTGGACGTTTGCGGTAAAGCCATAAGCCGGGGATCGACAGGCCGATGGAGAGCGCACCCACGATCGACGAGGCTTTAAGGAAGTTGCTCAGGAGCAGGATCATCTGGGGTTCGCTGTAGCCAAAATGGCTGATTTTGACGGCGGAGATCATCGCCGTATAGGCTGAAATGCCCGGGAACATAGGAATCACTGCCGCCACGGTGAATACCTTCGGGTGCGCCAGATACCAGCGGGACCACTGAATACCGATGCTGCCAACCAGCATGGAGGCGATAAACGTCGACCATTCAATATTAAAGCCCGCTGTCATCATGATCATACGAGAGCCGTGGCCAATGGCACCCAGCAGCGCACACCAGGGTAATGCACGCTGTGGGACGTTAAACACCATCGCAAAACCAACGGCGGGAAGGGCAGACAAGAGCATGTCCTGTGCCAGTGCGAGCATAAAATCCATCACGCCCATCCGCGTAACCCCCAGAGTGTCATGGCCATTACCACCCCGATACAGGTCGCCAGCGTCAGCAGGCTGGCTATCGCCCAGCGCGCCAGACCGGTGTTGATATGGCCTTTGAACATATCAGCGACGGCATTAATTAAGGGAAAACCTGGCACCAGCAGCAATACGCTGGCGGCCATCGCAACAGTAGGCGTGCTGGCGAAGTAGGGCTGGCGCAAAAGCAGGCCGGATACGGTTGTCGCCACAAATGCCGTGATGCAGAAGTTAATTTGCGGATGTAGCTGTCTGTGCGTCAACAGCTGGCGGACATACATTGCGATGCTGCTGGCAAAGAAGGTCACGACAGCGCCGTCCCAGCCGCCCGCGTTGAGCTTGCAGAAGCAGGCGCAGGACAGTCCCACCATCAGCACAACCAGCCAGCGCGGATACCGGAGGGGTTTGATTTGATTGAAACGTTTTTCTATCTCCCGGAGATCGAGCAGCTTGTGTTCAGCAAGGATCACGATGTGCTGCACTTCCGTCACGACGTGCATGTTAATGCCGCGGTCATGATTTTTACGGGTGGAGGTCAGGCACTGTCCGTCTTTAATGGTGGTCAGCACAATGGCATTTGACGAGATGGAACTCTCAACGCTGTCCATCCCCAGCGCCAGCCCAAGGCGTGTGGAGAGCTCTTCGACGAGGGCGCTTTCTGCGCCGTGCTGTAAGAGAAAAAGCCCGCACTGAATACATAGCCGCGTGGTGGCACGTTGCGTAGACCGATCTGCCTGCATGAAACGCCCTGAAGAGAAGAGAGATTGCTTACTTTTAACACAAAGTGCAGGGCCCTTTGCGCTGGGCCAGATCAACATTTGTGCGATCAGTGGCGCGATGGGGGCGGAGGAAAGACAGCATTGTTATTTATTTAATGAATATGAAATTAGGATTTATAAAAACAATATATTAAGTATTTCTAATTTCATATTTTCGATCTTTTCACGCAATTTGAATTAAATTTAAATGGTCTTTATGCGATATTAGGCCTGTATTGGGCGTTTCTTAACCCATGTGATATTTGTTCTATTTTGCGAGTATTAACCCGTTTGTACTTCGGAATGCAAACGTGTTTAACCTTGCAGGGTTAGTTCGTTCTTAAATAAAGAATTCATGACAGGGAGGGTCTATGTTGCCATTGAATGGTAAACACGGAGTGGTGATCAGCAGAGTACCGGTTATGCAAAATGGGTTAGGTGGCGTCATGTCGCGTCATTTTCCCGATTTTGAGATAACGTACTGCCGTTCGATGCAGGAGTTGACGTTATTACAATTGCGTCGCGCTGGGGTCGTTATTGCCGATATTTCGGGTGAGTATCGTAATCCACGCGGCACGCTTGAGCAATATTATGGGTTAATGAATCAGTACCGGGATATTCACTGGATATTCCTCGTTTCGCGCCCCCTTTATCCACTTGCAGTAGAGCTTCTTATGCGTCCGGAAAGCACGCTGCTTTCGGATATGGAACCCATTGAAGGCGTAATTAACGCTATTCGCGCGGGGAGTGAACGTGCCGAGCGAATAAGCCAGACGTTATTGATACCGGAAAATCCTGATATTGAAGAGGAGAGTGAGCAAATGATTGCGCTTACCCACTCTGAACGCAAGGTGTTGCGTTTGTTAGGTAAAGGTTGGGGAATCAACCAAATAGCCACGCTACTTAATAAAAGTAATAAAACGATCAGTGCACAGAAAAACAGTGCAATGCGTCGCTTATCACTTCGCAGTAATGCCGATATGTACGCGTGGATAAGCAGTACCCAGGGAATGCGAGAACTCAGTTTAATGTCGGCTTATGGAGAGTTTGAGGAATGGAAAAGACCACTGCAACAAAACATATCGCCGTCATCGAAAGCTGCTCAATGAGCGCTATGGGGCTGAAGCATCTTTTTGCGATGCCCGCCCTAAGCCATTACCAGGTGCACCTGTTTGCCAGATTTGACAGCTTCAAAGCGGCGCTCTCGGAAATCTCATTCTTTGCCGTAATTTATTCATTGTCCGATGAGCGTGAGGAGCGGCGAAACTGTCTGGCCTGTTTGCGGGATCTCACCTTCACCCACAGCGACGTCAAGCGTATTGTGCTGGCCTCTGATGAAATGGAGGCGAGACTGGTCAGCCATCTTTCGCCTTCTCGCTTACATGGAATTATCAGTAAATCGGTTCCGCTGAAGCAGTTAATGGAGGGGCTTGAGACATTACTCAGCGAAACGCATCACGTGAACGACAACGTGTACAATCACTGGTGTGTGAGCCAGCATCGTATGCTAAGCCCAACTGAAAGGGCGATTCTGCGATATATGTCATCGGGTTTTTCGATCCCTGAAATTGCGGCACAGCTTGAACGCAATATCAAAACCATCCGTGCGCATAAGTTTAACGCAATGGTAAAGCTGGGCGTCAATTCTGATGTGGGATTACTGGATGCGGCAGATATCCTGGCGCATCTCCCGGTCAGGGAAATACGCCGTTCCGCTCTCACCGTTCCTTCTTTCTCGTAGTGTTAAGTGATGCGCCAGAATTTTTCTGGCGCAACGTTCAAATACAGACATCAACCCATTTTGCTGCGGTCAGTTCCGCCATTCTGTCGGGCGATATACGCACCGCACTGTGGATGGCGCCCGCTGCGGGTAACACTTCGGCGTACTGTTTTAAAGTGATGTCACAGTAAACAGAGAGCGGATTTTCCAGTCCAAAAGGGCAGACGCCGCCAACAGGATGACCCGTCAGGGTTACTACCTCATCGCAGCTGAGCATGCGGGCTTTTGCGCCGAATGTCTCTTTGAGCTTTTTGTTATCCAGACGCGCATCGCCTTTTGCAACCACCAGAATCACATCATTTTTAATTTTCAGTGACAGCGTTTTGGCAATTTGGCCGGGTTCAACGTTGTGCGCGGCAGCAGCAAGGGCAACAGTCGCTGTGCTTTGGTTAAGCTCGATGATTTCTATATCCGGAGCGTGTTCGGCGAAAAACTGCTGTACAGACTGCAAACTCATTGATTCCTCCTGACAAATATCTTCCGTAATCTGTCATAAGAATTTAGTCGCTGTAAATATCCCTTAAGTAACAAATATCCGTCAGGGGCGATTTCTGGATCGCCTTCACATTCACAGAAACCGGTTACAGTAACCGGTTGCAGAGCGTGATGCAGAGATTAATACTGAGTGTGTAACTTCCCCTGTATCTAATAATAAGAGCTAATTATGAAACCATTCCGTTTGAGCAGTACCGCAGGTACACGATCCGGCAAGGTTGTGACGCTGATGTATGGAACAACGTGTGACGTGAGAACGTCCGAAACGAACGTCTGACAGGAGATCTGCTATGTCTGCCAACCATGCTGCATTTAATCTGATTTTCCGCTTCGTTGAAAATTATGTCAGCCCTATTGCCGGGCGCATCTCTTCCCAGCGTCACGTTATGGCGATTCGTGACGGGTTCATCTCGGCAATGCCGTTTATGATTGTCGGGTCGTTTTTATTAGTGTTCGCTTACCCACCTTTTTCGCCAGATACCACCTGGGGCTTTGCCCGCGCCTGGCTGGATATGGCGAAGCAGTTTGAAGGTCAAATTCTGACGCCGTTTGATATGACGATGGGGGTGATGTCCCTCTATATCTGTGCGGCTATCGCCTACAACCTGGGCAAACATTACGTTAAAACCCATCAGCTGGATCCGTTCATGTGCGCGATGCTGTCGCTGATGGCGTTCCTGCTGGTCGCCGCGCCTAAAACCAAAGGCGCCTTACCGGTTGATAGCCTTGGAGGGACCGGGATTTTCACCGCGATCCTGGTGGCGATTTACTGCGTTGAGATGATGCGTTTCCTGAAAGCACACAATATCGGGATCCGTCTGCCAGACCAGGTTCCGCCGATGATCAAAAACTCGTTTGACCTGCTGATCCCGGTGCTGGTGGTGGTGCTGACACTCTATCCGCTGAGTCTGTTGATCCAGTCGCAGTTCGGTATGCTGATCCCACAGGCCATCATGTCGATATTCAAACCGCTGGTCTCTGCGGCGGACTCGCTGCCAGCGATCCTGCTGGCGGTGCTGATTGGCCACCTGCTGTGGTTTGCCGGGATCCACGGTGCAGCGATTGTCTCGGGTATGCTGCAAATGTTCTGGCTGACGAACCTGGGGGCGAACCAGACCGCGCTGGCGGCGAGCCTGCCTTTACCACACATCTTTATGGAAGCCTTCTGGACGTTCTTTATTGTGATCGGTGGGTCAGGAGCGACGATGGGGCTGGTGTTCTGTTACCTGCGTAGCCGCTCCGCGCACCTGCGCTCCATTGGACGTCTGAGCGTGGTGCCAAGCATTTTCAATATCAATGAACCGGTGATTTTTGGTACGCCGATTGTGATGAACCCGGTGTTCTTTATTCCTTTCCTGCTGGCGCCGATGGTCAATGCCGTGCTGGCATGGGCAGCGATGAAGTTTGATCTGATTGGCCGCGTGATTTCCGTTGTGCCGTGGACGGCACCGGCTCCGGTTGGTGCCGCCTGGGCGCTGGGCTGGGATTTCCGTGCAGCCATTCTGGTGCTGGTTTTGGCCTGCGTTTCCGCCATTATCTATTTCCCGTTCTTCAAGGTGTACGAGAAACAGTTGCTTCAGCAGGAAGCGGAAGAAGCACAGCGTAATGGGGAAGAGGAAAATCAGCAGGTCGCTTAGGTAAAAGCAAAACGGCAACGCAGGTTGCCGTTTTTAGTGTTTGTTCCCTCTCTCTGCGGGTTTCAGGCAGGGCCAGACTACTTAAGCGTGCAATCGCCGCACTGCTGGACATCCGGCAGACGGTAGCGCTGACAGCAGGTACGACGCACCAGAAGTCCCTCACGCGGAACCACGGTGCGGTAAAGAGGGTTATCCCGCCCATCCGACAGCTGTCTGGCAAAGAAACAGCTCTGACGCAGCGCATCCACTTTCTCTTCGCCGAGCAACGGCTTCATCTCCGTTAAATACCAGTGGATAAGATACCCGGTATTACTCCAGATCAGTTTGCCGTTGATCTCCCCCGTCGCTTCCAGCGCATCAATGACCGGAACCAGCGCTCTTGTAATCAGTCGTTCCATTCGCGCCTGCGCTGACAGGTGACTCGCGCTCGGATCTTCGTGTACATCAATCCAGAAACAGGCGGCGCGTCCGGTCTCATGGAATTCGACGTGGAAATGTTCCGACGAGAGATCGAGCATCGTTTCCTGGGTCAACAGGGCCAGCATGACAGGCGGCACCATTAGCCCGATATACCATTGTGCCCAGAGGGAAAGCAGCGGTTTATTTTCCCGCGCCAGCGTCGGTTGGTTGCGATAAATATGGTCGGAATAGGTTGCCAGCAGTGACCGCAGCTCGGCAGGTCGTTGCCACTGAGTCAGCGTCAGAGCATGATGCGGCGGTGCTTCATCCAGTTTGATGAAATCCAGCAGATGGGCGCGTGTTACGGCGATTTTTTCCCGAATGGCATCCGCAAGCGTCGTTTCTCCGGCGGAGAGTGGAGCTCGCCAGAGTAGTGGCTCAACGATGTGTGCGGTACGAGTCGCCATAGTGTGGATTACAAATCTAAATGATAATGATTGCCAATCCTAACTATAGATAAAACCGAGCGCAAGCGTTTTATCCTGGCGCTGTGAAGGCGGTTTCAGGCGATATGAAGCTCGTCGCTCAGCAGAATGCTGTTGCGTCCCATATGCTTGGCTTCATAGAGGGCTTTATCGGCTTTCGCCAGTGCGCCATCAACGTCTTCACCTTCGAACATGGCTATGCCAATGCTGATGGTCACGTTAGTGGCGACGCTTTCGTTAAACATGTGGGGGATTTTGAGATCGTAAACCTTCTGACGTATGCGTTCAGCTGTCTGGCGCGCTTGCTCCAGTGGGATGTTACTTAACAGCACCATAAATTCTTCCCCGCCAAACCGGGCGACAACATCGCGTGAGCGCACGGCGTCGCGGATCGCAGCCGAGACCCTGATCAAGGCCTGATCGCCCATCATATGGCCGTAATGATCGTTGTAGGCTTTGAAATGGTCGATATCCATCAGCAGCACAAAGTGCTCGCCAGCGTCAGGCCTGGGGAGGTTCTCAAGCCGGCTTTGCAGCCCGCGACGGTTATATAGGCCGGTGAGCGGGTCCATCATGCTGAGATCGGTCAGGGTTTCACGCTCTTCGAGCAGTTCGGAAAGCAGCTCCTGGGCGAAACGGTCATTACGCCGCTGAAGAACATGATGGATACCAATGGCGACCACCGGCAGCGCGAAAAAATAGGCCATTCTCAACCAGTTTTCGGACGGGCTAAGCCACAGGCAGGATATAAAAGCGGGAAATGAATGTAACGTAAAGGCTTTAATATTACTGGCGAAAGCCAGAGACCCTATAAAAAGCACTGTTAATAGCGCCATCATTAAATAGGTTGCGTGATCGTGCGTTATTAACAGAAATTTTGAGACGATCTGCCATGCCCATAAAAACCCAAAAATAGCTGAAACAGCAGGGATATTTATTTTTCGCGTGCTATTTTTCCAGTGCCAGATAAGTAAGCCAGTGCTGGCAGTCAATACGGCAAACAGGGGGACTGATAACACACGAACGGAATAGAGAGGGTTTGTTACCGAGAACAATGCTGATGCAGCGTTCAGAAATAAAAATAAACGTAAAGAAAGCTGATATTTCTTGTTGACTAAGGACAGCCAGGATTGTGATGTCATATGCGTGCGTTTTTATTAAAACTCAATTAAAACAATGAGCAAGATGTTGTTATGCAATATTGGTCGCTACAAAATTGAATTTTTATTATCAGAAAAACGTTATCGGAAGTTAACAGGTGGGCAATTTATCACCTTACACATTCTCTGTCATTATGGGAAAGCAATTGCTGGCGCAATTTCTTACGTCGCATGCTGACAAGTGATAATTACTATCATATGATACTGGTTATCATTATCAGTGCGAGAGGTGAAACCATGTTGAGCAAAGCGCTGGGAAGTGGGTGGGGAATATTGCTGCCTGGTTCCATTATCGGTGGGCTGATGTTTGCCGATCTTCCCATTGATGTCTGGAAAGCAATGATTGTTTCGGGCTTGCTGGTGACATCCGCGATGATCTGGCACAAACAGTTACGGCATTACGTGCTGTTGCCATCATGCGTTGCGCTAATCAGTGGACTGCTGGTGATTCTGATGAGTTTGAAATAAAAGGGAAAAACAAGAGGTACTGCTGAAGGGATGTAAGATAATTGGTGCGAGGGGGGGGACTTGAACCCCCACGTCCGTAAGGACACTAACACCTGAAGCTAGCGCGTCTACCAATTCCGCCACCTTCGCACAGTCATCTTACTGGTTTGATATCGCCTCGTTGGTGCGAGGGGGGGGACTCGAACCCCCACATCCTAAGGACACTAACACCTGAAGCTAGCGCGTCTACCAATTCCGCCACCTTCGCCCAGTGCGAGCAATATCAACGTGATTTATGGTGCGAGGGGGGGGACTTGAACCCCCACGTCCGTAAGGACACTAACACCTGAAGCTAGCGCGTCTACCAATTCCGCCACCTTCGCATACCATCGACACTGTAAAAGTATCGTAACCACGGAGGCGCATTCTAGATGTTTTCAGCTTTACGTCAACAGAAAATTGCGCACGTTGTTTTGATTGCTGCAAAAATGGGCGATGGCAGCGTCAGCCATCGCCGGGCAGGGGAATTACTTTTTCGCCTGGCGCGTCATCACGGTGCGATACACCTTAAAGCGGCCTGTCTGGGCGATCACTTCGTGGAAGCCGAAGGTTTCATCCAGCACTTTCGGATACGCCAGGAAGGCATTCGCCACAATACGTAGCTCACCGCCGCTGTTAAGGTGACGGGTTGCGCCACGGATCAGCGTTTGCGCCGCTTCAAGGCTGGTCTCCATCCCGTCGTGGAACGGCGGGTTAGAGATGATCATGTCAAAGCGACCGGTCACGTCGGAGAAAACGTTGCTGGCAATCACTTCGCCTTCATTGCCATTCGCAGCAAGCGTGGCGCGGCTGGCTTCTACCGCCGGGGCGCTCACGTCACACAGGGTTAAACGCACTTTTGGTGAGTGGCTGGCGAGAACCGTTGACAGCACGCCCGCGCCACAGCCGACGTCCAGCACCTTGCCCTTGGTGTGCGGCGTCAGGGTGGAAAGCAGCAGCTTGCTGCCCGTATCGAGCGCGTCACGGCTAAACACACCCGGCAGGGTTTTAATGGTCAGTCCGTCAAGCTGGTACTCGTCCCAGAAGGTGTTGGCATCAAAAGTGGTCTGTTTTTCCAGACGGCCATGATACAGGCCGCAGCGTCGGGCGCTGTCGATTTTCGTCAACGGCGCGTAGCCTTCGAGCATCTGCTCTGCGCTTCGCACCCCGCTGCGGTTCTCACCGACGACAAAAATATCGCAGCCGACCGGCAGCAGAGAAAGCAGGTTCATCAGCTGGAACTGGGCTTCCGGTTTGTTCTTCGGCCAGTAGTAAATGAGCGTATCGCAGTCAGCAATATCGCTCTGCTCCGCCACCAGGCTAAAGCGTGCGCGCTCGCCCATCTGGCGGCTCAGCACCTGCCAGTGGTGGTAGTATTGGGTGTGGGCACGGCTTTCAGCACAGTCGAAACGTGCGGGCAGGTCATCCTGCATATCTCCGGCAAACAGAATACGGCTTTCTTCGAAATCATCACTGTGACGCAGCAAGACTTCACTTGCCGGGGTAAATGCAGACATGAATTGTTCCTCAATAAACTCAGGCGGGGATTATAGTAGGTAGATGGCGCAGTTTCGACACATTTGCTATATTTGCGCGCCTGAGAGACAGGAGTTTTCGCTATGACATCCCGACGAGACTGGCAGTTGCAGCAGCTGGGCATCACCCAGTGGGCTTTGCGTCGCCCGACGGCGTTGCGGGGCGAAATAGCCATCTCCATCCCTGCGCATGTCCGCCTGGTGATGGTGGCAGAAGCGCCGCCTGCCCTGAACGAACCCCTGATTGAGGATGTCCTTCGCACCCTGAAGGTGACAAACGATCAGGTATTACAGCTGGCGCCCGAAAGCGTCGCGATGCTTCCCCCTGACAGCCGCTGTAACAGCTGGCGAATCGGGGCGGTGGATGAGCTACCTCTTGAAGGAAGCCAGATCAGCTCGCCAGCGCTGGACGAACTGAAAGCCAACCCAAAAGCGCGTAGCGCGCTATGGCAACAAATTTGCGAATATGAACACGATTTCTTCCCTCACGACGGCTGACCTGGCCACCGCGTTCGCGATTGAAACACGCGCCCATGCCTTTCCGTGGAGCGAAAAGACGTTTGCCAGCAATCAGGGCGAACGCTATTTAAATCTCCGCCTGGACGTTGACGGTGCGATGGCCGCGTTCGCCATCACGCAGGTCGTTCTGGACGAGGCGACGCTGTTTAATATCGCGGTCGATCCCGCTTACCAGCGCCGCGGGCTGGGCAGGGATCTGCTTGAGCACCTCATTCGTGAGCTGGAAACCCGTGACGTTTTCACCCTGTGGCTGGAGGTGCGCGCGTCCAATGTCGCCGCCATCGCGCTCTATGAAAGCTTAGGCTTCAACGAGGCGACTATCCGCCGTAACTACTACCCCACCGCAGAGGGACGTGAAGACGCCATTATCATGGCTCTGCCGATTGGATAACGAAAATAAGGTTGTAACGATGAAATGGGACTGGATTTTCTTTGATGCCGACGAAACGCTGTTTACGTTTGACTCGTTCGGCGGCCTACAGCGGATGTTTCTCGACTATAGCGTGACGTTCACCGCGGAAGATTTTCAGGACTATCAGGCGGTGAACAAGCCGCTGTGGGTGGATTACCAGAACGGAGCCATCACCGCGTTACAGCTTCAGCATCAGCGTTTTGACGTCTGGGCTGAACGGTTAAACATCAGTCCTGGGGTGCTGAACGAGGCCTTCCTGAATGCAATGGCAGATATCTGCGCGCCGTTGCCCGGCGCCGTTTCTCTGCTGGATTCGCTGAAAGGGAAGGTGAAGCTTGGGATCATCACCAACGGCTTTACCGCGCTTCAGCAGATCCGCCTTGAACGCACCGGCCTGCGCGATCATTTCGACGCGCTGGTGATCTCTGAAGAGGTAGGCGTGCCGAAGCCGGATCCGCGTATTTTCGATTATGCGCTGGCACAAGCGGGCAATCCTGACCGCGATCGCGTGCTGATGGTGGGGGATACGGCAGAATCTGATATTCTGGGAGGTATGAGATCGGGCCTGTCGACCGTCTGGCTGAATGCGCATGGCCGCACGCTGCCGGAAGGCATCGAGCCGACCTGGACCGTTACGTCATTGAACGAACTGGAGCAGCTCCTGTGTAAACAATGATTGCCTGCCCCCTGTTGATGGGTAAAATAGCCGCATTTTTCGTATTCCATGATGCGCGGCCTGCTGCCGCGCTTACCTAAGAAGAATTGATTATGACGTTGTCTCCTTATCTGCAAGAGGTGGCCAAACGCCGCACTTTTGCCATTATCTCGCACCCGGATGCCGGTAAAACGACCATCACCGAGAAGGTGCTGCTGTTCGGACAGGCGATCCAGACCGCGGGTACCGTTAAAGGCCGTGGCTCCAGCCAGCATGCTAAATCCGACTGGATGGAGATGGAAAAGCAGCGTGGTATTTCGATTACCACCTCCGTGATGCAGTTCCCGTATCATGACTGCCTGGTGAACCTGCTGGACACCCCGGGGCACGAAGACTTCTCCGAAGATACCTACCGTACCCTGACGGCGGTGGACTGCTGCCTGATGGTGATCGACGCCGCGAAAGGTGTTGAAGATCGTACCCGCAAGCTGATGGAAGTCACTCGTCTGCGCGATACGCCGATCCTCACCTTTATGAACAAACTCGACCGTGACATCCGTGATCCGATGGAGCTGATGGATGAAGTGGAAAACGAGCTGAAAATCGCCTGCGCGCCAATCACCTGGCCGATTGGCTGCGGCAAGCTGTTCAAAGGGGTTTATCACCTCTATAAAGACGAAACCTACCTGTATCAGACCGGTAAGGGCCACACTATTCAGGAAGTCCGCATCGTGAAAGGGCTGGACAACCCGGAGCTGGACGCCGCTGTCGGTGAAGAGCTGGCCGCGCAACTGCGCGATGAGCTTGAGCTGGTCAAAGGCGCCTCTCACGAGTTCGACAGAGAACTGTTCCTGAGCGGTGAAATTACCCCGGTCTTCTTCGGTACTGCACTCGGCAACTTCGGCGTTGACCATATGCTCGACGGTCTGGTTGAGTGGGCCCCGCAGCCGATGCCGCGTAAAACCGACACCCGCGAAGTAGAAGCGAAGGAAGAGAAGTTCTCCGGCTTCGTCTTTAAAATTCAGGCCAACATGGACCCGAAACACCGCGACCGCGTCGCCTTTATGCGCGTGGTTTCCGGTAAGTACGAAAAGGGCATGAAGCTGCGTCAGGTGCGTATTGGTAAAGACGTAGTGATCTCCGACGCGCTGACCTTCATGGCGGGCGACCGTTCGCACGTGGAAGAAGCCTATCCGGGTGACATCATTGGTTTACACAACCACGGTACCATTCAGATCGGCGATACCTTCACGCAGGGCGAGATGATGAAGTTCACCGGTATCCCGAACTTCGCGCCGGAACTGTTCCGTCGCATTCGCCTGCGCGATCCGCTTAAGCAGAAGCAGCTGCTGAAAGGCCTGGTCCAGCTTTCGGAAGAGGGGGCTGTACAGGTGTTCCGCCCTATCGCCAACAACGATCTGATCGTGGGCGCGGTGGGTGTGCTCCAGTTTGACGTGGTAGTTGCCCGTCTTAAGAGCGAGTACAACGTGGAAGCGATTTACGAATCGGTGAACGTGGCGACCGCGCGCTGGGTTGAATGTTCAGACGTGAAGAAATTCGAAGAGTTTAAGCGTAAGAACGAAGTTCAGCTGGCGCTGGACGGTGGCGATAATCTGACCTATATCGCCCCGACTATGGTTAACCTGAACCTGACGCAGGAACGTTATCCCGACGTTCAGTTCCGCAAAACGCGCGAGCATTAATTCCCTCACAGAGCACGGCAGCCGCCGTGCTCTTCTTTAATTCCAGTGTTATTAAACCCTTGCGGAATGTTCTTAATTCAACGTAATTTTTCGCTATTCGTTCGTTTTTTCCCCAATTCTGAATGCACCCCTCTGATTGTGATCTATATTTAACTCAGTGTTTAGCACCGGGCGTGGATGAATTAACTGTTCAATGCATGTCCACTGGTTCTCCATTTCGCCCGTGTGTTAATTCGCAATATATAAAACCAAGATTTAGGGAAGTATGTCGCCCAAATAACGGGCAAAACACAGGAATAAATCGATGAATATGACAAGACTGAAGATTTCTAAAACTCTGCTGGCTGTAACGTTGGGTAGTGTCCTGGTAAGCGGTTCTGCTCTGGCGGAATCCAGCACCATGGATAAAGCGCAAAATACCGCTAATACCGCAGGGGAAAAAATCGATAGCTCTATGAATAAAGTCGGTAATTTCATGGATGACAGCTCTATCACAGCAAAAGTGAAAGCCGCACTGGTGGATCATGAATCCATTAAGAGCACCGATATTTCTGTTAAAACCGACAACAAGGTTGTCACTCTGAGCGGTTTCGTTGAAAGCCAGACTCAGGCTGAAGAGGCCGTTAAAGTAGCGAAAGGCGTTGAGGGCGTAAGCTCTGTAAGCGACAAACTGCACGTACGTGACAGCAAAGAATCGTCGGTGAAGGGCTATGCCGGAGATGCAGCAACTACCAGCGAAATCAAAGCTAAACTGTTAGCTGACGACATCGTGCCATCCCGTATGGTGAAAGTTGAAACCACCGATGGTGTGGTCCAGCTGTCCGGTACGGTTGAGAACCAGGCACAAAGCGATCGTGCCGAGTCAATTGCGAAAGCTATTGATGGTGTGAAAAGCGTCAAAAACGATCTGAAAACGAAGTAAAGCAGTACCACTCGCCCGTCTGGCTGAAAACCGCGGGCGAAATAAAAACGACTCTGGAAAAGCCGGTGAGTGACCTGAGCGCTCACGTTTAGCGGCCGACATTAACTATGGTAAAGGAGAGGCTTATGTTTCGTTGGGGCATTATATTTCTGGTTATCGCGTTAATTGCCGCCGCATTGGGCTTTGGTGGACTGGCGGGTACCGCGGCATGGGCAGCGAAAATTGTTTTCGTCGTCGGTATTATTCTGTTCCTGGTCAGCCTGTTTACGGGTCGACGTCGCCCGTAGCAAACGCAATAGTTATTAAACAAACTCAAGCCAGTCCTCGTGACTGGCTTTTTCTCGTTTGAGAACCATCGGGAATGTGCGTTACTGTGTCTCATCAAAATAATGAAAACAGGAAGGCAGAGGTGGGGCAACGAATTCCCGTGACGCTCGGCAATATTGCGCCGCTGACGTTAAAACCGTTTCATGCAGGCCAGCTTGCGCTGGTTTGTGAAGGAGGCGGGCAGCGCGGTATTTTTACCGCCGGCGTGCTCGACGAATTTATGCGCGCGCAATTCAACCCGTTCGATCTCTACTTCGGTACCTCTGCCGGGGCGCAGAACCTCTCCGCCTATGTCTGCAACCAGCCCGGCTATGCGCGCAAAGTGATTATGCGCTACACCACCTCCAAAGAATTCTTCAATCCGGTACGCTTCGTGCGCGGCGGGAACCTGATCGATCTCGACTGGTTACTGGATGCCACCTCCAGCCAGATGCCGCTGGCCATGGATACCGCGTCACGACTGTTCGATACCGGCAAAGCGTTCTGGATGTGCGCCAGCCGTGGCGATGACTATTCACCGGGTTACTTTTCGCCGCAGAAAGAGAACTGGCTGGATATCATTCGCGCTTCCAGCGCGATCCCGGGTTTCTACCGTACCGGCGCGCTGCTGGAGGGGATAAACTATCTTGACGGCGGTATCAGCGACGCGGTGCCGGTACAGGAGGCCGCACGGCGCGGGGCGAAAACCATTGTGGTGATCCGCACGGTGCCTTCACAGATGTATTACACCCCACAGTGGTTTAAGCGGATGGAACGCTGGCTGGGCGACAGCAGCCTGCAACCGCTGGTGAATATCGCGAAGCAGCATGAAACCACCTACGGCGCGATGCAGCGTTTTATTGAAAAACCACCGGGCAAGCTGCGCATCTTTGAAATTTACCCGCCGAAGCCGCTGCTGAGCATGGCGCTGGGCAGTCGGCTGCCTGCGTTGCGTATGGATTACAAAACGGGGCGGCTATGCGGGCGATACTTCCTGGCGACCGTCGGGAAAATGCTGGCCGAGCAACCGCCTCTTCATCGGCATAAAAGCATCATATTGCCACCCGCTAGTGTGGCCAATGACGCGGTGGCGATGCCGCTGGTGGACGCGCCGCAGGCCAACGACGGCATACTCGATAACGAGGACCTGGCGTGACGCACTCTTTTATCGATACCCATTGCCACTTTGATTTCCCGCCGTTTAGCGGGGAGGAAACATCAAGTATTGCGCGTGCGGCTGAGGCCGGTGTGAGAGCCATTATTGTGCCCGCTATTGAAGCGGCGAGATTCGAGAAAGTCCTGGCGCTTGCCCAGGGTCACGATGCGCTGTATGCCGCGCTGGGTCTGCATCCGATCGTGATTGAGCACCATCTTGATGACCATCTCGACAGGCTGGATGCCACGCTGCAAAACGCGGATACGAAGCTGGTTGCCATCGGTGAGATCGGCCTCGATCTCTATCGTGAAGATCCGCAGTTTGAGCGCCAGCAGACGATCCTGGATGCGCAGCTCCGGCTGGCAAAGCGCCACGATCTGCCGGTGATCCTCCACTCCAGGCGCACCCATGACAAACTGGCGATGCACCTGAAGCGCATCGACGTGCCGCGCAGGGGCGTGGTCCATGGTTTCGCTGGAAGCCTTCAGCAGGCGCAGCGTTTTATCGAGCTGGGCTATAAAATTGGCGTCGGCGGCACCATCACCTATCCGCGAGCCAGCAAAACCCGGGATGTGATGGCGCAACTCCCCCTGTCTTCGCTTCTGCTGGAAACGGATGCCCCTGACATGCCGCTGAATGGTTTTCAGGGCCAGCCCAACCGCCCGGAGCAGGCGGCGCGCGTTTTTGATGTGCTGTGTGAGCTGCGTCAGGAGCCTGAAGATGTGATTGCCAGCGCGCTGCTGGAAAATACCCGCGCGGTCTTCGGCATCACGCTATAGATAAAGGGCCGGGCGGATCACCGTGATCTGCTGTCGTTCCAGGGCCTGCGCCAGCGGCTCGATGTCCTCCGGCGTGGCGCTCCGCCATCGCGCCGCCTCCCCGTAAACCCCATGGGCATGAAACGCGTTGATCCGCACCGGAACGTTCCCCAACGCGTGGATAAAAGCGGTCAGCGATGACAGATGTTGCAGATAATCACACCGATCGGGGATCACCAGCAGGCGCAGCTCCGTCAGGCGATGACGATCGGCCAGCCAGCGGATGCTCTGCTTGATCAGCGTGTTTTCGCGCCCGGTCAGAAAACGGTGATGTTCATTGCCCCAGGCTTTCAGATCCACCATCGCGCCGTCAAACACCGGTAACAGCTTTTGCCAGCCGGTTTCGCTTAACAGGCCGTTGCTGTCCACCAGGCACGTCAGATGGCGCAGGGACGGATCGGCTTTGATCGCGGTGAACAGCGCAACCACAAACGGCAGCTGCGTGGTGGCCTCACCCCCGCTGACGGTCACGCCCTCAATAAACGGCGCGGACGTGCGGATCCGTGAGAGGATCTCCTCGACGCTGTATCGCTGCGCCATCGGCGTCGCCTGCTGCTGACACAGGTGCAGGCAGGTATCGCACTGCTGACAATGATTCTCCTGCCACCAGACGCGCCCGGCCTGAATCGTCAGCGCATCATGAGGACAGTGGGGAACACAGTCGCCGCAGTCGTTGCAGCGCCCGATGGTCCACGGGTTGTGGCAGGTTTTGCAGCGCAGGTTACAGCCCTGGAGGAACAGCGCCAGGCGGCTGCCCGGCCCGTCCACGCAGGAGAAGGGAATAACCTGACTAACTAAAGCGCATCTGCTGTTCATGGCTTATCACGCGTGGCTGACGTTCCAGAATACGGGTATTGCGCGCGGCCTCCTCGCCGAGCCAGGTGGTGTTGGTGCGCGAGCCGGCCTCCCGATATTTCTCCAGGTCGGAGAGCCGCACCATATACCCGGTGACGCGCACCAGGTCGTTTCCGGCCACATTCGCGGTGAACTCACGCATACCGGCGTTGAACGCTCCCAGGCACAGCTGCACCACCGCCTGAGGATAGCGTTTAACCGTCTCATCCAGGGTGAGAATATCGCTGATCCCCGAATGATAGTGTTTATGGTGCGGGGCTACGGCCAGCAGGTGGCTGATGGGATCTGGCTCGTCACCGTACGGCAGACGCGCCCCCGGCGTGGTGCCTGAATCAGAACTGATCCCTGACTGCGCGTGCAGCATCGCGCGGTGCTGCCAGCCGTGTTTCACCGGCGTGTTTTCAACGAACGCCGCCAGCTGTTCACTGATGCGGTAACCCAGCGCATTGGCCTGCTCGTTTTTACCGTACCGTCCCGTAATGCCTGCTTTCTCGCACAGCACGTTTACCGCTTCGGCCAGACCGTACATGCCAAACATCGGTACAAAACGATCGGCATCAATCAGCCCCTCTTTCACCAGGAAGCTATTCTCAAAGAAGCCGGATTGTTCATATAAAAAATCGCAGCGCGCATTAATGATCGCGATTTGTTGCTGGCAGTAGTGGGGAAGGGTACGGGTGAAAAAGTCTTCCGGTGAGCGGCTGTGCTCCGCAATCGCTTTCAGGTTAAGGCGCACCAGCGTGCTGCCGCCGCCCGCCAGCGGCAGGGAGTTGTAACAGCTCACCACGCCATAGCGACCTTTTGTGAAAATTTTATCATTTACCGGGCCATTGGAAATATGCGGCTTACTACACTCACAAATGTTTTTCGCCACGCTCAGCAGCAGATCGTCAGGGGTGACGTCCGGGTCGTAAATAAAGGTCAGGTTCGGCGCGACCTGCTTCAGCTCTGCGTCCGCTCGCAAAATGGCACGCGTGACGGGCGTATCCGCCGGGCCGATATTGGCATGCATAAAGGCATCGGGCAGGGTTCTGTCCAGGTAACGCCAGAAACGTTTTATTCGGCTATCGATTTCATCCTGTGTTAGAATTTTAACATATGGGTTGAGTATCTCATCGAGCTGACCCAGATAGACTGGCATCGATGTGACGGACGGAACATGGTGATAAAGGATAGTGAGCAGTGAGAGGGCATCATCCAGATCTTTCGCCCCTTCCAGCTCCAGCCATTCTGAGCCGTTAGCCAGAAATTTAGCGTAGTCCGGCAGCACGTAGCGCGGTTTGTAAGGCGCATGACCTTCGAACATGTCGCAGATGTATCCCTCGTCCAGCGCGGCGCGGGCCGCCTCTGGCAGAGCGGGATAGAGCAGATTGTTCTCCGCTTCCAGCGCCAGAAAATGACGTTTTTGTTCCGGGGTTAACACCGGGCTGGTCACAATGTGCAGGCAACGTTGTTGCAGGGCGTCGGGCATGTTCAACTTCCTTGAGGGTTCTGCGGATGGTGAACGAATTGTAAGAAGCCAGCCTGCCGGGGCTTTTGATCCGACAGGGGGTATCGCTGCTTTTGTCGGCGGTTGACTCATGAAAGTTTGAAGAAGATCTCATTACAGTAATGCAAATTTGCACACAGTTTTCATTAACTGTGATGAATGTCGAAGTGTGGATGCGGGTGAATGTTAGAATACTCACAGACCCGCAAGGTAAAATTTATACGGCACTGCCGTTGGAGAATGTTATGACCGATTTAACTGCAAGCAGCCTGCGCGCGTTGAAACTGATGGACCTGACCACCCTGAATGATGACGACACCAATGAAAAAGTCATCGCCCTGTGCCATCAGGCAAAAACGCCAGTGGGTAATACCGCCGCCGTCTGTATCTACCCGCGTTTTATCCCGATTGCCCGCAAAACGCTGAAAGAACAGGGCACGCCGGACGTGCGCATTGCGACCGTGACTAACTTCCCGCACGGTAATGACGACATCGAGATCGCGCTGGCGGAAACCCGCGCGGCGATTGCGTACGGCGCAGACGAAGTTGACGTGGTATTCCCGTACCGCGCGCTGATCGCCGGCAACGAGCAGGTCGGTTTTGACCTGGTGAAAGCCTGTAAAGACGCATGTGCGGCGGCAAACGTGCTGCTTAAAGTGATCATCGAAACCGGCGAGCTGAAAGAAGAGTCGCTGATTCGTAAAGCGTCTGAAATCGCTATCAAAGCGGGCGCGGATTTCATTAAAACCTCTACCGGTAAAGTGCCGGTCAACGCGACTCCGGAAAGCGCGCGCATCATGATGGAAGTTATCCGTGATATGGGCGTGTCCAAAACCGTTGGCTTCAAACCGGCAGGCGGCGTGCGTACCGCAGAAGACGCGCAGCAGTTCCTGGCGATTGCCGACGAGCTGTTCGGCGCCGACTGGGCGGACTCCCGCCACTACCGCTTCGGCGCGTCCAGCCTGCTGGCCAGCCTGCTGAAAGCGCTGGGTCACGGTGACGGTAAGAGCGCAAGCAGCTACTAAGTTTGAATTGCCGGGTGGCCTACGCTAACCCGGCCTACAGGATCGTAGGGCGGGTCAACATACCCGCCGCCATTCACCCGATTCCGCATGGAGGTTACCGTGTTTCTCGCACAAGAAATTATTCGTAAAAAACGTGATGGTCATGCATTAAGCGACGAAGAGATCCGCTTCTTTATCAACGGCATTCGTGATAACACCATCTCTGAAGGGCAGATTGCGGCTCTGGCGATGACCATTTTCTTCCACGATATGTCGATGCCTGAGCGCGTGTCCCTGACCATGGCGATGCGAGATTCAGGAACCGTTCTGGACTGGAAAAGCCTCAACCTCAACGGCCCGATTGTGGACAAACACTCCACCGGCGGCGTGGGCGACGTGACCTCCCTGATGCTTGGCCCGATGGTGGCAGCCTGCGGCGGTTACATCCCGATGATTTCCGGGCGCGGCCTGGGTCATACCGGCGGTACGCTCGACAAACTGGAAGCCATTCCGGGCTTCGATATCTTTCCGGATGACAACCGCTTCCGCGACATTATTAAAGACGTTGGCGTGGCGATTATCGGCCAGACCAGCTCTCTTGCGCCAGCAGACAAGCGTTTCTACGCGACGCGTGACATTACCGCGACCGTAGACTCCATCCCGTTGATCACCGCCTCTATCCTCGCCAAAAAGCTGGCGGAAGGGCTGGACGCGCTGGTGATGGATGTGAAAGTGGGCAGCGGCGCGTTTATGCCGACCTATGAACTCTCTGAGGCGCTGGCTGAAGCGATCGTTGGCGTTTCCAACGGCGCGGGCGTGCGCACCACCGCACTGCTGACGGACATGAACCAGGTGCTGGCGTCCAGCGCCGGTAACGCCGTTGAAGTCCGCGAGGCCGTGCAGTTCCTCACAGGCGAATACCGTAACCCGCGCCTGTTCGATGTCACCATGGCGCTGTGCGTTGAGATGTTAATCTCCGGCAAGCTGGCCAAAGACGACGCTGACGCGCGCGCGAAGCTTCAGGCGGTGCTGGACAACGGCAAAGCGGCGGAGATCTTTGGTCGGATGGTGGCGGCGCAGAAAGGCCCGACCGACTTCGTGGAAAACTACGCGAAATACCTGCCCACCGCGATGCTCAGCAAAGCGGTCTATGCGGACAGTGAAGGCTTTGTCTCGGCTATGGATACCCGCGCGCTCGGCATGGCGGTCGTGTCTATGGGCGGCGGTCGTCGTCAGGCATCGGACACCATTGATTACAGCGTCGGCTTTACCGATATGGCCCGTCTGGGCGACAGCGTTGACGGCAAACGTCCGCTGGCGGTGATCCACGCGAAAGACGAAGCCAGCTGGCAGGACGCGGCGAAAGCGGTGAAGGCGGCAATAACTCTTGACGATAAAGCACCGGAAACCACACCGACGGTCTATCGTCGTATCACTGAATAGCGGTATACTGATCTGATCGCATTTTTATGAAGCACTAAGTACGGAGAACAATTATGAAACGTGCATTTATTATGGTGCTGGACTCATTCGGCATCGGCGCAACCGAAGATGCAGAACGTTTTGGTGACGTGGGTTCCGATACCCTGGGTCACATCGCGGAAGCCTGTGCAAAAGGCGAAGCGGACAACGGTCGTAAAGGCCCTCTGAACCTGCCAAACCTGACCCGCCTCGGGCTGGTAAAAGCGCATGAAGGTTCTACCGGTAAAATCGCAGCCGGTATGGACGGAAACGCGGAAGTGGTGGGCGCCTACGCGTGGGCGCACGAGCTCTCTTCCGGTAAAGATACGCCGTCCGGTCACTGGGAAATCGCTGGCGTGCCGGTGCTGTTTGACTGGGGTTACTTCTCCGATCACGAGAACAGCTTCCCGCAGGAGCTGCTTGATAAGCTGGTGAAGCGCGCCAACCTGCCGGGCTACCTCGGCAACTGCCACTCTTCCGGTACCGTGATTCTGGATCAGCTCGGCGAAGAGCACATGAAAACCGGCAAACCGATTTTCTATACCTCTGCTGACTCTGTGTTCCAGATCGCCTGCCACGAAGAGACGTTTGGCCTGGATAAACTGTACGAGCTGTGCGAGATCGCCCGTGAAGAGCTGACCGAGGGCGGCTACAACATTGGCCGTGTTATCGCGCGTCCGTTTATCGGCGACAAAGCGGGTAACTTCCAGCGTACCGGCAACCGTCACGATCTGGCCGTGGAGCCACCGGCGCCGACCGTGCTGCAAAAACTCGTCGACGAGAAAGACGGCCATGTCGTTTCCGTAGGTAAAATCGCGGACATCTACGCTAACTGCGGCATCACCAAAAAGGTCAAAGCGACCGGTCTGGATGCGCTGTTCGACGCCACCATCAAAGAGATGAAAGAAGCGGGCGACAAGACCATTGTCTTCACCAACTTCGTGGACTTCGACTCCTCCTGGGGTCACCGTCGCGACGTCGCCGGGTATGCTGCGGGTCTGGAGCTGTTTGACCGCCGTCTGCCAGAGCTGATGGAGCTGGTGGGGGAAGATGACATTCTGATCCTGACCGCTGACCATGGCTGTGACCCGACCTGGACCGGTACCGACCACACCCGTGAGCACATTCCGGTGCTGGTGTACGGCCCGAAAGTCAAACCGGGCTCGCTGGGTCATCGTGAAACCTTCGCGGACATCGGCCAGACGATTGCGAAATACTTTGGTACGTCTGACATGGAATATGGCAAGGCTATGTTCTAAACGGATTGGGTGAGGCCTGATGCCCTCACCCCGACCCTCTCCCACAGGGAGAGGGAGAACAGAATGTAGGCCGGGTAAGGCGCAGCCGCCACCCGGCAAAAACAACAATGTAAAAGGAACTGAAGATGGCAACTCCTCACATTAATGCAGAAATGGGTGATTTCGCTGACGTCGTATTGATGCCGGGCGACCCGCTGCGCGCGAAACACATTGCAGAAACCTTCCTCGAAGACGTGCGTGAAGTGAACAACGTGCGTGGCATGCTGGGCTTCACCGGTACCTATAAAGGCCGCAAAATCTCCGTGATGGGTCACGGCATGGGTATCCCATCCTGCTCCATCTACACCAAAGAGCTGATCACCGATTTCGGCGTGAAGAAAATCATCCGTGTCGGCTCCTGCGGCGCGGTGCGCATGGACGTTAAGCTGCGTGACGTGGTGATCGGCATGGGCGCGTGCACCGACTCTAAAGTCAACCGCATTCGCTTTAAAGATCATGACTTTGCGGCCATCGCTGATTTTGACATGGTGCGTAACGCGGTTGACGCAGCAAAAGCGCTGGGCGTTGACGCGCGCGTGGGCAACCTGTTCTCTGCCGATCTGTTCTACTCGCCAGAAGGCGACATGTTCGACGTGATGGAAAAATACGGCATTCTGGGCGTGGAAATGGAAGCGGCCGGTATCTACGGCGTGGCGGCTGAATTCGGTGCGAAAGCGCTGACCATCTGCACCGTGTCTGACCATATCCGTACTCACGAGCAGACCACCGCTGCCGAGCGTCAGACCACCTTCAACGACATGATCAAAATCGCGCTGGAATCCGTTCTGCTGGGCGATAAAGAGTAATTCTGTCTCTTCCCTCCCTCTCCCTGTGGGAGAGGGTTGGGGTGAGGGCACCAGTTTGCACTTAGCGCACGGCCTGAGCAATCCACGCCGATACATCCCGCAGCTCTTTTTCCTGCTCCGGAAAATCCCCAATTAATGCATCACACTCCTGCTGCAACATATCCGCCCGATACAGACAGCCCTGTAAACGTGCGGCCAGCGCCTCCAGCGGTGCAGGATTGAGACTATCCGTAAAGACCTGCGTGCGGGTAATATGGCCCTTCTCCACGTCAAAGTGCAGCTCAACGCCGCCCCATGTAAATCGCTCATCCAGCAGGTGTGAAAACGCCGGTGCCTGACCGAAGTTCCACTCCCAGCTGCTCTGGCGCGCAAAGGTTTCCGCGAAGTTGGGCAGGTCCGGTGTTTTGTCAGGGGAGATCACTTCAGCTTCTACCCGCTCACCGTAATGTTCGAAGAAGGCTTCACGGATCGCGTCGCAAATCTGCTCATGAGTAATCCCCGGCAGCAGATCCACCAGATTCGCCACGCGACCGCGCACGGAGGTAATGCCTTTCGCCTGGAGCTTTTTCTTGTCCGGGTTCAGATAGTTTGCCAGACGGCTCAGATCGGCATTCAGCAATAATGTGCCGTGGTGGAATCCGCGATCCATCGTTTCGCGGTAGGCTGAGCCTGACACTTTCCGGTCGCCTTCAGGTGTTTTCACCACCAGATCGTTACGACCCGAGGCTTCAGCCGTCACGCCGAGCGAATTGAGCGCGTTGAGCACAATGGAGGTCGAGATGGTTTTGTCGTATTCCGGCTTGCCCGCCATAAAGGTAAAGCAGGTGTTGCCGAGATCGTGGAACACCGCACCGCCGCCGCTGCTGCGGCGCGCCAGGCGGACGTTGTCCTCTTCCATACGGCGGGTGTTACACTCTTTCCACGGATTTTGCGCGCGGCCAATAACGACCGTATCAGCGTTGCGCCAGAGAAACAGGACGCGCTGGGTGGCGGGCATCTGGCGGAAGATGCACTCTTCCACCGCGAGATTAAACCAGGGATCGTAAGAGTCAGAGATAAGCAGGCGTAACGTCGACATGGCAGAGTTCCTTTTCCGAATCATCCGCCTACTTTATCACTATTCTTTCTTCTCGCTCTCTTCCTCTTCGGGAACTGACTTGCTGGCGGTTAACAGGAACGGCGACTGCTGCCAGCGGGTGCGCTTGCCTTGCAGCAGCGTGCGCGCCAGTACCACGCCAATCGCCAGCGAGAGCAGCAGCATCAGGCGCAAAATATTGGTGGTGTTATCCACCTGTTTGGCTTCGGTTGGCAGGGTGTGGGTGTCGAGTGTCAGACGTAAATAGCCGAGTGGGCCATTCTTGCCCTGAATGGGTTCAACGATTTGTTGATTGAAATAACCGCCAGCTTTTTTGCCGTCCAGCGCCAGCCTGTCGCGCACGTCGACATGCTCACCCGCGCGGGCAATCAGGTCGCCCTGTTCATCGTACACACCCGCATCCAGAATGCGGCTGTTTTCCGTAAGCTGGCGCAATACCTGGGCTATCCGCTTGTCATCCGGCGTTTCGGTGCGCATAGACGGCGCAACATTGAGCGTCACCTGGCGCGCCAGCGTACGGGCCAGTTCTTCAAACTGCGGGTTACGCTGTCGTTGGTGATTCTGGCTAAACCAGGATGCCCCCTGCATAAGCGCCACTAATAGTGCGAGACAGATCAGGACAATCACGGCGCGATGAAGCCGGAATTTCAGTTTTGCGCGAGCCATATTCCACCTGCTTAAAATTTACGGCTTAATGTTGCCAGAAGTGATGGTTACAGGGTAGCCTCATGCGTTATTTTCCCTCTGGAACCTTCCGGCGCGAACGAAATTACAGGAGCTTCAATGCCGAACATTACCTGGTGCGACCTGCCAACGGATGTCTCTTTATGGCCAGGATTGCCGCTCTCTTTAAGTGGCGATGAGGTGATGCCTCTCGATTACCACGCTGGCCGTAGCGGCTGGCTGCTGTACGGACGCGGCCTGGATAAGCAACGCCTCACCCAGTATCAAACTAAACTGGGCGCAGCGATGGTCATCGTTGCGGCCTGGTGCGTGGAAGATTATCAGGTTATTCGCCTGGCGGGTTCCCTGACGCAGCGCGCCACGCGTCTGGCGCACGACGCCGGGCTGGACGTAGCCCCGCTCGGCAAGATCCCGCATCTGAAAACGCCGGGCCTGCTGGTGATGGACATGGACTCCACCGCCATTCAGATCGAGTGTATTGACGAGATTGCTAAACTGGCGGGCAGCGGCGAGCTGGTGGCGGAAGTCACCGAGCGCGCGATGCGCGGCGAGCTGGATTTCACCGCCAGCCTGAGACAGCGCGTGGCGACCCTGAAGGGGGCCGATGCTAACATTTTGCGTCAGGTGCGCGATGAACTGCCCCTGATGCCAGGGCTGACGCAGCTGGTGCTCAAGCTGGAGACGCTCGGCTGGAAAGTGGCGATTGCCTCCGGTGGGTTCACCTTCTTTGCCGATTACCTGCGTGACAAGCTGCGTCTGACCACCGTGGTGGCAAACGAGCTGGAGATCATGGACGGCAAACTCACCGGACAAGTGATTGGCGACATCGTGGATGCGCAGTACAAAGCCAATACGCTGACGCGTCTGGCGGAGAAATACGCCATTCCGGTCGAACAGACCGTCGCCATCGGCGATGGCGCGAACGATCTGCCGATGATCAAAGTTGCCGGACTGGGTATTGCCTACCACGCCAAGCCGAAAGTGAATGAAAAGACGGAAGTCACTATCCGTCATGCTGACCTGATGGGCGTGTTCTGCATTCTCTCCGGCAGCATTAATCAAAAATAGCGGCCTGCTTTTGTAGGCCGGGTAAGCGTCAGCGCTATCCGGCGCGCAGACCGCACAGAAATAACGAGGTAAACCGTGGCGAAAGCTCCAAAACGCGCATTTGTCTGTAATGAATGTGGTGCGGATTATCCGCGCTGGCAGGGGCAATGCAGCGCCTGTCATGCCTGGAACACCATCACCGAAGTGCGTGGTGTGGCGGCTTCGCCGAGCGTGGCCCGCAATGAACGCCTGAGCGGCTATGCGGGCAATGCAGGCGTGTCGAAGGTACAAAAACTTTCGGATATCAGCCTTGAGGCGCTGCCGCGCTTCTCAACCGGATTCAAAGAATTTGACCGCGTGCTCGGCGGTGGCGTAGTGCCGGGCAGCGCTATTCTCATCGGCGGTAACCCGGGCGCGGGTAAATCCACCCTGCTGCTGCAAACGCTCTGCAAGCTCGCCGAACAGATGAAAACCCTGTACGTCACGGGCGAAGAGTCACTCCAGCAGGTGGCGATGCGCGCGCACCGCCTCGGTCTGCCGACCGGCAATCTGAATATGCTCTCGGAAACCAGCATCGAGCAGATCTGCATGATTGCCGAAGAAGAGCAGCCGAAGCTCATGGTGATCGACTCCATCCAGGTGATGCACATGGCGGACATTCAGTCGTCACCGGGGAGCGTGGCGCAGGTGCGTGAAACGGCTGCGTACTTAACGCGCTTTGCCAAAACGCGCGGCGTAGCGATAGTGATGGTGGGCCACGTCACCAAAGACGGCTCGCTGGCCGGCCCGAAAGTGCTTGAGCACTGTATCGACTGCTCGGTGATGCTCGACGGCGATGCGGATTCCCGTTTTCGTACCCTGCGCAGCCATAAAAACCGCTTCGGCGCGGTGAATGAACTGGGCGTGTTTGCCATGACCGAGCAGGGGCTGCGCGAAGTCAGCAACCCGTCGGCCATCTTCCTGAGCCGTGGCGACGAAATTACGTCCGGTAGTTCGGTGATGGTGCTGTGGGAGGGGACGCGTCCGCTGCTGGTTGAAATTCAGGCGCTGGTGGATCACTCGATGATGGGTAATCCGCGGCGCGTGGCGGTCGGTCTGGAACAGAACCGCCTGGCGATCCTGCTGGCGGTGTTGCACCGTCACGGCGGCCTGCAAATGGCGGATCAGGACGTGTTCGTCAACGTGGTTGGTGGGGTGAAGGTTACGGAAACCAGCGCGGATCTGGCGCTGTTGCTGGCGATGGTCTCCAGCCTGCGTGACAGACCGTTGCCGCAGGATCTGGTGGTATTTGGCGAAGTAGGGCTGGCGGGCGAAATTCGCCCGGTGCCGAGCGGTCAGGAGCGTATCTCCGAAGCGGCAAAACATGGCTTCCGCCGCGCAATTGTTCCGGCCGCCAACGTGCCGAAAAAAATTCCGGAAGGGATGCAGGTTTTTGGCGTTAAAAAACTCGCAGATGCGTTAAATGTCTTTGACGACTTATAATTACGTATTCGATTTTGCAGGAGGCACCGTAATTTATGTCATCATTTGACTACATCAAGACCGCTATCCGCCAGAAGGGCTGCACGTTACAGCAGGTAGCGGACGCCAGCGGCATGACCAAGGGCTACCTGAGCCAACTGCTGAACGCCAAAATCAAAAGCCCCAGCGCGCAGAAGCTGGAAGCGCTGCACCGTTTTCTGGGGCTTGAATTTCCGCGGATGCAAAAGAACATTGGCGTGGTGTTCGGTAAGTTCTACCCGCTGCATACCGGGCATATCTATCTGATCCAGCGCGCCTGTAGCCAGGTCGACGAGCTGCATATCATCATGGGTTATGATGAAACCCGCGATCGCCAGCTGTTTGAAGACAGCGCCATGTCGCAGCAGCCCACCGTGCCGGACCGCCTGCGCTGGCTGCTTCAGACCTTTAAGTATCAGAAAAATATTCGTATTCATGCCTTTAACGAAGAGGGCATGGAGCCGTACCCGCACGGCTGGGACGTGTGGAGCAACGGCATCAAAGCGTTTATGGAAGAGAAGGGCATTGCGCCTAACTGGATCTACACCTCTGAAGAGTCCGACGCGCCACAGTTCCGCGAGCATCTGGGTATCGAAACCGTGCTGATCGATCCTAAACGCACCTTTATGAACATCAGCGGGGCGCAGATCCGCGAGAACCCGTTCCGCTACTGGGACTACATTCCGACCGAGGTGAAGCCGTTCTTCGTGCGTACGGTGGCGATCCTCGGCGGCGAGTCGAGCGGGAAATCGACGCTGGTGAATAAGCTGGCGAATATCTTCAATACCACCAGTGCGTGGGAGTATGGCCGCGATTACGTCTTCTCACACCTCGGTGGTGACGAGATGGCATTACAGTATTCCGACTACGATAAAATCGCGCTCGGTCATGCCCAGTACATTGATTTTGCGGTGAAATACGCCAATAAAGTCGCCTTTATTGATACCGATTTCGTCACCACGCAGGCGTTCTGTAAAAAGTACGAAGGACGCGAGCACCCGTTTGTGCAGGCGCTGATTGATGAATACCGCTTTGATCTGGTTATCCTGCTGGAAAACAACACCCCATGGGTAGCCGACGGCATGCGCAGCCTGGGCAGCTCGGTGGACAGGCGTGAGTTCCAGACCATGCTGGTGGAGATGCTTAACGAGAACAACGTTGAGTTTGTGCATGTGGAAGAGTCGGATTACGACACCCGTTTCCTGCGCTGCGTCGAGCTGGTGAAAGAGATGATGGGTGAGCAGGGGTAAAAAACTTACCCCTCACCCCAAAGGGGAGAGGGGATCGCACGGAGCTGTCTTTACCCTCTCCCCCGTGGGGAGAGGGCAGGGTGAGGGGGAACAAACCACTCAGAACTCAACCACCACTTTCCCACGCATATGCCCCTCCAGCACCATGCGGTGCGCTTCGGTAATGCTTTCCACGCTCAGCCCGTGCAGCGTTTCGCTGAGCGAGCTTTCCACCACGCCGTTATCCACCAGCTTCGCCACCTCATTTAAAATCTCGCCCTGGCGCGCCATATCCGCGGTTTGGTACATGCTGCGGGTGTACATAAATTCCCAGTGCAGGGCGGCAGATTTGGACTTCAGCTTGTCCTGGTTTAGCGGATGCGCATTTTCAACGATGGAACAAATGTGTCCCTGAGGGGCAATCAGATCGCTGACCGCATCCCAGTGCCCGTCGGTGTCGTTGAGGATAAAAATGTAATCCACAAAGGTGAGCCCCTGTTTCGCCAGTTCACCCTTCAGGTCGCGGTAATCTACTACAACGTCAGCCCCGCGATCGCGACACCATCGGGCGGAATCTTCTCGTGAGGCGGTTGCGACGATCTTCACCTTGCTGTTGTGCTTCGCAAACGGGATCGCCAGCGATCCGACTCCACCCGCGCCGCCAATTATCAGCAGCGTTTTATCTGCGTCGGCATCCTGAATCTTCAGCCGTTCAAACAGGCCTTCCCACGCGGTGAGCGCCGTCAGCGGCAGTGCTGCCGCAGAGGCCCAGCCAAGGTTTGCAGGCTTGTGCCCGACAATGCGCGCATCGATAAGCTGGTGCGTGGTATTGCTGCCCGGTCGGGTGATATCCCCCGCGTACCATACTTCGTCACCCGGTTTGAATCCGGTGACGCCAGCCCCGACGGCTTTGACGATCCCGCTGGCATCCCACCCGAGAATGCGCGGCTCCTTCAGTCCGCTTTTGGCAATGCCTGCATGTACTTTGGTATCCACCGGGTTTACGGAGACGGCTTTCACCTCCACCAGCAGATCGTACTCGCCGGGCTGCGGCATCGGCGGGGTAATTTCAACGAAGGTGGAGGGATTTTCTGGGTTAACGGCAATGGCTTTAACAGACATGATGTTCTCCTCAATGAATGCGTTGTGTTGAGGCTAGTCTATTAAGTGGTCAGTTGCATGATAAGATGGACAATCAAGAACTCAGCGTTCGTACAGGGTGAACAATCATGTTTAAACAGCTACAGGATATGGCGCTGTTTGCGCTGGTGGCTGAGATGGGCAGCTTTACTGCGGCGGCGCAGAAGGCTGAACTGCCGAAATCCAGCGTCAGCCAGCGCATTAGCCAGCTGGAGCAGCAGGTGGGGATCCGCCTGCTTAACCGCACGACGCGCAGAATAAGCCTGACGTTTGCGGGCGAGCACTATCTGGTGAACTGCCGCGAGATGCTGGCGGCCAGCGAGCGCGCGGAGTATGCCATTCAGCGGCTGCGAGAAAACCCCAGCGGACGGCTGAGGATCACCTGTCCGGCAGGGATTGGCGCGACGCTGCTGGCGCATATGAATGCCGAGTTCCAGCTTCGCTACCCTGACGTGTCGCTGGATGTATCAATTTCAGACGATGTGGTAGATCTGGTCGAGTCGGGTTTTGACGTGGCGCTGCGCACCGGCAAACCGCAGGATTCTTCCCTGATTGGTCGCATGATTGGGCACTGTCCGCGCTACATGCTGGCCTCGCCTGACTATCTGGCACGTCGGGCGCCGTTAATCCATCCCCGACAGCTGGTGGATCACCGCTGCATTACGCACCGGGCATGGTCGGAGTGGCTTCTGCGAAGCGAGAGTGAGGATTACCGCTACCTGCCGGATAACGCCCACATGACGGATAACCTGGTGTACGCCCGAGAATGCGCCATTGCCGGGGCGGGGATCACGCTGTTACCCGCATTCCTGCTGGAAGATAAAATCGAAAAGGGCGCGCTGGTAAAGGTGCTACCGGAGTGGCGCGTTGAGGGGAACGATCTCTGGCTGGCCTATCCGAGCCGTAAGCTCAATTCGCCTGCGCTGATGAGCTATATCGACTTTGCGATGCAGTTTGATGAGGTGAAGCGGTATTACGTGGGCAAATAAAAAAGCCGGGTGGCGGCTTCGCCTTACCCGGCCTACACACTGTGCGGCCTGATGCCCTCACCCAGGCCCTCTCCCACGCGGAGAGGGAACAAACATAAAAAACGGCAACCGAAGTTGCCGTTTTGCTTTTATTTCGCAATACGCTTGTACTTAATACGCTTCGGCTCCAGCGCGTCTGCGCCCAGCGTGCGTTTCTTGTACTCTTCGTATTCGGTGAAGTTACCTTCGAAGAACTCCACTTTACCTTCGTCCTGGTAGTCCAGAATGTGGGTCGCGATACGGTCAAGGAACCAGCGGTCGTGCGAGATAACCATGGCGCAGCCCGGGAATTCCAGCAGGGCGTTTTCCAGCGCGCGCAGGGTTTCGATGTCCAGGTCGTTGGTAGGTTCGTCGAGCAGCAGAACGTTGCCGCCAACCTGAAGCAGCTTCGCCAGGTGCAGACGACCACGCTCACCGCCAGACAGCTCGCCCACGCGTTTGCCCTGGTCGGTGCCCTTGAAGTTAAAGCGGCCAACATAGGCGCGGCTTGGCATCTCGGTGTTGCCGATACGCATGATATCCAGACCGCCGGAGACTTCTTCCCACACGGTTTTGCTGTTGTCCATCGCGTCACGGAACTGGTCAACGGAGGCCAGCTTCACGGTCTCACCCAGGGTGATAGAGCCGCTGTCAGGCTGTTCCTGACCGGACATCATGCGGAACAGGGTGGATTTACCCGCGCCGTTCGGACCGATGATGCCGACGATAGCGCCTTTCGGTACGGAGAAGGTCAGATCGTCGATCAGCAGGCGGTCGCCGTATGACTTACGCAGGTTGGTCACTTCAACCACTTTATCCCCCAGACGTGCTCCAGGCGGGATAAACAGTTCGTTGGTTTCGTTACGCTTCTGGTATTCGGTGTTGTTCAGCTCTTCGAAGCGTGCCAGACGGGCTTTGCCCTTGGACTGACGGCCTTTCGCGCCCTGACGCACCCACTCCAGCTCTTTCTCAATAGATTTACGGCGCGCCGCTTCCTGAGACGCTTCCTGCGCCAGACGCTGATCTTTCTGTTCCAGCCAGGAGGAGTAGTTACCTTCCCACGGAATACCTTCGCCGCGGTCCAGCTCCAGGATCCAGCCCGCCACGTTGTCGAGGAAGTAGCGGTCGTGGGTAATTGCCACCACGGTGCCTTCGAAGTCGTGCAGGAAGCGTTCCAGCCACGCCACGGATTCCGCATCCAGGTGGTTGGTCGGTTCGTCGAGCAGCAGCATGTCTGGTTTTTCCAGCAGCAGGCGGCACAGCGCCACGCGGCGGCGTTCACCACCGGAGAGATTCGCGATTTTCGCATCCCAGTCCGGCAGACGCAGGGCATCTGCCGCGCGCTCCAGCTGCACGTTCAGGTTGTGACCGTCGTGCGCCTGGATAATCTCTTCAAATTTGCCTTGCTGAGCGGCCAGTTTGTCGAAGTCCGCATCCGGCTCGGCGTATTTGGCATACACTTCATCCAGACCTTTCAGGGCGTTAACCACTTCGGATACCGCTTCTTCAACGGATTCACGCACGGTGTGTTCCGGGTTCAGCTGAGGTTCCTGCGGCAGGTAGCCGATCTTGATGCCAGGCTGCGGACGGGCTTCACCTTCGATGTCTGTATCGATGCCGGCCATGATGCGCAGCAGGGTGGACTTACCGGCACCGTTGAGACCCAGAACACCGATTTTTGCGCCCGGGAAAAAGCTCAGCGAGATATTTTTAAGAATATGACGTTTCGGCGGGACAACTTTGCCGACACGATGCATGGTATAAACGAATTGAGCCACGTTGGACTTCGCCTCTTTTATCGTGATGAGAATGAATTTCAGCCTCGAAGTGTAGCCTTTTTCACGCCCTAATCCCAGCCAGGAACGTCGGGAGTGTTAAAACGCGCAAGAAAGGTAAAAAAGTGTCCATGACGTGGCGCGTTGTGGGATGCCTGGTTAGCATAAGTTGAGGTAACTTTAACGTGGCAAGACGCTGCAACTGACGAAAAACAATGAGGAAGAGCTTGTGGAAAAAGCCAAACGGGTGGTCTGGCGTCTGCTGGCTGCCAGCGTATGCGTAATGGCGGTAAGCCAGGCGGTGCATGCCGATTCACTGGATGAACAACGTAACCGCTATGCCCAGATTAAGCAGGCATGGGACAACAAGCAGATGGATACCGTGCAGGCGCTGATGCCGACGCTGAAGGATTATCCGCTGTATCCGTATCTGGAGTATCGTCAGATCACTGATGATCTCATGAATCAACCGACCGTCACCGTAAATAACTTCATTCAGGCGAACCCGACACTGCCGCCTGCGCGCACCCTGAAGTCCCGGTTTGTGAACGAGCTGGCCCGTCGCGAAGACTGGCGCGGCCTGCTGGCTTTCAGCCCGGATAAACCGGGCGCGACGGAAGCGCAGTGTAATTACTATTATGCGAAATGGGCGACCGGTCAGCAGGAGGAAGCCTGGACCGGCGCGAAAGAGCTGTGGTTGACGGGCAAAAGCCAGCCAAACGCCTGTGACCCGCTGTTCAGCGCCTGGCGCGCCTCGGGCAAGCAGGATCCGCTCTCTTACCTGGAACGTATTCGCCTGGCGATGAAGGCCGGTAACACCCGGCTGGTCACCGTGCTGGCGGGCCAGATGCCCGCGGATTATCAGACCATTGCCTCTGCCGTTATCAGTCTGGCAAACGATCCCAATACCGTGCTGACGTTTGCGCGTACCACCGGCGCGACCGATTTTACCCGCCAGATGGCGGCGGTGGCCTTTGCCAGCGTGGCGCGTGAGGATGTGGAAAACGCCCGGCTGATGATCCCGCAGCTGGTGCAGGCCCAGCAGCTTAATGACGATCAAACCCAGGAACTGCGCGATATTGTGGCATGGCGACTGATGGGAACAGATGTCACCGACGAACAGGCGCGCTGGCGTGACGACGCGGTAATGCGTTCAAACTCTGTCTCGCTGGTGGAGCGTCGCGTGCGCATGGCGCTGGGAACGGGCGATCGTCGTGGCCTCAATACCTGGCTAGCGCGCCTGCCGATGGATGCTAAAGAGAAAGATGAATGGCGTTACTGGCAGGCGGACCTGCTGCTGGAGCGTGGTCGTGAAGACGAAGCCAAAGCGATCCTCCACTCCCTGATGCAGCAGCGCGGCTTCTACCCGATGGCGGCGGCGCAGCGTCTGGGCGAGGAGTACACCCTGAAGATCGACAAAGCGCCAGCCAACGCGAACCCGGCGCTGACGCAGGGTCCGGAAATGGCGCGCGTGCGCGAGCTGATGTACTGGAATCTGGATAATACCGCGCGCAGCGAATGGGCCAACCTGGTCACCAGCCGTACCACCGACGAGAAGGCGCAGCTTGCCCGCTATGCGTTTGATAATCGCTGGTGGGATCTGAGCGTGCAGGCGACGATCGCCGGCAAGCTGTGGGATCATCTCGAAGAGCGTTTCCCGCTGGCTTATAAGGATCTGTTCGATCGCTACACCAGCGGCAAAGATATTCCGCAAAGCTACGCGATGGCCATTGCCCGTCAGGAAAGCGCCTGGAACCCGAAAGTGCGTTCGCCGGTGGGGGCCAGCGGCCTGATGCAAATTATGCCGGGCACCGCGACGCACACGGTGAAGATGTTTAATATCCCAGGCTACAGCAGCCCGTCCCAGCTGCTGGATCCGGAGACCAACATCAACATCGGTACCAGCTACTTGCAGTACGTCTATCAGCAGTTCGGTAATAACCGTATCTTCGCGTCAGCGGCGTACAACGCCGGGCCAGGCCGCGTGCGGACATGGCTTGGTAACAGCGCAGGGCGACTCGACGCCGTGGCGTTCGTCGAGAGCATTCCGTTCTCGGAAACGCGCGGATATGTGAAGAACGTGCTGGCGTATGACGCCTACTATCGGCACTTCATGGGGGAGAAAGATGCCCTGATGAGCGATGCCGAGTGGCAGAGACGTTACTGATCGGCGCGGGTTGTGTTATGCTGTACTCGCTAATGAGTACAAGAGGCAGCATAACATGACCCAGCATTCCCCGTATTCCTCGGCCATGGCCGAACAGCGTCATCAGGAGTGGCTTCGTTTTGTGGAGTTGCTCCGCCAGTCTTACGACAAAGATCTGCATTTACCCTTGCTACAGCTGATGCTGACGCCAGACGAGCGTGAAGCGCTGGGTACACGGGTACGCATTATTGAGGAACTGCTGCGTGGCGAAATGAGCCAGCGTGAACTGAAAAACGAGCTGGGCGCGGGCATCGCGACGATTACCCGGGGTTCAAACAGCCTGAAGTCGGCGCCGGTTGAACTGCGTCAGTGGCTGGAAGCGGTATTGCTTAAAAACGCCGGATGACGGCTTCGCCTAATCCGGCCTACAAACTTAACGATAAATCGCGTTATGGAACGGACTTAACGCCAGAATAACGGCCTGGTGGTAAACGCTCGAACGGGTGAGCTTGCCCGCGGTAAAGACGCCAATCGCCCCCTCTTTACGACCAATCTCATCAATGCCGGTGTAGTGCGACATTACCGGCCCCAGCGCCTCACCCGCGCGGACTTTCTCCAGTATGACCTCCGGCAGCGGCAGCGTGGCTGAACGCGCTTCGCCGTGCTGCTCGCGGCTTTCGATGACAACCCAGCTGAAGGTCGCCCCTTCGTCGATACCTGCTTCAATCGCGACCCAGAAGTCAGCATCTGGCGCGGCGGCTTTTGCATTCGCCACGCGATTTCGTGCGCCAGCGCGTGTTTCCTCGCTGCCAAACGGCTGTTCCGGCACACCGCTCTCGACGCCGACGGCGTCAATATGGCAGGATCCTTCGCCGAAGATCTCTTCAAATGCCCTTAGAATTGCCTGAATTTTGGCAGGATTGGTGGTAGCAGAGACAACATGGTGCATAATTAAGCTCGATTTAAAAAATTCATCGCAGTATAACGGAAAAAAAGCATGTTACAGGTATACCTTGTTCGCCACGGTGAAACGCAGTGGAACGCCGAGCGACGTATTCAAGGCCAGTCAGACAGTCCTCTCACCGACAAAGGTGTGCAGCAAGCGTGGCAGGTGGCGGAGCGCGCCAGAACGCTGGGTATCACTCACGTCATCTCCAGTGATTTAGGCCGCACGCAGCAGACGGCACGCATCATCGCCGATGCCTGTGGCTGCGACGTGACCCTTGAACCGCGCCTGCGCGAGCTGGATATGGGCGTGCTGGAAAAACGCCCTATCGATACGCTGACGGAAACCGAAGAAGGCTGGCGTCGCACGCTGGTGAACGGCACTGAAGATGGTCGCATCCCTGAGGGGGAATCCATGCAGGAGCTGAGCGTGCGCATGCATGCCGCGCTGGCCGAGTGCCTGAAACTCCCGGCAGGTAGCCGACCGCTGCTGGTGAGCCACGGTATCGCGCTGGGTTGCCTGGTGAGTACCATTCTGGGGCTGCCGGCTTACGCCGAGCGCCGTTTGCGTCTGCGCAACTGTTCCATTTCCCGTATCGACTATCAGGAAAGTGCCTGGCTGGCATCGGGGTGGGTGGTTGAGATGGCAGGGGACATTTCGCATCTTGATGCCCCTGCACTGGATGAGTTGCAGCGTTAACGACGTACCGGAATCAGGAATTCCATCCGCAGATTGATAGGGCCTTCTTCCGGTTTTGCATCTTGCGCCGGATAGTAGCGCTCAATGTCCTGACCTTTACGGCGATTCAGATTCAGCATTGGCATGCAGGTCCCGTAAACGGTCAGGATGAACTCCTGAACGCCCGTTCCTAACCCTTCGTATGAGAACATCACATACTCGCCGCCTTCCAGCACGACAGGCTTCGAGCCATGAATGTAACCGTTCGCCATGTCAGGCGTCAGCGCCGTGGTATAGAACACTTCCTGCTCGTCGTCTTTTTCCTGGCTTGGATACGTTTCGTTCAGGCCATACAGAATCGGCGGGATCGCCGGAGCGTGACTTAAAAATTCGCGCCAGAACTGAACGCGCATCTGATGGCGGAACTCGGAGATCTGCTCCAGGGAACAGGAGTAGCTCTGCGTGGTGCCGACCAGGTGCGTTTCCGGCAGGGTGATGATTTCATATTTTGGCATCGCAAACTCGCCCAGACGCAGCGGCGGACGCATACCAAAGGAGCTCCAGTCCGGCGAGCGGCGATAAAGCGCTGGCGTTAACGAGAACTGTTTTTTAAAGGCGCGAGTGAAGGTTTGCTGTGAATCGAAGCGATATTGCAGGGCAATATCAAGGATTGGTCGCGCGGTCAGGCGCAACGCGACAGCAGACTTTGATAAACGACGTGCGCGAATATAGGCACCGATAGCATGACCGGTGACATCCTTGAACATCCTTTGCAGATGCCACTTGGAATAGCCTGCTTTTGCCGCCACATTATCCAGTGACAAAGGCTGGTCGAGATGACCTTCCAGCCAGGTGAGCAGGTCGCGAATAATTCCAGCCTGATCCATATACTATCCTCATCCTTAAAACTGCCGCAGGTGCCTGTTTACAGGTTAGCGGATAATAGCATTTTTTGACGTTTTAGCATTCAGTGTTTTTTTTGCGCATAAATGCTTTTTGTGGTGATTTAAGTGCGGATATATTCTAATCCTGTGATCTTGCTACATTTTTATCTAACCTGTTGAATAATCGCTCAGCGTAATTTTTATGAATGGTAACAATATGAAATACAAGGTTTTAGTCTTTGCAGCACTGGCGCTGATGGCAGGGCGCATGGCACAGGCGGAGCAAATTGGCTCCGTGGACACCGTGTTTAAAATGTTTGGGCCGGACCACAAAATTGTGGTGGAGGCCTTTGACGATCCGGACGTTAAAAACGTCACCTGCTATGTCAGCCGGGCGAAGACCGGCGGGATTAAAGGCGGCCTGGGGCTGGCTGAAGACACGTCTGACGCGGCCATCTCCTGTCAGCAGGTTGGTCCGGTGGAATTGAGTGACAAAATTAAAAACGGCAAAGCGCAGGGCGACGTTGTATTCCAGAAACGGACCTCGCTGGTGTTCAAAAAGCTACAGGTGGTCCGTTTTTATGACGCGAAGCGTAACACACTGGCTTATCTGGCTTATTCCGACAAAGTCGTGGAAGGCTCACCGAAAAACGCGATTAGCGCGGTGCCGATTATGCCGTGGCATTGATAAAAAAAACGGCGCAAAAGCGCCGTTTTTTACTGCGTGACGGGAGGATTACTCCTGGAGGTCACCGCAGAAACGATAGCCTTCACCATGGATCGTGGCGATGATTTCCGGCGTATCAGGCGTAGATTCGAAATGTTTACGAATACGACGGATGGTTACGTCAACGGTACGATCGTGTGGCTTCAACTCACGACCGGTCATTTTCTTCAGCAGTTCTGCACGGGACTGGATCTTGCCCGGGTTTTCGCAGAAGTGCAGCATCGCGCGGAATTCACTGCGCGGCAGTTTGTACTGCTCACCGTTCGGGCTAATCAGCGAACGGCTATTGATATCAAGTTCCCAGCCGTTGAATTTGTAGCTGTCGACGCTACGACGCTCTTCACTGACCGTACCCAGATTCATGGTGCGGGACAGCAGGTTGCGTGCACGAATGGTTAACTCGCGAGGGTTGAACGGCTTGGTGATGTAGTCATCCGCGCCGATTTCCAGACCAAGAATTTTATCAACCTCGTTGTCACGGCCTGTCAGGAACATCAACGCGACGTTCGCCTGTTCACGCAGTTCGCGCGCCAGAAGAAGCCCGTTTTTGCCCGGCAGATTGATATCCATAATCACCAGGTTGATATCATTTTCAGAAAGGATCTGATGCATCTCTGCGCCATCGGTCGCTTCAAAGACATCGTAGCCTTCTGCTTCGAAAATGCTCTTTAACGTGTTGCGTGTTACCAACTCGTCTTCAACGATAAGAATGTGCGGGGTCTGCATGTTTGCTACCTAAATTGCCAACTAAATCGAAACAGGAAGTACAAAAGTCCCTGACCTGCCTGATGCATGTCGCAAATTAACATGATCGGCTTAACGTGACTAAAGTACGTAATTGCGTTCTTGATGCACTTTCCATCAACGTCAACAACATCATTAGCTTGGTCGTGGGTACTTTCCCTTTGGACCCGACAGTGTCAAAAACGGCTGTCATCCTAACCATTTTAACAGCAACATAACAGGCTAAGTGACACCGGACACCCAATAAAACTACGCTTCGTTGACATATATCAAGTTCAATTGTAGCACGTTAACAGTTTGATGAAATCATCGTAGCTGAATGCTAGCCTTTGTCACAATTTTTCAATAAACCAACTAGTTGCGGACATTGATTGATAAACGGTACGAATCCAATCGGAAAAGAGTATTCATAAGGTCATTATCATTACAAAACATAAGGATAATGGACTTCTGTTAACATTCTAACTGATTGTTCAGCCACAAAATAGTTTAGCTTTTTTTAATTGTTATGAAACGCTATTTCGGTGATTTGTGTTGCAAAATTGTAAATTCGTGCTGCGTAATATGTTGAAGTGAATCACATTTTTACCTGCTAACTGATTAAAAAGAGAGCATAAATGCATCTGTCGATTGTGCTGGTGGCACCAGCAAGAGCTGAAAATATTGGCGCTGCGGCGCGTGCCATGAAGACCATGGGTTTTACCGATTTGCGTATCGTAGACAGCGCGGCGCATCTGGAGCCTGCTGCGCGATGGGTGGCGCACGGTTCGGGTGATATTCTCGATAATATAACCACTTACGCTACGCTCGCTGAGGCGCTGCACGATATTTCGTTTACCGTCGCGACGACCGCGCGCAGCCGGGCGAAGTTTCATTATTACGCCACGCCTGCTGAACTGGTGCCAATGCTGGAAGAGAAAAGCCAGTGGCTGGAGAAAGCCGCGCTGGTGTTTGGGCGAGAAGATTCCGGGCTGACTAACGAAGAACTGGAACTGGCTGACGTCCTGACGGGCGCGCCGATGGTGGCGGATTATCCGTCACTCAATCTGGGGCAGGCGGTGATGGTGTACTGCTATCAATTAGCATCCTTAATACAAATTTCTCAGCCGCCAGCGTCAGTAACGGATGAAAACCAGTTGGCGGCGCTGCGTATTCGTGCAGATAAGCTTCTCGAGCAACTGGGCGTCGCTGACGATCAAAAAATGGTGGACTGGTTACAGCAGCGCCTGGGGCGTCTTGAACAGCGCGACACGGCAATGCTGCACCGATTGCTTCATGATATTGAAAAAAAATTAGCCGAGTAAAATAGTGTCATAAGTTTTTATTATGGCCGATCCTGCTAATGTCTGGGGTTGCATCTGGGGTATTCCGATGAAAATAATTCTGCACGCAGCGGGACGTGAGAATGTCCCGAATTGTGATCAAATTAAAAATTCATTGACTTAAGGTGTCCGATCCTTTAACCCTAAAAGAATAGAGCACAGACAGATAATAATGACAGAGTACACAACATCCATGAAACGCATCAGCATCACCACCATTACTACAACCATCATCATTACCACAGGTAACGATGCGGGCTGACGCGTACAGGAAAAACAGAAAAAAGCCCGCACCTGAACAGTGCGGGCTTTTTTTTCGGCTAAAGGAAATGAGGTAGAACCATGCGAGTGTTGAAGTTCGGCGGTACATCAGTGGCAAATGCAGAGCGTTTTCTGCGTGTTGCCGATATCCTGGAAAGTAACGCCAGGCAGGGGCAGGTTGCTACCGTGCTCTCTGCCCCGGCAAAAATCACGAACCACCTGGTGGCGATGATTGAAAAAACCATCGGTGGCCAGGATGCACTTCCGAACATCAGCGACGCCGAACGTATCTTCGCTGAACTGCTTCAGGGGCTGGCAGACGCCCAGCCTGGCTTCCCGCTGGCGCAGCTGAAAACCACCGTTGAACTCGAATTTGCCCAGATTAAACATGTCCTTCACGGTATCAGCCTGCTGGGTCAATGCCCGGACAGCATCAACGCGGCGCTAATTTGCCGGGGTGAAAAACTCTCTATCGCCATCATGGCGGGCGTGCTGGAAGCGCGCGGTCACCACGTGACGGTCATCGATCCGGTTGAAAAACTGCTGGCTGTGGGACACTACCTTGAATCCACCGTCGACATTGCCGAGTCGACACGCCGCATTGCGGCGAGCAAAATCCCGTCTGACCACATGATCCTGATGGCAGGCTTCACCGCCGGTAACGAGAAGGGCGAACTGGTGGTGCTGGGGCGTAACGGCTCTGACTACTCCGCTGCCGTGCTGGCGGCCTGTTTACGTGCAGACTGTTGTGAGATCTGGACTGACGTTGATGGTGTATATACCTGTGACCCGCGCCAGGTGCCGGACGCCAGGCTGTTGAAGTCGATGTCGTACCAGGAAGCGATGGAGCTTTCCTACTTCGGCGCCAAAGTGCTTCACCCGCGTACCATCTCCCCGATTGCCCAGTTCCAGATCCCTTGCCTGATTAAAAACACCGGTAATCCGCAGGCGCCGGGTACGCTGATTGGCGCCAGCGCTGATGAAGATGACCTGCCGGTAAAAGGCATTTCGAACCTTAATAACATGGCGATGTTCAGCGTCTCTGGCCCGGGTATGAAAGGTATGGTTGGCATGGCGGCACGCGTGTTTGCGGCCATGTCCCGTAATGGGATCTCCGTGGTGCTGATCACGCAGTCTTCTTCCGAATACAGTATCAGCTTCTGCGTCCCGCAGGGCGATTGCCTGCGCGCCCGTCGCGCGCTGGAAGAAGAGTTCTACCTGGAGCTGAAAGAAGAGCTGCTGGAGCCGCTCTCTATTCAGGAGCGTCTGGCCGTGATCTCCGTGGTAGGCGACGGCATGCGCACCCTGCGCGGAATCTCCGCCAAATTCTTTGCCGCCCTGGCGCGGGCCAATATCAATATCGTGGCGATTGCCCAGGGCTCATCAGAGCGTTCAATTTCCGTTGTCGTGGATAACGATGACGCCACTACCGGCGTGCGCGTGGTGCATCAGATGCTGTTCAACACCGACCAGGTGATTGAGCTGTTCCTGGTGGGCGTCGGCGGCGTCGGCGGCGCGCTGCTGGAGCAGGTAAAGCGCCAGCAGGAGTGGCTTAAGAAGAAACATATCGATTTGCGCGTCTGCGGAATTGCGAACTCGAAAGCGTTGCTGACTAACGTCCACGGTCTGAACCTGGAAAACTGGCAGGCGGAACTGGAAGAGGCGAAAGAGCCGTTCAACCTGGGTCGTCTGATCCGTCTGGTGAAAGAGTATCACCTGCTTAACCCGGTGATCGTCGACTGTACCTCCAGCCAGGCTGTGGCCGATCAGTACGCGGATTTCCTGCGCGAAGGTTTCCATGTGGTGACGCCGAACAAAAAGGCCAACACCTCGTCGATGGATTACTATCACCAGCTGCGTCTGGCGGCGAGCAAGTCGCGCCGCAAGTTTCTGTATGACACCAACGTGGGCGCAGGCCTGCCGGTCATCGAGAACCTGCAAAACCTGCTGAACGCGGGCGACGAACTACAGCGTTTCTCCGGCATCCTCTCCGGCTCCCTGTCGTTTATCTTCGGCAAGCTGGACGAAGGGATGAGCCTGTCGGAAGCCACCCGCGCCGCGCGCGAGCTGGGCTACACCGAGCCGGATCCGCGCGACGACCTCTCCGGTATGGATGTGGCGCGTAAGCTGCTGATCCTGGTGCGCGAAACCGGCCGCGAGCTGGAGCTTTCGGATATCGTGATTGAGCCGGTGCTGCCAGCAGAATTTGATGACAGCGGCGACGTCAGCGCTTTTATGGCCAGGTTGCCGCAGCTTGACGACGCCTTTGCCGCCCGCGTTGCGAAAGCCCGTGATGAAGGTAAGGTATTGCGCTATGTTGGCAATATTGAAGAAGACGGCGTCTGCCGCGTGAAGATTGCCGAAGTGGATGGCAACGATCCGCTGTACAAGGTGAAAAACGGCGAGAACGCCCTGGCGTTCTACAGCCATTATTATCAGCCATTGCCGCTGGTACTTCGCGGCTATGGCGCAGGGAATGATGTCACGGCGGCGGGCGTGTTTGCCGATCTGCTGCGTACCCTGTCATGGAAGTTAGGAGTTTAAGATGGTTAAAGTATATGCCCCGGCTTCCAGCGCCAATATGAGCGTCGGATTTGACGTGCTGGGCGCGGCGGTTACGCCGGTGGATGGTTCGCTGCTGGGCGATACGGTAACGGTTGAGGCGGCAGAGCGCTTCAGCCTGAATAACGTCGGCCGTTTTGCCAGCAAGCTGCCGCCTGAACCGCGTGAGAATATCGTTTATCAGTGCTGGGAACGCTTCTGTCAGGAGATCGGTAAAAACGTGCCGGTCGCCATGACGCTGGAAAAGAGCATGCCGATTGGTTCGGGACTCGGCTCCAGCGCCTGCTCGGTGGTCGCCGCGCTGGTGGCGATGAATGAGCACTGCGGCAAGCCGCTGAACAACAGCCGCCTGCTGGCGCTGATGGGCGAGCTGGAAGGGCGCATCTCCGGCAGCATTCATTATGATAACGTGGCGCCGTGCTTCCTTGGCGGCATGCAGCTGATGATTGAAGAAAATGGCATCATCAGCCAGCAGGTGCCAGGGTTTGATGAGTGGCTGTGGGTGCTTGCCTATCCGGGCATTAAGGTTTCTACCGCCGAAGCGCGTGCGATCCTGCCGGCGCAGTATCGTCGTCAGGACTGTATCGCCCACGGGCGTCATCTGGCGGGCTTTATTCATGCCTGCTATACCCGACAGCCGCAGCTGGCGGCGAAACTGATGAAAGACGTTATTGCCGAGCCGTATCGCACGAAGCTGCTGCCGGGCTTTAACGAAGCGCGACAGGCATCCATGGATATCGGCGCACAGGCGTGCGGCATCTCCGGCTCCGGCCCGACGCTGTTCGCCTTATGCGACAAGCCAGACACCGCGCAGCGTGTGGCGGACTGGCTCTCTAAACACTACCTGCAAAATCAGGAAGGCTTTGTTCATATTTGCCGTCTGGACACGGCTGGCGCACGAGTACTGGGATAACGAATGAAACTCTACAACCTTAAAGATCATAACGAGCAGGTCAGCTTTGCGCAGGCGGTAACGCAGGGTTTGGGCAAAAATCAGGGGCTGTTCTTCCCCCACGACCTGCCGGAATTTCAACTGACTGAAATCGATGAACTGCTTAAGCAGGACTTTGTCACCCGCAGCACCAAAATTCTGTCTGCGTTTATTGGCGACGAAATCCCGCAGGAGCTGCTCGAAGAGCGCGTGCGCGCGGCGTTTGCTTTCCCGGCCCCGGTGAAGCAGGTGGAGCCTGACGTTGGCTGTCTGGAGCTGTTCCACGGCCCGACGCTGGCGTTCAAAGATTTCGGCGGTCGCTTCATGGCGCAGATGCTGACCCACATCAGCGGCGACAAACCGGTGACCATCCTGACCGCGACCTCAGGTGATACCGGTGCGGCGGTGGCTCATGCGTTCTACGGCCTGAAAAACGTCCGCGTGGTGATCCTCTATCCGAAAGGCAAAATCAGCCCGCTTCAGGAAAAACTGTTCTGCACTCTTGGGGGCAACATTGAAACCGTGGCGATCGACGGCGATTTCGATGCCTGCCAGGCGCTGGTGAAGCAGGCCTTTGATGACGAAGAGCTGAAGGCGGCGCTGGGGCTGAACTCTGCCAACTCCATCAACATCAGCCGTCTGCTGGCGCAGATCTGCTACTACTTCGAAGCGGTGGCCCAGCTGCCGCAGGACGCGCGCAATCAGCTGGTAGTTTCCGTGCCAAGCGGGAACTTCGGCGATCTGACGGCGGGCCTGCTGGCGAAATCACTCGGCCTGCCGGTGAAGCGCTTTATCGCCGCTACCAACGCCAACGACACCGTGCCGCGTTTCCTGAAGGACGGAAAATGGGCGCCGAACGCGACGCAAGCCACGCTCTCCAATGCGATGGATGTGTCACAGCCTAACAACTGGCCGCGTGTGGAAGAGCTGTTCCGCCGTAAGGTCTGGCGTCTGGGCGACCTGGGCTACGCAGCGGTGACGGACGAAACCACGAAAGCCACCATGCGCGAGCTGAAAGCGGTGGGCTATACCTCTGAGCCGCACGCGGCGATTGCCTATCGTGCCCTGCGCGATCAGCTTCAACCGGGTGAGTATGGCCTGTTCCTCGGTACCGCCCATCCGGCCAAGTTCAAAGAGAGCGTGGAAGCGATCCTGGGTGAAACGCTGCCGCTGCCAAAAGAGCTGGCCGAGCGCGCCGACCTGCCGTTGCTGTCCCATGAGCTGCCCGCAGACTTTGCCGCACTGCGTAAGCTGATGATGACCCGAGCGTGAGTTTATTGCCCGGTGGCGGCTACGCCTTACCGGGCCTGGAACATTTCAGAAAGTAGGCCGGGTAAGGCGAAGCCGCCACCCGGCTTTTTTATGGAGAAAATAAGGAGAAAAACAGCAGGAAAAAAGCAGAAATTCCCAATAAATGCGGTTACTTAGGGTTTAGGATTGCAGAGAATAACATCCACCGTTCCCATCACGTACTCTCCTTACATCGGCCCACGTTGGGCAAGAAGAATAAGGAGTCACCTATGTCTACACTGAAACCTGCACTTATCGCGCTTTCACTGATGCTGGTCGCTCCCATGGCGGTGCAGGCAGCTGAGATCACCCTCGTCCCTGCGGTAAAACTGCAAATTGGCGATCAGGATAATAACGGACACTACTGGGATGGCGGCCGCTGGCGCGACCATGACTGGTGGAAAGCGCACTATGACTGGCGCGATAACCACTGGCGTCCGCACGATGAACATCGCGATCGTCACGATCATCACCGTCATGACGATCATCGCCCGGGGCCGGACCGGAAGCACCATTAACACAAACCCCGCCAGCTGGCGGGGTTGTCTTTTATTGCTCGTGACGCTTAAACACCAGCTCGTTTTTTCCTGACGATGCCTCGTCGAAGAAATACCCTTCACTGTTAAAGCCAGTGAGCTGCTCTGGCTTCGTCAGGCGGTTTTGAATGATGAAACGGCTCATCAGACCGCGCGCTTTTTTGGCGTAGAAGCTGATCACTTTAAATTTGCCGTTTTTCTCGTCGAGGAACACCGGCTTGATAATGTCCGCATCCAGCTTTTTCGGCTTCACCGATTTGAAGTACTCATCGGAGGCCAGGTTGATCACCACGTTGTCCCCCTGGGCTTGCAGCGCCGCGTTAAGCTTATCGGTAATGACATCGCCCCAGAACTGGTACAGATCTTTGCCTTTGGCATTTTCCAGGCGGATACCCATCTCCAGACGATACGGCTGCATCAGATCCAGCGGGCGCAGCACCCCGTACAAGCCGGATAACATGCGCAGATGCTGCTGGGCAAAATCGAAATCGGCTTCGCTAAACGTTTCTGCTTGCAGGCCAGTGTAGACGTCACCTTTGAAGGCCAACAGCGCCTGACGGGCGTTAGCGGGCGTGAAGTCAGGCTGCCACTCATGAAAACGGGTGGCGTTCAGGTCGGCGAGTTTATCACTGATGCTCATCAGCGAAGCGATTTGCGGAGCCGAAAGCTTACGCGCCTCGTGGATCAGCTGTTGCGAGTAGTCCAGCAATTCCGGCTGGGTATAACGCTCAGTGGCGAGCGGGCTCTGGTAGTCGAGCGTTTTGGCAGGTGAAATCAGAATCAGCATATCCAGTCCTTGCAGGAAATTTAGAGCGACTTTAACAAAAAATCGCCCTGAATTGATCGATAGCTGTTATTGCCGCGGCAAATCATCCCAGGTGCCAGGAGCAATTTGTGATTCGATTTCGGGATAGCGTGAGGCGTCAAAGACGGGCTGTACGCCGAGCTTGCGCTGACGCAGATAATCGCGCGCGATCAGCGCCACAACCGGTGAAAGAAGCAAAATTGCCGTCAAATTGGTGATGGCCATCAGCGCCATAATGACATCCGCCAGTTGCCAGATCATCGGCATGCTGAGCAGGCAACCGACAAATACCATGGCCAGCACACCCGCGCGAAGGATGTTGCGGGCCAGACGCGAGTCAACTTTCAGGAAAATAAGGTTGTTCTCGGCATAGATATAGTTCACCACAATAGAACTGAAGGCAAAAAGCCCCACGACAAGGGCGACAAGGCCTGCGCCCCAACCGCCGACGAGGGAGACCAGCGCCTGTTGTACCCAGTGAATGCCTGCTGTACTGCCGGATGGATGTTCAACGGCGCCGGACAGCAACATTATCATCGCACTGGCGGAGCAGATAACAATGGTGTCTGTGAAGACGCCAATCATCTGTACAATGCCCTGCGCGGCGGGATGCGGGGGCCAGGATGCGGCCGCTGCGGCGGCATTCGGCGTGGAGCCCATTCCCGCCTCGTTGGAGAACATGCCTCGCTGAAAACCCGCAGTGAGAGCCTGGCTAAGGGTGTAACCCAGCGCGCCGGAAGCCGCTTCGCGCCAGCCGAACGCGCTTTGGAAAATGGTGACGATGACGTTCGGCACTTCGTCGATATGTATCGCGCATACCAACAGGCTGGTTGACACCCACAGCAGCGCCATCAGCGGAACCAGCCACTGCATCAGGCGGGCAACCCCTCTCAGCCCGGTCACAATGGTCAGCAGGGTGAGAAGGGCAAGCGCGCTGCCCGTCAGCCACTCCGGACAATTGAAGGCAAAGCGCAGCGCGTGGGCGACGGAATTAGCCTGAACGGTATTGAAAATAAGACCATAGGCCATCAGTAAAAAGATTGAGAACAGGACGCCCATCCAGCGCATTCCCAGTCCGCGAGCCATATACCAGGCGGGGCCGCCGCGAAATTGACCGTTGCCGTCTTTTTCTTTGTAGAGCTGCGCAAGCGAGCATTCAGCAAAGGAGGTGGCCATACCGATAATCGCCGTCACCCACATCCAGAATACCGCGCCCGGACCGCCCGCGCCGATTGCCAGCGCGACACCGGCCAGGTTACCGCTGCCGACGCGCGCGGCCAGGCTGGTACAGAGCGCCTGAAACGAGGTCAGGCCGCCCGGCTGTGGTGTGACGCTGTTTTTCAGACTTCTGCCAAATTTGCGAATATAGCGAAACTGAATCAGTCCGCTGCGCCACGTAAACCAGATACCTGCTCCTGAAAGCAGGTATATCATGATAGAACCCCAGAGGACTTCGTTAATAAAGAAAAAGAAATCAGGCACTAACGTCCCTCTTGTTGATGCCAACGTGAATATGTAAGCGCTACCACTGATTGTGCATGCTGTTACTTAGCAGCCTGTTAATATTCTGAGTTTATCATACTCTGCCTAAGCGCACTGTCTGCGGTTGCGCTGCCTCTCACTCGTGTTATCATCAGGGCAGACCGGTTACATCCCCCTAACAAGTAAACCTGTCATTTTTCCGCTGCTGGCAGGCTGTCGGTAGTGTGAATTATCCAGGGAACGTTAAAAGAGAAACACTATCATGACGGATAAATTGACCTCCCTTCGTCAGTTCACCACTGTCGTCGCTGACACCGGAGATATTGCGGCAATGAAGCTGTACCAGCCGCAGGATGCTACAACCAACCCTTCTCTGATCCTTAACGCCGCGCAGATCCCTGAGTATCGCAAACTGATCGACGAGGCGGTGACCTGGGCAAAAGCACAGAGCAATGACCGCGCGCAGCAGGTTGTGGATGCGACTGACAAACTGGCAGTAAACATCGGTCTGGAAATCCTGAAGCTCGTTCCTGGCCGTATCTCTACTGAAGTTGATGCTCGCCTGTCCTACGACACCGAAGCGTCTATTGCCAAAGCAAAACGCCTGATCAAACTGTACAACGATGCGGGCATCAGCAACGACCGTATCCTGATCAAACTGGCCTCTACCTGGCAGGGCATTCGCGCCGCTGAACAGCTGGAAAAAGAAGGGATCAACTGTAACCTGACTCTGCTGTTCTCCTTCGCACAGGCGCGTGCATGTGCCGAAGCTGGCGTATACCTGATTTCTCCGTTTGTGGGCCGTATTCTGGACTGGTACAAAGCCAACACCGACAAGAAAGAGTATGCGGCGTCTGAAGATCCAGGCGTGATTTCCGTGACGGAAATCTACGAATACTACAAACAGCACGGCTATGAGACCGTTGTTATGGGCGCAAGCTTCCGTAACGTCGGTGAAATCATTGAGCTGGCTGGCTGTGACCGCCTGACCATCGCCCCTGCGCTGCTGAAAGAGCTGGCAGAAAGCGAAGGAGCTATCGAGCGTAAACTGTCCTACACCGGTGAAGTGAAAGCGCGCCCAGAGCGCATCACCGAGTCCGAGTTCCTGTGGCAGCACAACCAGGATCCAATGGCCGTAGATAAACTGGCGGACGGTATCCGTAAGTTTGCTATCGACCAGGAAAAACTGGAAAAAATGATCGGCGACCTGCTGTAATCATTCTGCGTGACCGGGTTCCCGGTCACGCCTCTTTCCCCCGCCTCTGTCTGAATTTTCTCTCTGCGTGTATCATTCCCTTTAATCAGTACTTTTTGAATGGAATGGATATGAATACCTTACGCATCGGCTTAGTGTCGATTTCTGACCGCGCCTCCAGCGGTGTTTATCAGGATAAAGGCATCCCTGCTCTGGAAGCGTGGCTGGGCAGCGCGCTCACTACCCCGTTTGAGATCCAGACTCGCCTGATCCCGGACGAGCAGCCGATCATCGAGCAGACCCTGTGTGAGCTGGTGGATGAGATGAGCTGCCACCTTGTGCTGACGACGGGCGGAACCGGCCCCGCGCGCCGCGATGTAACGCCGGACGCGACGCTGGCTATCGCCGATCGTGAAATGCCGGGCTTCGGTGAACAGATGCGCCAGATCAGTCTACACTTTGTCCCGACGGCCATTCTTTCCCGTCAGGTCGGGGTGATCCGCAAACAGGCGCTGATCCTGAACCTGCCGGGGCAGCCGAAGTCGATAAAAGAAACGCTGGAAGGAGTAAAAGCCGAAGACGGGAGCGTTATCGTCCACGGTATCTTTGCGAGTGTACCGTATTGTATACAACTGCTTGACGGTCCGTACGTGGAAACTGACGGCAACGTGGTAGCAGCATTTCGCCCTAAAAGCGCTCGCCGCGAAACAATCTCCTGAAAATGCTTTAAATGTGACATTTGCGCCAGCCGCAGTAGCGTGTAAATGGATTTACGATATAGTAATTTTTTCTTTACGATTGCTGTAAAAAATAATCCACAACACATGCACAATGGTTCGCTATGTCACATAACACCCGACCTCTGAATCGACAGGACTACAAAACCCTCACGCTCGCTGCTCTGGGCGGCGCGCTGGAGTTTTACGACTTCATCATCTTTGTCTTCTTCGCCGCCGTCGTGGGGGCGCTGTTTTTCCCGGCGGATATTCCTGAATGGCTGCGTCAGGTGCAAACCTTCGGCATTTTCGCTGCCGGGTATCTGGCGCGTCCGCTGGGCGGCATTGTTATGGCGCACTTTGGCGATCTGGTTGGGCGCAAGAAGATGTTTACCCTCAGCATCCTGCTGATGGCCGTGCCGACGCTGGCGATTGGCCTTTTGCCTACCTATGAGTCGATGGGCATTATCGCCCCGTTATTGCTGCTACTGATGCGTATTCTCCAGGGCGCGGCCATCGGCGGGGAAGTGCCGGGCGCGTGGGTTTTTGTCGCTGAGCACGTCCCGGTGCGCCGCATCGGCATTGCGTGCGGAACCCTGACCGCAGGACTGACGATCGGGATCCTGCTTGGCTCCGTGGTTGCAACCATCATCAATACCAGCATGACGCAACAGGCCGTTCACGACTGGGGCTGGCGTATCCCGTTCCTGCTGGGCGGGGCGTTTGGGCTGGTGGCAATGTACCTGCGACGTTGGTTGCAGGAGACGCCAGTATTTCTGGAAATGCAGCAGCGGAAGGCGCTGGCGCAAGAATTGCCGGTAAAAACCGTAGTAGTGCGGCATAAAAAAGCGGTAGTCGTGTCGATGCTTCTGACCTGGCTGCTGTCTGCGGGTATCGTGGTGGTCATTTTGATGTCGCCGGTCTGGCTGCAAAAACAGTACGGTTTTGCGCCTGCTGTGACGTTACAGGCGAACAGTATCGCGACAATTATGCTCTGCTTTGGCTGTCTGGCCGCGGGACTGGCGGCGGATCGTTTCGGTGCCAGCGTGACCTTTATTGTCGGCAGCCTGCTGCTGGCCGCGTCGAGCTGGGCATTCTACCATCTTGCGGGCAGCCATCCTGAACAGTTGTTCCTGCTGTACGGCATCGTCGGGCTGTGCGTGGGCGTCGTTGGCGCCGTACCGTACGTAATGGTCCGCGCCTTCCCGCCGGAGGTACGCTTCACCGGCATCTCTTTCTCTTATAACGTCTCGTATGCCATTTTCGGTGGGCTGACCCCGATTGTGGTCACGGTGTTGATGGGGCTGTCACCCCTTGCACCTGCATGGTACGTGCTGGCGTTATCGCTGATGGGGCTGGTATTGGGGATGTGGCTTCGCCAGTCAGAGGGATGTCGTGCCCGCGACGCGGGCACGACAGAGGGATCAGTGTTTTTCACCAATCGGTAATACGGTGCGGCCGAACTGCTCGTTCAGCACTTCACCCATTGCCAGGTAGATAGCGCTTGCGCCGCACACCAGACCGACCCAGCCGGCAACGTGAACGATGCCTTCGTTATCCGCCAGGTGACCCGCGGCAAGCAGAGCGAACAGCACGGTCAGGCTCAGGAAGACGAATTGCAGCGCGCGGTTCGCCTTCAGGGTGCCGAAGAACATGAACAGGGTGAACACGCCCCACAGTCCCAGGTACACGCCCAGGAAATGGGCGTTTGAAGCATCTGCCAGGCCCATTTTAGGCATCAGCAGAATGGCGACCAGCGTCAGCCAGAACGAACCGTAAGAGGTAAAGGCGGTTAAGCCGAAGGTATTGCCTTTCTTATATTCCAGCAGGCCCGCGAAAATTTGCGCGATACCGCCGTAAAAAATGCCCATCGCCAGGATTACGCCGTCCATCGGGAACATCCCGATGTTGTGCAGGTTCAGCAGAATGGTGGTCATGCCAAAACCCATCAGGCCCAGCGGAGCCGGATTAGCCAACTTAGTGTTGCCCATAAGTCCTCAAAAAAATCATCATTAATATGGTGAAATGGTTAAACCCGCGCCAGTTCTACCTGACGGGGCGCGGCATCATAATGGGCGGCATCGGCGCCGTCTATGATCTCATCGGGGTGAAATTAAAAAATTTTTTATCCTTCCCCCTTGATGGATGCCGTTGTGACCCCATCTTGTAAGCAACCGCAGTGTGTGGACCTGAAAAAAATCAAATCTGGGCAGTTGAAAAAGCACGTTCTGCCCTTATTACAGGTACACAACCACATGTTGACTGAATTTTTAGTGGAGACGTTTAGATGGGTAAAATTATTGGTATCGACCTGGGTACTACCAACTCTTGTGTAGCGATTATGGATGGCACTACTGCACGTGTGCTGGAGAACGCCGAGGGCGATCGCACCACGCCTTCTATCATTGCTTATACCCAGGATGGTGAAACTCTGGTTGGTCAGCCGGCTAAACGTCAGGCAGTGACAAACCCGCAAAACACCCTGTTTGCAATCAAACGCCTGATTGGCCGCCGCTTCCAGGACGAAGAAGTTCAGCGTGACGTTTCCATCATGCCTTACAAAATCATCGCAGCCGATAACGGCGATGCATGGCTTGATGTGAAAGGCACCAAAACTGCACCTCCGCAGATCTCTGCTGAAGTGCTGAAGAAAATGAAGAAAACCGCGGAAGATTACCTGGGTGAACCGGTAACTGAAGCTGTTATCACCGTACCTGCTTACTTCAACGATGCTCAGCGTCAGGCAACCAAAGATGCTGGCCGTATCGCAGGTCTGGAAGTAAAACGTATCATCAACGAACCAACCGCAGCAGCACTGGCTTACGGTCTGGATAAAGAAGTTGGTAACCGTACTATCGCGGTTTACGACCTGGGTGGTGGTACCTTCGATATCTCTATTATCGAAATCGACGACGTTGACGGCGAAAAAACCTTCGAAGTTCTGGCAACCAATGGTGATACCCACCTGGGTGGTGAAGACTTCGATACCCGTCTGATCAACTACCTCGTTGACGAGTTTAAGAAAGATCAGGGCATTGACCTGCGTAACGACCCGCTGGCCATGCAGCGCCTGAAAGAAGCCGCTGAGAAAGCGAAGATCGAACTGTCTTCCGCTCAGCAGACCGACGTGAACCTGCCGTACATCACCGCAGACGCGACCGGTCCAAAACACATGAACATCAAAGTGACCCGTGCGAAACTGGAAAGCCTGGTAGAAGACCTGGTGAACCGTTCTATCGAGCCGCTGAAAGTTGCATTGCAGGACGCTGGCCTGTCCGTGTCTGATATTCAGGACGTTATCCTGGTAGGTGGTCAGACCCGTATGCCAATGGTTCAGAAGAAAGTTGCTGAATTCTTTGGTAAAGAGCCACGTAAAGACGTGAACCCGGACGAAGCGGTTGCTATCGGTGCTGCGGTTCAGGGTGGTGTTCTGACGGGTGAAGTGAAAGACGTACTGCTGCTGGATGTTACTCCGCTGTCACTGGGTATCGAAACCATGGGTGGCGTGATGACTCCGCTCATCAACAAAAACACTACTATCCCGACGAAACACAGCCAGGTGTTCTCCACCGCTGAAGACAACCAGTCTGCGGTAACCATCCATGTGATTCAGGGTGAGCGTAAGCGTGCGGCGGATAACAAATCTCTGGGTCAGTTCAACCTGGACGGTATTAACCCGGCACCACGCGGCATGCCACAGATCGAAGTCACCTTCGACATCGATGCTGACGGTATCCTGCACGTGTCTGCGAAAGACAAAAACAGCGGTAAAGAGCAGAAGATCACCATCAAGGCATCTTCTGGCCTGAACGAAGCGGAAATCGAAAAAATGGTTCGTGATGCCGAAGCTAACGCGGAATCCGACCGTAAGTTCGAAGAGCTGGTTCAGACCCGTAACCAGGGTGACCATCTGCTGCACAGCACCCGTAAGCAGGTTGAAGAAGCGGGCGATAAACTGCCAGCGGAAGACAAAACTGCGATCGAAACTGCACTGAGCGCGCTGGAAACGTCTCTGAAAGGCGAAGACAAAGCGGACATTGAAGCGAAGATGCAGGAGCTGGCACAGGTTTCTCAGAAGCTGATGGAAATCGCTCAGCAGCAGCACGCACAGCAGCAGGCGGGCGCTGATGCTTCTCAGAACAACGCGAAAGACGACGATGTTGTCGACGCTGAGTTCGAAGAAGTGAAAGATAAAAAATAATCGCCCTGATGCAGGGTAATTAATCGGCACGGGCGTAGGAGTATTCTCCACGCCCGTGCTCGCATGTTAAGGGGCTTAAAAAAACCAATGGCAAAGCAAGACTATTACGAGATTTTAGGCGTTCCGAAAACTGCGGAAGAGCGTGAAATCAAAAAGGCATATAAGCGCCTGGCCATGAAATTCCACCCTGACCGTAATCAGGGTGACAAAGAGGCTGAAGCCAAATTTAAAGAGATTAAAGAAGCCTACGAAGTCCTGACCGATGCACAAAAACGTGCGGCTTATGACCAGTATGGTCACGCGGCCTTTGAACAGGGCGGCATGGGCGGCGGTGGATTTGGTGGCGGCGGCTTCGGCGGCGGCGCTGATTTCAGCGACATCTTTGGCGATGTATTTGGCGATATCTTCGGCGGCGGTCGTGGTCGTCAGCGCGCGGCGCGCGGCGCAGATCTGCGCTATAACATGGACCTGACGCTGGAAGAAGCGGTTCGTGGCGTAACCAAAGAGATCCGTATCCCGACGCTGGAAGAGTGTGACGTTTGCCACGGCAGCGGCGCGAAAGCGGGGACTCAGCCACAGACCTGTCCAACCTGTCACGGTTCCGGTCAGGTGCAGATGCGCCAGGGCTTCTTCGCGGTGCAGCAGGCCTGTCCGCATTGTCATGGTCGCGGTACGCTGATTAAAGATCCGTGCACCAAATGCCACGGTCACGGTCGCGTGGAGAAAACCAAAACGCTGTCCGTTAAGATCCCGGCAGGCGTGGATACGGGCGACCGCATCCGTCTGGCAGGTGAGGGTGAAGCTGGCGAGCACGGCGCACCGGCAGGGGATCTGTACGTTCAGGTTCAGGTTAAACAGCACGCCATCTTCGAGCGTGAAGGTAACAACCTGTACTGTGAAGTGCCGATCAACTTTGCGATGGCGGCGCTGGGCGGCGAAATCGAAGTGCCGACGCTGGACGGTCGCGTTAACCTGAAAATCCCTGGCGAAACCCAGACCGGGAAGCTGTTCCGCATGCGCGGCAAAGGCGTTAAATCCGTTCGCGGTGGCGCGCAGGGTGACCTGTTATGCCGCGTGGTCGTTGAAACGCCGGTCGGCCTGAACGACAAGCAGAAACAGCTGCTGAAAGAGCTTCAGGAAAGCTTTGGTGGCCCGACGGGTGAGAAAAACAGCCCGCGCTCCAAAAGCTTCTTCGATGGCGTCAAAAAATTCTTCGACGATTTAACCCGCTAACCTGCCAGCTGGTTACTATCCTTTAAAGCCCGGAAGCGATTCCGGGCTTTTTGCTTTATAGCGTTATTCCTCGGTTAAACTGAATCTATAACCAATATTAATCTGTTTTTACCGATCTGTTTGCGCTGATATTATGGTTTTACCGAGGTATTGTTGTAAAAGAGAGTTTAAACGTGAAATTACTACACCGTTTCTTTAGCAGTGAGGCATCCGGCGGCGTCATCCTGATTATTGCTGCTGCAGCCGCCATGCTGCTCGCCAATATGGGCATGACGCGCGATCTCTATCACGCATTTCTGGAAACCCCCGTCGAGCTGAAGGTCGGGGCGCTGGAAATTAACAAGAACATGCTGCTGTGGATCAACGATGCGCTGATGGCGGTGTTCTTCCTGCTGGTAGGCCTGGAGGTCAAACGTGAGCTGGTGATCGGTTCTCTTGCCAGCCGTCAGCGCGCGGCGTTTCCGGTGATCGCGGCGATTGGCGGGATGATCGTTCCCGCGTTGCTCTTTCTCGCGTTTGCGTGGCAGGATCCGATTGCGCGTGACGGCTGGGCGATCCCGGCCGCAACGGATATCGCGTTTGCGCTCGGGGTCTTAGCCTTGCTCGGTAGCCGCGTCCCGGTAGCACTGAAAATTTTCCTGATGGCGCTGGCGATTATCGATGACCTGGGCGCTATCGTGATTATCGCGCTGTTCTACACCAGCGATCTGTCGGTTCTGTCGCTGAGCGTGGCGGCCGTGGCTATTGCGGTGCTGGCGTTGCTGAACGTCTTCAACGTCCGACGCACGGGTATTTATATTCTGGTGGGGATGGTGCTGTGGACGGCGGTGCTGAAGTCTGGCGTGCATGCCACGCTGGCGGGCGTCATCGTTGGCTTCTTTATTCCGCTGAAGGAGCAGGACGGCAAATCGCCTGCCAGACAGCTGGAGCATGTGCTTCATCCGTGGGTGGGCTTTATGATCCTGCCGCTGTTTGCATTTGCCAACGCGGGTGTTTCCCTGGCCGGTGTTACCCTGGACGGACTCACCTCTGTGCTGCCGCTGGGTATCATCGCTGGTTTGTTTATCGGTAAGCCGCTGGGTATCAGCCTGTTCTGCTGGCTGGCGCTGAAGCTGAAGCTGGCGTCATTGCCAAACGGAACCACCTTTAGTCAGATTATGGCCATCGGCGTGCTGTGCGGTATTGGATTCACCATGTCGATCTTTATCTCGACGCTGGCGTTTGGTGCCAGCGCGCCTGAGCTTATCGTCTGGGCGAAACTCGGCATTCTTATCGGGTCGTTACTGGCCGCGGTTATTGGTTATACCTTGTTGAAGGTGAAGTTGTCCGGACAGGCTGTCCAGGCATAACAGGAAACCGGGAGAAGGGAAGCCTTCTCCCGATAAACTATCAGGGAGTGAAAACGTGATGTCTCATTTGAACTATAACCATCTCTATTACTTCTGGCATGTCTACAAGCAGGGCTCGGTCGTGGGAGCGGCAGAGGCGCTCTACCTGACACCACAAACTATTACCGGGCAAATCAAAGCCCTGGAAGAGCGCTTACAGGGCAAGCTTTTTAAGCGGAAAGGACGTGGCATTGAGCCGAGCGAGCTGGGCGAACTGGTGTTCCGCTATGCGGACAAGATGTTCACCCTGAGCCAGGAGATGCTGGATATCGTTAACTATCGCAAAGAGTCGAACCTGCTCTTTGACGTGGGCGTGGCGGATGCGTTGTCCAAACGGCTGGTAAGCGGTGTGCTGGATGCGGCGGTGGTGGAAGATGAACAGATTCATTTACGCTGCTTTGAGTCCACTCACGAGATGCTGCTGGAACAGCTGAGCCAGCATAAGCTGGATATGATCATTTCGGATTGCCCAATCGACTCCACGCAGCAGGAAGGCTTGTTCTCGGTGAAAATTGGCGAATGCGGCGTCAGTTTCTGGTGCATTAATCCGCCGCCGGAAAAACCGTTTCCTGCTTGCCTGGAAGAGCGCCGCCTGCTGGTGCCGGGTAGGCGGTCTATGCTCGGACGTAAGCTGCTGAACTGGTTTAACTCGCAGGGGCTGAACGTGGAGATCCTCGGTGAGTTCGACGATGCGGCTTTGATGAAGGCTTTTGGCGAGGCGCACAACGCTATCTTCGTTGCCCCGACGCTGTACGCGCACGATCTCTATTCAGACGACAAGATTACCGAGATTGGCAGGGTGGATAACGTGATGGAAGAGTATCACGCCATATTCGCCGAAAGGATGATTCAGCACCCGGCGGTGCAGCGAATCTGCAACCGCGACTACTCGGCGCTGTTTACGCCGCCGGCAATCTGAAGACATAAAAAAACCCGCGTTAAGCGGGTTCTTTCAAACAAGCAACAACAAGTAGCGATTAAGCCAGTTTGTTGATCTGCGCGGTCAGGTTTGCTTTATGACGCGCTGCTTTGTTTTTGTGGATCAGACCTTTAGCAGCCTGACGATCCACGATTGGTTGCATTTCGTTAAATGCGTTCTGCGCTGCAGCTTTGTCGCCTGCTTCGATTGCTGCGTATACTTTCTTGATGAAAGTACGCATCATAGAGCGACGGCTTGCGTTGTGCTTACGAGCCTTTTCAGACTGAACGGCACGTTTCTTAGCTGATTTGATATTAGCCAAGTCCAACTCCCAAATATGTTCTATGTGGACAATTCAAAGGCCGAGGAATATGCCCTCTTTGCCTTCTTTTGTCAATGGATTTGTGCAAATAAGCGCCGTTAATGAGCGACGCTACGTTACGTAGTGATGGCGCAGGATTCTACCAGCTTGTCTTTCGTGAATACAGCCTTTCGGCATAAAAATCGCAGTTCTCGGGCAGATTTTTTTGCTGTGAAAGGTCAGCCTGATGAAATCATACGGCTTTCTGTTTCGCGTGAACAATCGCCGGTTAACCTTAACCGCCGTACAAGGTATACTTTGGCGATTTTCACTGTTTTGAGCCAGTCATGAAGCTGATACGCGGCATACATAATCTCAGTCAAGCCCCGCACGGGTGCGTGCTGACCATTGGTAATTTTGACGGCGTGCATCGTGGGCATCAGGCGCTGTTGCAGGGATTGCGTAAAGAAGGGGAGGCGCGTGGCCTGCCCGTTGTGGTGATGATTTTCGAACCGCAGCCGCTGGAGTTGTTTGCCGGCGAGAAATCCCCCGCGCGGCTGACGCGTCTGCGTGAGAAGTTACGCTACCTGGCGGAGTCCGGCGTGGACTACGTCCTGTGCGTACGCTTCGACCGTCGGTTTGCCGCGCTGACCGCACAAAACTTTGTCAGCGATCTGTTGGTCAGGCAGCTTGGCGTGCAGTTTCTCGCCGTGGGCGATGATTTCCGCTTTGGCGCTGGTCGTCAGGGCGATTTCTTGTTATTACAGAAGGCTGGCCTGGAGTACGGGTTTGACGTCACCAGTACGATGACCTTCTGTGAGGGCGGGGTGCGCGTCAGCAGCACGGCGGTACGTCAGGCGCTGGCGAACGATGAACTGGACACGGCAGAAACGCTACTGGGTCATCCGTTCACAATTTCAGGTCGTGTGGTCCATGGCGATGCGCTGGGCCGCACGATAGGTTTTCCGACGGCGAATATACCGCTGCGTCGTCAGGTCTCCCCGGTTAAAGGGGTCTATGCGGTGGAAGTGGCAGGACTGGGTGAGAAGCCTTTCTACGGTGTTGCCAACATTGGTACACGTCCAACGGTTTCCGGTGTGCGTCAACAGTTAGAAGTACACCTGCTGGACGTTGTAATGGACCTCTACGGTCGCCATATAGATGTGATACTGCGTAAAAAAATACGCAATGAACAGCGATTCGCTTCGCTGGATGAACTTAAGGCGCAAATCGCGCGAGATGAATTAACGGCCCGCGAGTTTTTTGGGCTTTAGAACCGGCTTAACTGCCTACGTGATAAATACGGAACCGAGAATCTGATGAGTGACTATAAATCAACCCTGAATTTGCCGGAAACAGGGTTCCCGATGCGCGGCGATCTCGCCAAGCGCGAACCGGGAATGCTGGCGCGTTGGACTGATGATGACCTGTACGGCATCATTCGTGCAGCCAAAAAAGGCAAAAAAACCTTCATTCTGCATGATGGCCCTCCCTATGCGAATGGCAGCATTCATATTGGTCACTCTGTAAACAAGATTCTGAAAGACATTATCGTGAAGTCCAAAGGACTCGCGGGATATGACTCGCCTTATGTTCCGGGCTGGGACTGCCATGGTCTGCCAATCGAGCTGAAAGTGGAGCAAGAGTACGGTAAGCCGGGTGAGAAGTTCACCGCCGCAGAGTTCCGCGCGAAATGCCGCGAATACGCTGCCACCCAGGTAGACGGTCAGCGCGCTGACTTCATCCGTCTGGGCGTGCTAGGCGACTGGTCGCACCCGTACCTGACCATGGACTTCAAAACCGAAGCCAACATTATCCGTGCGCTGGGTAAAATCATCGGTAACGGTCACCTGCATAAAGGCGCTAAGCCGGTGCACTGGTGCGTGGACTGCCGTTCTGCGCTGGCAGAAGCGGAAGTAGAGTATTACGACAAAACCTCGCCTTCTATCGACGTGGCGTTCGAAGCGGTCGATCAGGATGCGATCAAAGCTAAATTTGGCCTGCCAGGCGTAAGCGGTCCAGTCTCGCTGGTTATCTGGACCACCACCCCGTGGACGTTACCAGCCAACCGTGCCATTTCCCTGTCCGGTGAGTTTGAGTACGCGTTGGTGCAGATTGATGGTCGCGCGGTTATCCTGGCAAAAGATCTGGTTGAAAGCGTGCTTAAACGCGCGAACATCAACGATTACAGCGTGCTGGGCACCGTAAAAGGCGACGCGCTGGAACTGATGCGCTTCAAACACCCGTTCCTGGACTTCGACGTTCCGGCGATCCTGGGCGACCACGTCACGCTGGACGCGGGTACCGGTGCGGTGCATACCGCCGGCGGCCACGGTCCTGACGACTACAACATCAGCCTGAAATACGGTCTGGAAATCGCCAACCCGGTCGGTCCGGATGGCTCTTACCTGCCTGGCACCTACCCGGCGCTGGACGGTATCAACGTCTTTAAAGCCAACGACATCATCGTTGACATGCTTCGCACCAGCGGCGCGCTGCTGCACGTTGAGAAAATGCAGCACAGCTATCCGTGCTGCTGGCGCCATAAGACCCCGATTATCTTCCGTGCGACCCCGCAGTGGTTCGTCAGCATGGACCAGAAAGGCCTGCGCGAGCAGTCTCTGAAAGAGATCAAAGGCGTGCAGTGGATCCCGGACTGGGGCCAGGCGCGTATCGAATCCATGGTGGCTAACCGTCCTGACTGGTGTATCTCCCGTCAGCGCACCTGGGGCGTGCCGATGTCGCTGTTCGTGCATAAAGAGACGCAGGAACTGCACCCGAACACCCTGGAACTGATGGAAGAGGTGGCTAAGCGCGTTGAAGTTGACGGCATTCAGGCGTGGTGGGATCTCGATTCCCGTGACATCCTGGGCGCTGACGCGGACAACTACGAGAAAGTGCCGGATACCCTGGACGTGTGGTTCGACTCCGGGTCTACCCACTCCTCCGTGGTTGACGTGCGCCCTGAGTTCGCCGGTCACGCTGCCGACATGTATCTGGAAGGCTCCGACCAACACCGCGGCTGGTTCATGTCATCCCTGATGATCTCCACCGCCATGAAGGGCAAAGCACCTTACCGCCAGGTACTGACCCACGGCTTCACCGTGGATGGTCAGGGCCGTAAGATGTCCAAATCCATCGGTAACACCGTTTCTCCGCAGGACGTGATGAACAAGCTGGGCGCGGATATTCTACGCCTGTGGGTGGCATCCACCGACTACACGGGCGAAATGGCGGTGTCTGACGAGATCCTGAAACGTGCTGCTGACAGCTATCGTCGTATCCGTAACACCGCGCGCTTCCTGCTGGCGAACCTGAACGGGTTTGATCCGGTAAAAGACATGGTGAAGCCGGAAGAGATGGTGGTGCTCGATCGCTGGGCGGTAGGCTGCGCGAAAGCGGCACAGGAAGATATTCTGAAAGCCTATGAGTCTTACGACTTCCACGAAGTGGTGCAGCGCCTGATGCGCTTCTGCTCCATTGAGATGGGGTCGTTCTATCTCGACATCATCAAAGACCGCCAGTACACCGCGAAAGCGGACAGCGTGGCGCGTCGTAGCTGCCAGACCGCGCTGTTCCACATCGCAGAGGCGCTGGTACGCTGGATGGCGCCGATCATGTCCTTCACCGCAGATGAAATCTGGGGTTACCTGCCGGGCGACCGTGAGAAGTATGTCTTCACCGGCGAGTGGTACGAAGGTCTGTTCGACCTCTCCAGCACTGAAGCAATGAACGACGCCTACTGGGACGAGCTGCTGAAAGTGCGTGGCGAAGTGAACAAGGTTATCGAGCAGGCGCGCGCTGACAAGAAAGTCGGTGGCTCTCTGGAAGCGACGGTGACCCTTTACGCAGAGCCTGAGCTGGCCGCGAAGCTGACCGCGCTGGGCGATGAATTACGATTTGTCCTGTTGACCTCCGGTGCGAAAGTTGCGGATTATGCCGAGGCATCTGCTGATGCTCAGCAGAGCGAACTGCTCAAAGGACTGAAGGTCGCACTGAGCAAAGCCGATGGTGAAAAATGCCCGCGTTGCTGGCATTACACTACCGATGTCGGCCAGGTGGCGGAACACGCAGACATCTGCGGACGCTGTGTAAGCAACGTCGCCGGCGACGGCGAAAAACGTAAGTTTGCCTGATGAGTAAAACTCTCTGTTCAACAGGACTGCGCTGGCTGTGGCTGGTGGTAGTGGTGCTGATTATTGATTTGGGCAGCAAGTTCCTGATCCTCCAGAATTTCGCTCTGGGGGATACGGTCCCGCTGTTCCCGTCGCTTAACCTGCACTACGCCCGCAACTACGGCGCGGCGTTTAGTTTCCTTGCCGACAGCGGTGGCTGGCAGCGTTGGTTCTTCGCAGGTATCGCAACGGGTATCTGCGTCGTGCTCGCGGTGCTGATGTACCGCTCGAAGGCCACGCAAAAGCTGAATAACATCGCCTACGCGCTGATCATTGGTGGCGCACTGGGTAACCTGTTTGACCGCCTGTGGCACGGCTTTGTAGTCGATATGATCGACTTCTACGTCGGCAACTGGCACTTTGCGACCTTTAACCTCGCCGATAGCGCAATATGCGTTGGTGCAGCGTTAATCGTGCTGGAAGGCTTCTTGCCTAAACCGGCCGCGAAAGAGCAGGCGTAACAAAACCAGCCGGGTGACGCGTAGCGATCCCGGCCTACAGAATTTGTGGCCCCCGTAGGCCCGGTAAGCGTAGCGCCACCGGGCAACAGGTGACCCAAAACAAGCGAGCAATTTGCATGTCTAAATCCGTACAGAGCAACAGCGCGGTTCTCGTTCATTTCACGCTGAAGCTGGATGACGGCTCCACGGCCGAATCCACCCGCAACAATGGCAAACCGGCGCTGTTTCGTCTGGGCGACACCTCCCTGTCTGAAGGCCTAGAACAACAGCTTCTCGGGCTGAAAGAGGGTGAGAAAAAAGCGTTCTCACTGGAGCCGGATGCGGCATTCGGTGTGCCAAGCCCGGATCTGATTCAGTACTTCTCGCGCCGTGAGTTTATGGATGCGGGTGAACCGGAGATCGGGGCGATTATGCTCTTTACCGCTATGGACGGCAGCGAAATGCCTGGCGTGATCCGCGAAATCAACGGGGATTCCATCACCGTTGACTTCAACCATCCGCTTGCCGGGCGTACCGTTCATTTTGATGTAGAAGTGCTGGAGATCGATCCGGCGCTGGAGGACTGAGATGCAGATCCTGTTGGCTAACCCGCGCGGTTTTTGCGCCGGTGTAGACCGCGCTATCAGCATTGTTGAAAATGCGCTGGAGATTTACGGCGCGCCGATTTACGTGCGTCACGAAGTGGTGCACAACCGCTACGTGGTCGACAGCCTGCGCGAGCGCGGTGCGATTTTTATCGAGCAGATCAGCGAAGTGCCGGACGGCGCAATCCTCATCTTCTCCGCGCACGGCGTATCCCAGGCCGTACGTAACGAAGCCAAAAGCCGCGATCTGACCGTATTCGATGCCACCTGTCCGTTAGTGACCAAGGTGCATATGGAAGTGGCGCGTGCAAGCCGTCGTGGTGAAGAGTCGATTCTGATTGGCCATGCCGGTCACCCGGAAGTTGAAGGCACCATGGGTCAGTACAGCAACCCGGAAGGGGGCATGTATCTGGTTGAGTCGCCGGAAGACGTTTTTACGCTGAATGTGAAAAACGAAGCGCGTCTGTCGTTTATGACCCAGACGACGCTTTCCGTGGACGACACCTCAGACGTGATTGACGCCCTGCGCCAGCGCTTCCCAAAAATCGTCGGGCCGCGCAAAGATGATATCTGCTACGCAACCACCAACCGTCAGGAAGCCGTGCGCGCGTTGGCTGAACAGGCGGACGTGGTGCTGGTGGTCGGTTCAAAAAACTCCTCTAACTCTAACCGTCTGGCCGAACTGGCGCAGCGTATGGGGAAAGCGGCGTTTCTGATCGACGACGCAACGGACATTCAGGAAGCGTGGGTGAAAAACGCGGCCTGCGTCGGTGTTACCGCAGGTGCTTCAGCGCCAGATATTCTGGTGCAAAACGTCATTGCCCGCCTGCAAGAGCTGGGTGGTGGCGAAGCGGTGCCGCTGGAAGGCCGTGAAGAGAACATTGTCTTTGAAGTGCCGAAAGAGCTGCGAATCGACGCCCGCGAAGTGGAATAATTTCTTTTCTGATGAAAGGCCAGCACCTTCTGTGCTGGCCTTTTTTTTGCTTCGTATCTTATCGTGACGACAAAATCATGTCTTTTACTGATATCTGAGTCGGTTTCACGTTAAATTCTAATTATTGGTGTTTTCAGTTGGCAGCCTTAGCGAAGGCTGGTTAATCTGAAAACGGTTTACATCATTTTAACGTAAGAGAATAACTATGCATGATGCACAGATCCGTGTCGCCATTGCGGGCGCGGGTGGACGTATGGGTCGCCAGCTGATTCAGGCGGCACTACAGATGGATGGCGTGGCACTTGGCGCGGCGCTGGAGCGTGAAGGTTCATCCCTGCTGGGCTCCGATGCGGGCGAGCTGGCAGGCGCGGGCAAGACAGGCGTTACCGTACAGAGCAACCTGGAGGCGGTGAAAGAAGACTTTGACGTGTTCATCGACTTTACCCGTCCGGAAGGCACTTTGACTCACCTGGCGTTTTGCCGCCAGCACGGTAAAGGGATGGTGATTGGCACCACCGGTTTCGATGATGCCGGTAAACAGGCCATTCAGGAAGCAGCCGCCGACATTGCAATTGTCTTCGCCGCGAACTTTAGCGTAGGCGTTAACGTTATGCTTAAACTGCTGGAAAAGGCAGCGAAGGTGATGGGCGACTATACCGACATTGAGATTATTGAAGCGCACCACCGCCATAAAGTCGATGCCCCATCTGGCACGGCGCTGGCGATGGGCGAAGCGATTGCTTATGCAATGGATAAAGATTTGAAAGACATCGCGGTCTATTCTCGCGAAGGTCACACTGGCGAGCGCGTGCCTGGCACCATTGGTTTTGCCACCGTTCGCGCGGGTGATATCGTCGGCGAACATACCGCTATGTTCGCCGATATTGGTGAAAGGGTCGAAATCACACATAAAGCATCCAGCCGCATGACGTTTGCAAACGGGGCGGTACGCTCCGCACTGTGGCTAAAAGGTAAGCCAAATGGTCTTTTTGATATGCGAGATGTGCTCGAACTCAACAATTTGTAAGCGTTATTACCCATCGCGATGTGGTTATTGCAGTCGTAACTGTTTGATTGCATAGGGCAATATTTTATTGCCCTTTTATTTTGTCTATTTCAAAGAATTATTCTATTTAACTCGTTTAAAGTAAGTGTTTTCATGCTATTTTATGTTGCTGTACTGTAAATTTTGACCGTCTGGTCCACTTTTTATTCCAGCAAGATAACTATTTCTTTTAAACTGCCTGCGCAAGCGGTTTCTACAGTGATTTAGTTGATCTTTTTGCCGCTTAATTTGAAATCAAGCCATCAGGCCTGCAAAAGAATAAACAAAATCCCCGTTTTAAGTTGACTTTTACATGGCAAATCCCCAGAATGCCGCCGTTTGCCAAAAATCCGCTGGCAACACATTTGCATTGATCCATGACATGGTTATGAATTAATATGCAAATAAAGTGAGTGAATATTCTCTGGAGGGTGTTTTGATTAAGTCAGCGCTATTGGTTCTGGAAGACGGAACCCAGTTTATCGGTCGGGCCATAGGGGCAACGGGTTCGGCGGTTGGGGAAGTCGTTTTCAATACTTCAATGACCGGTTATCAAGAAATCCTCACTGATCCTTCCTATTCTCGCCAAATCGTTACTCTTACTTATCCTCATATCGGCAATGTCGGCACCAATGCGGCTGACGAAGAATCCTCTCAGGTACATGCACAAGGCCTGGTCATTCGCGACCTGCCGCTGATTGCCAGCAACTTCCGCAACACCGAAGACCTCTCTTCTTACCTGAAGCGCCATAACATTGTGGCGATTGCCGATATCGATACCCGTAAGCTGACGCGTCTGCTGCGCGAGAAGGGTGCACAAAATGGCTGCATCATCGCAGGGGACAACCTCGATGCGGCGCTGGCGCTGGAAAAAGCGAAAGCCTTCCCGGGCCTGAACGGGATGGACCTGGCGAAAGAAGTGACTACCACAGAAGCCTACAGCTGGACGCAGGGAAGCTGGACGCTGGAAGGCGACCTGCCGGAAGCGAAACCGGAAAGCGAGCTGCCGTTCCACGTGGTGGCCTACGATTTTGGTGCCAAGCGCAACATCCTGCGTATGCTGGTTGACCGTGGCTGCCGCCTGACGGTCGTCCCGGCACAAACGTCTGCGGAAGATGTTCTGAAGATGAACCCGGACGGCATCTTCCTCTCTAACGGTCCTGGCGACCCGGCGCCGTGTGACTACGCTATCGACGCCATTAAGTCCTTCCTTGAAACCGATATCCCGGTATTCGGCATCTGTCTCGGCCATCAGCTGCTGGCGCTGGCGAGCGGAGCGAACACCGTCAAGATGAAGTTCGGCCACCATGGTGGTAACCACCCGGTGAAAGATATCGACAACAACACGGTAATGATCACCGCGCAGAACCACGGCTTCGCTGTGGATGAAGCGACGATGCCCGCTAACCTGCGTGTGACGCACAAATCACTGTTCGATGGTACCTTGCAGGGTATCCATCGCACCGATAAGCCTGCGTTCAGCTTCCAGGGCCACCCTGAAGCCAGCCCGGGCCCACACGATGCCGCGCCGCTGTTCGATCACTTCATCGAACTTATCGAGCAATACCGTAAGACTGCTAAATAATCAGGAGCTGAGAAGACCATGCCAAAACGTACAGACATAAAAAGCATCCTGATCCTTGGCGCTGGCCCGATCGTGATCGGTCAGGCCTGCGAATTTGACTACTCCGGCGCGCAGGCGTGTAAAGCCCTGCGCGAAGAGGGTTACCGCGTCATCCTGGTCAACTCTAACCCGGCCACCATCATGACCGACCCGGAAATGGCAGATGCGACCTACATTGAGCCGATTCACTGGGAAGTGGTACGCAAAATTATCGAGAAAGAGCGTCCGGATGCGGTGCTGCCGACCATGGGCGGCCAGACGGCGCTGAACTGTGCACTGGAGCTGGAGCGTCAGGGCGTGCTGGAAGAGTTCGGCGTGACCATGATTGGTGCAACCGCCGACGCGATTGATAAAGCAGAAGACCGTCGTCGCTTCGACGTAGCAATGAAAAAAATTGGCCTCGACACCGCGCGTTCCGGTATCGCACACAACATGGAAGAAGCGCTGGCCGTCGCGGCTGACGTGGGCTATCCGTGCATCATCCGTCCATCATTCACCATGGGCGGCACCGGCGGCGGTATCGCCTACAACCGCGAAGAGTTCGAAGAGATTTGCGAACGCGGTCTGGATCTCTCCCCAACCAAAGAGCTGCTGATTGATGAATCGCTGATTGGCTGGAAAGAGTACGAGATGGAAGTGGTGCGTGATAAAAACGACAACTGCATCATCGTCTGCTCCATCGAAAACTTCGACGCGATGGGGATCCACACCGGCGACTCCATCACCGTTGCGCCAGCTCAGACGCTGACCGACAAAGAGTACCAAATCATGCGTAACGCCTCGATGGCGGTACTGCGTGAAATCGGCGTGGAAACCGGCGGCTCGAACGTGCAGTTCTCGGTGAACCCGAAAACCGGCCGTCTGATTGTTATCGAAATGAACCCGCGCGTGTCCCGTTCCTCCGCGCTGGCCTCCAAAGCCACCGGCTTCCCGATTGCGAAAGTGGCGGCGAAACTGGCGGTGGGTTACACCCTTGACGAGCTGATGAACGACATCACCGGTGGCCGCACGCCAGCGTCCTTCGAACCGTCCATCGACTACGTTGTGACCAAAATTCCTCGCTTTAACTTCGAGAAATTCGCCGGCGCGAACGACCGTCTGACTACCCAGATGAAATCCGTTGGTGAAGTCATGGCGATTGGCCGCACGCAGCAGGAATCCCTGCAAAAAGCGCTGCGTGGCCTGGAAGTGGGCGCGACCGGCTTTGACCCGAAAGTCAGCCTGGACGACCCGGAAGCACTGACCAAAATCCGCCGCGAGCTGAAAGACGCGGGTGCAGAGCGTATCTGGTACATCGCCGATGCCTTCCGCGCGGGCCTGTCCGTTGACGGCGTATTTAACCTGACCAACATCGACCGCTGGTTCCTGGTGCAGATTGAAGAGCTGGTGCGTCTGGAAGAGAAAGTGGCAGAGCTGGGCATCAACGGCCTTGACGCAGACTTCCTGCGCATGCTGAAGCGTAAAGGCTTCGCCGATGCGCGTCTGGCTAAACTGGCGGGCGTACGTGAAGCGGAGATCCGCAAGCTGCGCGACCAGTATGACCTGCACCCGGTTTACAAGCGCGTGGACACCTGTGCGGCAGAGTTCTCGACCGATACCGCGTACATGTACTCCACCTATGAAGACGAGTGCGAGGCGAACCCGTCCGTCGACCGCGACAAGATTATGGTGCTGGGCGGCGGTCCAAACCGTATCGGCCAGGGCATTGAGTTCGACTACTGCTGCGTGCATGCCTCGCTGGCACTGCGCGAAGACGGTTACGAGACCATCATGGTCAACTGTAACCCGGAAACCGTCTCGACCGACTACGACACTTCCGACCGCCTCTACTTCGAGCCGGTTACGCTGGAAGACGTGCTGGAAATCGTGCGCATCGAGAAGCCGAAAGGCGTGATCGTGCAGTATGGCGGCCAGACTCCGCTGAAGCTGGCGCGTGCGCTGGAAGCAGCAGGTGTGCCGGTCATCGGCACCAGTCCGGACGCGATTGACCGTGCGGAAGACCGCGAGCGTTTCCAGCAGGCAGTTGATCGTCTCAAGCTGAAACAGCCGGCGAACGCCACCGTGACCGCGATTGAAATGGCCGTTGAGAAAGCGAAAGAGATTGGTTACCCGCTGGTGGTGCGTCCATCCTACGTACTGGGCGGCCGTGCGATGGAAATCGTCTATGACGAAGCCGACCTGCGTCGCTACTTCCAGACGGCGGTGAGCGTTTCCAACGATGCGCCAGTGCTGCTTGACCGCTTCCTCGACGACGCGGTTGAAGTCGACGTTGACGCTATCTGCGACGGCGAAATGGTGCTGATTGGCGGCATCATGGAGCACATCGAGCAGGCTGGTGTGCACTCCGGTGACTCCGCATGTTCTCTTCCTGCGTACACCCTGAGCCAGGAGATTCAGGATGTGATGCGTCAGCAGGTGCAGAAGCTGGCCTTCGAGCTACAGGTTCGCGGCCTGATGAACGTCCAGTTCGCAGTGAAAGACAACGAAGTTTATCTGATTGAAGTCAACCCGCGTGCGGCACGTACCGTACCGTTCGTCTCTAAAGCGACCGGTATTCCGCTGGCGAAAGTGGCGGCGCGCGTGATGGCTGGCCAGACGCTGACTCAGCAGGGCGTCACGAAAGAAATCATCCCGCCGTACTACTCGGTGAAAGAGGTGGTGCTGCCGTTCAACAAATTCCCGGGCGTTGACCCACTGTTAGGGCCAGAGATGCGCTCTACCGGGGAAGTGATGGGCGTGGGCCGCACCTTCGCAGAAGCGTTTGCCAAGGCACAGCTGGGCAGCAGCTCCACCATGAGAAAATCGGGCCGTGCGCTGCTCTCCGTTCGCGAAGGCGATAAAGAGCGCGTGGTTGACCTGGCCGCCAAGCTGCTTAAACAGGGCTTCGAGCTGGATGCAACCCACGGCACGGCAATTGTGCTGGGTGAAGCTGGGATCAACCCGCGTCTGGTGAACAAGGTGCATGAAGGTCGTCCGCACATTCAGGACCGTATCAAGAATGGTGAGTACACCTACATCATCAACACCACCGCAGGTCGCCAGGCGATTGAAGACTCCAAGCTGATTCGCCGCAGCGCGCTCCAGTATAAAGTGCATTACGACACCACCCTGAACGGCGGTTTCGCGACGGCCATGGCGCTGAATGCGGATGCTACCGAGAAGGTGATTTCGGTGCAGGAAATGCACGCTCAGATTAGCAAGTAATCTGCGTAGGCCCGGCAAGCGTTAGCGCCGCCGGGCAAGTGGCGGGTGGCGCTTCGCTTACCCGCCCTACGGTTTTCTTTACCCATCTTAAGAACCTTCTGGTTTTTCATCCGCTTTCAGTCAGTTAGCCTAAAATGGTTAGGTCGATAACGAAAATTCAACTGAGAGCAGGGGAAAACACCATGCAAAATAAACTACTGATCGCTTCCGTTCTGGCTGCCACTGCAATGTTCACCGTGGCGGGCTGTTCGTCAAATCAGGCCGTAAAAACCACCGATGGTAAAACTATCGTTACTGACGGGAAACCGCAGGTGGATGACGATACCGGTCTGGTATCGTACAAAAACGCCGAAACCGGTCAAACTGAACAGATTAACCGTGACCAGGTTAAATCAATGGGTGAGCTGGATAACTAAAAAAAAGCAGTGGCACATGCCACTGCTTTTTTTGCGTCAGAATGATCGATTACCAGCGATGGTTTAACAAAATATGACCGCCGTAAGCGGCATAGCTGTTTTCACCCCACTCACCGCTGGCACGCAGGGAGATCGTTGTGGTTTCGTTCAGGTTGCCGGTTACGCCCAGCTCTAACTGACCACGATCTTCTGGCGTATCGTTGCTGACGGTTTCGTCATTGAATGCCAGATCGTTTTGACCAGCACCTTTCAACCAGTTAACTGCGACGTATGGCTGCCAGGCCTTGACGTCCTTCTGCTGGAAGTAGCTTGCTTTAACGCCAAGACGACCAAAGACGCTGTCATTGTCCAGCGTGGTTACGCGTACGCCGTCGCGATCGGTGTGATTTTCCTGATCGAGATAGCTGTAGATCACCTGCGCCTGTGGCTCGATCTTCCATGTACGTTCATTTTCAGACTGGATAACCCACGCGTGGCCGACTTCAACAGACGCGGCGAAACCTTCGCTATCGTAATCTTCATCGTTACGATTGCTGGTGACTTTGTTGTTGTACCAGCTATAAGCGGCCCAGGTATCAACGTAGCTGCCCAGACGTAATTTCTGATCTTCCTGCCAGGTGGCGTACAGCCCAACATTGAAGCCATCAACTTTACCCTGTGCGTCACGCACGTTGTGCTTCGCATCAGAGTGGGTCTTCGCCTGGCCTGCACCGAACATACCACCGGCACGCAGGATGCCGTTATCCATTGGCTTGCTCATGAAATCGCTGCCGACTTGCAGAACGGTGGTGGTGGTGTCGTAGCTGACTTTATCGCCACCCGCATCGTTCTCATGATAGCGACCCTTAACGTACATCCAGGTGTTCAGATCGTCTTCATTGCGGAAAGTGAGCTGGTCGCGATCGTCGCGCTTATGCAGGAACATGCTCTGCGCGGCAAGGTAGTTACCTAAGTAAGCACCCACTTCAGGTGCCATAACTTCCGGGGCACTGTTACCGCCGTTATCGGTGTTGCCGCCGTTATCGGTGTTGCCGCCGTTGTCAGTGTTGCCGCCGTTGTCGGTGTTGCCGCCGTTGTCGGTGTTACCACCATCATCGGCGTTACCACCGTCATCTGTGTTACCACCGTCATCGGTGTTACCACCGTCATCGGTGTTACCACCATTATCGGTGTTGCCACCGCCGTCGGTGTTACCGCCGTCATCATTATTGCCACCGTCATCGGTGTCGTCGGAAGGATCATCAGAAGGCGTCGCCTTTGATTCCAGATACCAGTTTCCGTCACTGTGCTGGTAGAGGTTATACTCCCAGGCGCCTGCGACGACCGGTTTTGCCAGCGTCAGCTGGGCTTCGGAACTGCCGCCAATGCTGACAATTTCCATACCGTTAATGGTTTGCGCGCCTGCGCCGCCAATGTTGGTAATGCTGACGCCGGACTGACCGAAGCTGCTGCCCGTAATGGTGAGGTGGTCAGTTGGTGAGTTATCTTCACCCAGAGTGCTGTTCATCACAATCTGGCTACCGTCAGAGCCGGTGTAGTCGCCATTAATCGTAAAATTATTGCCAACGCTATTATCAGCCGCACTCAGCAACAGCGTGCCGCCATTAGCCACGTTGCCGTTGATGGTATCAACACCGGAAGCGCTGAGCGTGGAGTTACCCTGGACTGCATTCCATGCCGCCAGCGTACCGCCGCTAAGAATCGCGATGTTGTTGTTCACTTCGCCTGCGGTGGCAAAGGTCGCGCCGTTTTCAACGGTAACGGTGGCGTTACTGCCCTTGACGCCGAGCGTTGCTCCGGTGGAGATAAGCGTGGTGCCACCGTGCAGAACCGTATTCCCTGTATAGCTATTTTTGCCTGTCAGGGTCAGCGTGTTGGAATCAACTTTTTCGACGTTACCGCTACCGGTCATGTCGGTGGCGAAAGTGAAATCGCTACCCTGATTAAAAATGACGGTACCATTGTTGGTGAGCCCACCGCTGAGCGTCGCAGTTTTTTCGCCATCGCCCAGTTGCAGCGAGGCGTCTTTGGCCACCCGCGTATTACCGGTATTCGATACCGCACCCGACAGGGTTAACGCGCCAGTCTCTATCAGCAAGGAGTCGCCAGAGCCAATAATGTCGAGATCGCCCGACAGTGCCCAGCTTTCACCCTCCATTTTTACGCTGGCAAAACCGTCGCCTTCATTCAGACCCACGAAGTTACTGTCTTCCGTACCGGTGCCGATCAGAGTGAGAGTGTTTCCCATGGAATTGGTGGAAATAACGTCACCGATAAGAGTGGAACCCGTATCAAGTACCAGGGTGTTATTTTTATTGCTGGCGAACATAATAGCCGCAGTATCGCCACTAATCGTTCCGCTATTCGTAATATCTACTTTTGCCGTATCTTTTACATTAATGCCGTTCTGGGTTCCTTGTACGGTACCACTGTTTAATATCTTTGTATTGCCAGTGCCTAGTGCGATAGCGTCACCGCTTGTACCAATAATTGCACCACTGTTATTAATACCAATGCCAGTCTGAGAACTCAGGCCTGTTTTTCCTTTTATCACTCCAGTGCTGGTGTTGGTAATATTTACTGCTGAGGAGCTTTCACTGACATAAATGCCATTTTCCGCACCGATGATATTTCCATTGTTGTTGAAATCGCCGAGTAATGACTGAATATTGACAGCATTCGCTGTGGTGGAAGAAATGGTTGCACCACTGTCATTGTTAATAACTACACGTTGCGCGCCAGTATTAATATCCAGGCCAGTTCCTGTACCGGAAATATTTCCTTTGTTAGTGACATTATCGATCGCAAACCCAGAGACCGATACCGCCGCTTCACTACCAGCGGAGGAGATCGTCACGTTTTTATTAATAATATATTCAGCATCGGCTGAGAAATCTTGAGGAACAGAAGTTGATTGGTCAATCGTTGCAGAAAACGCAACCGCAGGGGTGCATATCAACAAGGCAGGAAATATCTTTCCAAGAGTTTTGGTTGTATGATTTAATCTAAAGAAATTGTTGCTCATGTACACATCCATTTGAGTGAGAAGGAACATTAGATAACGTGCGTAAAACGTATTTAGTCCGTCTTAAAGCGTGAGCTTAAAACAAAAAAGCATAAAATTATTATTTTTTCAATAGGTTATGTACAGGTTGATTTATTAAATAATGACTTAAGTTTCGCTAAAAATATCTGTTGATAATATGAATGGCCATAACTATTTTGTAGGATGAATTTGTCTCGCGTATCGCTCTTCGTGTTTAGCGCCACTGTCGCTGGTAAGGTGGGATGGGTTGCCAATACTTGCGTTTTACTTTTAACCGTTAGATAGCCCCTTTAAGTCGGGGTGGTAACTGTCTACACTCAATGCTACAAGAAAAGTAAAAGACAGGCATATTCATGGTTCTGATAATTTATGCGCATCCCTATCCGCAACATTCGCATGCGAATAAACGGATGCTTGAGCAGGCAAGGACGCTCGAAAACGTTGAGATACGTTCCCTCTATCAACTCTATCCTGATTTCAGTATCGATGTCGCCGCCGAACAGGAGGCGCTCTCTCGTGCCGATCTGATCGTCTGGCAGCATCCAATGCAGTGGTACAGCACACCTCCGCTGCTGAAATTGTGGATCGACAAAGTCTTGTCGCACGGTTGGGCATACGGACATAACGGCAAAGCGCTTCAGGGAAAAAGCCTGATGTGGGCTGTAACCACCGGTGGGGGTGAAAGCCACTTTGAGATTGGCGCTTTCCCCGGATTTGACGTGCTGGCGCAGCCGCTCCAGGCTACCGCCCTTTACTGTGGCCTGAACTGGCTTCCGCCCTTTGCAATGCACTGTACCTTTGTCTGCGACGATGAAACCTTGCAGGCGCAGGCTCGTCACTACAAACAACGCTTACTCGAGTGGCAGGAGGGGCACAATGGATAGCCATACGATGATACAGGCGCTGATTTACCTCGGCGCGGCGGCATTAATTGTGCCCGTGGCGGTCCGTCTGGGGCTGGGCTCGGTGCTCGGCTATCTGATTGCCGGGTGTGTGATTGGCCCCTGGGGCTTTCGGCTGGTGACGGATGCCGAGTCAATCCTGCATTTTGCGGAAATCGGCGTGGTGCTGATGCTGTTTGTGATTGGCCTGGAATTGGATCCGCAGCGGCTGTGGAAACTGCGCGCCTCGGTGTTTGGCGGTGGCGCTTTGCAAATGCTGGCCTGCGGTCTGCTGTTGGGCGGGTTCTGCATTTTGCTGGGGATGGAGTGGAAAGTCGCAGAGCTGATTGGCATGACGCTGGCGCTCTCCTCGACGGCGATTGCCATGCAGGCAATGAACGAACGTAACCTGACGGTCTCGCAAATGGGGCGCAGCACCTTCTCCGTACTGCTGTTCCAGGATATTGCCGCCATCCCGCTGGTAGCGATGATCCCGCTGCTGGCAACCAGCGGCGCATCAACGACGCTGGGGGCATTTGCCTTATCTGCGCTGAAGGTTGTCGGTGCGCTGGCGCTGGTAATTCTTCTGGGGCGCTACGTAACGCGTCCGTTGCTGCGCTTTGTGGCTCGCTCTGGCCTGCGCGAAGTATTCAGCGCCGTTGCGTTATTCCTGGTGTTTGGTTTTGGATTGCTGCTTGAAGAGGCTGGGCTGTCGATGGCGATGGGCGCTTTCCTCGCAGGGGTCTTACTGGCAAGCTCCGAATATCGTCACGCGCTGGAAAGCGATATCGAGCCGTTTAAAGGATTGCTGCTTGGGCTGTTTTTCATCGGCGTCGGGATGTCTATCGACTTCGGGACGCTGGTAACCCACCCGCTGCGCATCATCATTCTGCTGGTGGGTTTCCTGGTCATTAAAATGGCGATGCTGTGGCTGATTGCCCGACCGTTAAACGTGCCAAAACCGCAACGCCGTTGGTTTGCCGTGCTGCTGGGGCAGGGGAGTGAGTTTGCTTTCGTGGTCTTTGGCGCAGCGCAAATGGCAAATGTACTCGATCCGGAATGGGCAAAAGCGCTGACGCTGGCGGTCGCGCTGTCGATGGCCGCAACGCCAATTCTGCTGGTGCTGCTGACGCGTCTGGAAAAAACGGGAAGCGAACAGGAGCGAGAAGCCGATGAGATCGACGAGGAGCAGCCGCGCGTGATCATCGCCGGATTTGGCCGCTTCGGGCAGATCGCCGGCCGTTTACTGCTCTCCAGCGGTGTGAAAATGGTTATCCTCGATCACGATCCTGACCATGTTGATACGCTGCGTAAATTCGATATGAAAGTGTTTTACGGTGATGCGACCCGGGCGGACCTGCTGGAATCCGCCGGGGCGGCGAAAGCCGAGGTGCTGATTAACGCCATCGACGATCCTGAGACCAGCATGCAGATGGTTGAGCTGGTTAAAGAGCATTTTCCGCATCTGACCATTATCTCACGTGCGCGCGATGTGGATCACTACATCCAGCTGCGTCAGGCGGGGGTGGCAGCCCCTGAACGTGAAACCTTCGAAGGGGCGCTCAAATCTGGCCGCATGGCGCTGGAAAGTCTGGGGCTTGGTGCGTATGAAGCGCGTGAACGTGCCGATCTGTTCCGCCGCTTTAACCATGAGATGGTTGAAGAGATGGTGGCGATGGCGAGCAGTACGGCAACCGAACGCGCAGCGGTGTTTAAACGCACCAGCACCATGCTGACGGAAATCATCAACGAGGATCGTAATCACCTGTCGCTGGTTCAGCGCCACGGCTGGCAAGGGACGGAAGAGGGCAAGCATACCGGTGATCCTGCGGATGAACCGGAGAGTAAACCCTCTGCGTGAAGTGGAGTTGCCAGCAATATTAAAAAATTTCTAATTCTTTACCCTGCCGCCAGTCGACGAAAGATTAAGCTTTCCGTATAGTGGCGGCAATTTTTTGCATCCGGGAAATTTTCAATGATCAGTCTGATTGCAGCGCTGGCGGTAGACCGCGTTATCGGCATGGAAAACGCCATGCCGTGGAACCTGCCTGCCGATCTCGCATGGTTTAAACGTACTACGTTAAACAAGCCGGTAGTGATGGGCCGCCTGACCTGGGAGTCGATTGGTCGTCCATTGCCGGGTCGTAAGAATATTGTGATCAGTAGCCAGCCGGGCACTGACGATCGCGTGCAGTGGGTGAAATCCGTTGATGAAGCGATTGCAGCCTGCGGCGATGCCGAAGAGATCATGGTGATCGGTGGTGGTCGCGTGTATGAGCAGTTCCTGCCAAAAGCGCAGAAACTGTATCTGACGCACATTGATGCGGAAGTGGAAGGGGATACCCATTTTCCGGATTACGATCCGGACGAGTGGGAGTCCGTATTCAGTGAGTTTCACGATGCGGATGCGCAGAACTCGCACAGCTACTGCTTCGAAATTCTGGAACGTCGTTAACGTTTTTATCCTCTCCCCAAAGGGAGAGGATAAACATCTTCAGGAGGCGACCGCCTCTCCCTTGCCTAAATCCAGCTGTCGGTTGGATGGCTGGACAAAGTAGGTTTTATCTTCCCAGCGTAAGCAGGTTAAATCCCCGCCCCAGCAGCATCCGGTATCCAGCGCATAGATATTTTCCGGGGTGCCTTTTCCTTCCAGTGATGCCCAGTGCCCAAATACCACGCTATATTCGTTTGTCACGGGGCCCGGAATCGCAAACCATGGCTTAAGCGGCGCAGGGGCATTTTCCGGCGTATCTTTGCAATACATATCCAGCTGCCCGTTCGGGAAGCAGTAGCGCATCCGCGTAAAAGCATTGGTGATAAAACGTAGCCGCGCCAGGCCGCTGAGGTCATCACTCCAGTTATTCGGCATGTCGCCGTACATCGCATCGAGGAAGAACGGGTAGGAGTCGCTCGCCAGCACCGCTTCGGCGTCGCGCGCACAGGTTTTTGCCGTCTCAAGATCCCACTGAGGCGTGATGCCGGCATGAGCCATCACCAGCTTTTTCTCTTCGTCAATCTGTAGCAGTGGCTGGCGACGCAGCCAGTTGAGCAACTCATCGGCATCCGGTGCTTCCAGCAGGGGGGTAATGCGATCTTTCGGCTTATTACGGCTGATCCCGGCGTATACGGCCAGCAGATGCAGATCGTGGTTGCCCAGTACCAGCCGCACGCTGTCGCCCAGAGATTTGACGTAACGCAGGACGTCAAGGGAGCCAGGGCCGCGCGCCACTAAATCGCCTGTAAGCCAGAGCGTGTCCTGCCCGGGAGTAAAATCGACCTGTTTTAATAATGCGATCAGTTCATCGTAGCAACCGTGAACGTCGCCAATCAGATATGTAGACATTAGATTAATGAATAAGTGTAGGTACGGCGAGACGGAACACAGGAATAGCAATGCGGAAAGCATTACCGTCGGCATCGACCATTTCGTAATGGCCTTGCATGGTACCCAGTGGCGTTTCAATGACCGCACCGCTGGTGTACTGATACTCTTCGCCAGGGGCGATATGGGGTTGTTCACCGACCACACCTTCACCCTGGACTTCAATTTCGCGGCCATTGCCGTTGGTGATAAGCCAGTAGCGCCCGAGCAGTTGCACAGGCATCCGCCCCAGATTGCGAATGGTTACGGTATAAGCAAAGACAAAACGTTCTTCATCCGGTGTGGATTGGGACTCAATGTAGACGCTTTGAACCTGAACACAGACGCGGGGCGAATCAATCATGGCTTAGCTCTCCTTCGGCGGCGCATTGTCGCTGATGTAATTAGCCAGCTTGCAGTACTGCTCTACGGAAATATTTTCCGCACGCATTGCCGGGTCGATGCCCAACTCAGCTAACACGTCAACGGTAAACAGATTGCCAAGGCTGTTACGAATCGTTTTACGGCGCTGGTTAAAGGCTTCTGTCGTTATACGGCTCAGCACGCGCAGGTCTTTGACCGGATACGGCATCGTTTTATGTGGCACCAGGCGCACAACCGCAGAATCCACTTTTGGTGGTGGCGTGAACGCGGAAGGCGGCACTTCTAATACCGGGATCACATTGCAGTAATATTGCGCCATCACGCTTAAACGACCATACGCTTTACTGTTCGGCCCTGCAACCAGACGGTTAACGACCTCTTTTTGCAACATGAAGTGCATGTCGGCAATGGCATCAGTATAGCTAAACAGATGGAACATCAGCGGGGTGGAGATGTTGTACGGCAGGTTACCGAACACGCGCAGCGGCTGTCCCATTTTTTCTGACAGTTCGCCAAAGTTCATGGTCATCGCATCCTGCTGATAAATCGTCAGCTTCGGCCCGAGGAAAGGGTGCGTTTGCAGACGCGCGGCCAGATCGCGGTCGAGTTCGATAACGGTCAGTTCGTCAAGGCGTTCGCCTACCGGCTCGGTCAGCGCGGCAAGACCCGGGCCGATTTCGACCATGGCCTGGCCTTTCTGCGGATTAATGGCAGAAACGATACTGTCGATCACAAACTGATCGTTGAGGAAGTTTTGCCCGAAGCGTTTACGGGCTAAGTGGCCCTGATGGACTCGATTAGTCATTGAGTATTAACAATCATTTTGATGGCGAGATTAAGCGCCGTGATAAAACTGCCGACATCCGCTTTTCCCTGGCCTGCCAGATCCAGCGCAGTACCGTGGTCAACAGACGTTCGAATAAAGGGTAAGCCGAGGGTGATATTCACCCCGCGACCAAATCCCTGGTATTTTAGCACGGGCAGACCCTGATCGTGGTACATCGCGAGTACGGCATCGGCTTTATCCAGGTATTTGGGCTGGAAAAGGGTGTCGGCAGGCAGTGGCCCGCTGAGGTTCATCCCCTTCGCCCGCATCTCCTCAAGCACCGGAATGATGGTGTCGATCTCCTCAGTGCCCATATGTCCGCCCTCACCCGCGTGCGGATTCAGGCCGCAAACCAGCACATGCGGCTGCGGAATACCGAATTTGGTTTGCAGATCGTGATGCAAAATGCCAATGATCTCACGCAGGAGTTCAGGCGTAATGGCATCCGGAATGGCTTTGATCGGCAGGTGCGTTGTTACCAGCGCAACGCGCATTGCTTCGGTTGCCAGCATCATCACCACTTTCGGGCTGTGCGAACGCTCTTCGAAAAATTCGGTATGCCCGGTAAACGGAATGCCCGCGTCGTTGATTACGCCTTTATGCACCGGACCGGTGATCAGGGCTGCAAATTCGCCCTGAAGGCAACCGTCACAGGCGCGCGCCAGCGTCTCGACAACGTAGTGGCCGTTTTCGATGTGTAACTCACCGGGGACAACAGGTGCACGGAGCGGAACAGAAAGCAGGGTGAGAGTACCAGCCTGCTGCGGTGCGGGCTGTTGGCCTTCAACGTAAGGGAGGAGCGTTAAAGGCAGACCGAGCAAGGCTGCCCGGTCTTGTAACAGTGTTGCATCTGCGCAAACAACCAACTCTACCGGCCAGCTGCGCTGGGCGAGCTGAACCACAAGGTCAGGCCCAATCCCGGCGGGTTCGCCGGGAGTGATCACAACACGATGCGGTTTCATTAGTTGCTCAACACTTTCACGTAAGCGCTGGCGCGTTGTTCCTGCATCCAGGTTGCGGCTTCTTCAGAGAACTTACGGTTAAACAGCATGCGATACGCACGATCTTTCTGCGCCGCGTCGGTTTTATCCACGTTGCGCGTGTCCATCAGCTGGATCAGATGCCAGCCGAAGGAGGAGTGCACTGGCGCGCTCATCTGACCCTTATTCAGCTTCATTAACGCATCGCGGAAAGCTGGATCGTAAATATCCGCTGCCGCCCAACCCAGGTCACCGCCCTGGTTTGCAGAGCCAGGATCCTGAGAGAACTCTTTTGCCGCTTTATCGAAGGTGGTTTTACCGCTCTTGATGTCTGCGGCGATCTGTTCCAGCTTCGCACGGGCCTGATCGTCAGTCATGATCGGAGACGGTTTGAGCAGGATATGGCGCGCATGCACTTCGGTAACCGAAATGTTCTGGCTCTGACCGCGCAGGTCGTTCACTTTCAGAATGTGGAAGCCCACACCGGAACGGATTGGACCGACGATGTCGCCTTTCTTCGCCGTGCTCAGCGCCTGGGCAAACAGGGATGGCAGCTCCTGAATACGGCCCCAGCCCATCTGGCCGCCTTTCAGCGCCTGCTGGTCAGCAGAGTAGGTGATCGCCAGTTTGCCGAAGTCATCGCCATTACGCGCCTGCTCAACGATAGCGCGCGCCTGACTTTCCGCCTCAGCCGCCTGATCGGAGGTTGGGTTTTCCGGCAGTGGGATCAGGATGTGGCTCAGGTTAAGTTCAGTGCTGGCATCATTCTGATTACCCACCTGTTTCGCCAGGGCATCCACTTCCTGAGGCAGGATGGTGACGCGGCGACGGACTTCATTGTTACGCACTTCTGAAATCAGCATCTCTTTTCGGATCTGATTACGGTAGGTGGCATAGCTGATGCCGTCATAGGCCAGGCGGCTACGCATCTGGTCCGGGGTAATGTTGTTCTGCTTTGCAATGTTGGCGATCGCCTGATCGAGCTGCTCGTCAGAGATCTTCACACCCATTTTCTGGCCCATTTGCAGGACAATCTGATCCATGATCAGACGTTCCAGGATCTGGTGGCGCAGCGTAGCGTCATCCGGAAGTTGTTGACCTGCCTGGCCCGAGTTGAGCTTTACAGATTTCATCAAACCGTCAACGTCACTTTCAAGCACGACGCCGTTGTTAACCACAGCCGCGACTTTATCGACAACCTGTGGGGCCGCGAAGCTGGTATTCGCAACCATAGCGACACCGAGTAGCAGCGTTTTCCAGTTCTTCATACTTTTTCCATTTCAATTAACCGCAAAGCGGATTACGTTGTAAATCAAGCACATTACAATGAACTACGATACGGCAGAATGTTCGAGCGCAGCATCTGCTGCGTGCCCAGACCGTAGTTAGAGCTCAGGCCGCGCAACTCGATATTAAAGCCAATCACGTTATCGTATTTGCCCTGACTGTTTTGCGTATCCCAGCCGTTAAGTTTGCGTTCGTAACCGACACGTATTGCGTAACAGCAGGAGTTATATTGCAGACCCAGCATCTGGTCAGCAGGTTTTTGGGCATTCGTGTCATAGTAGTAGGCTCCGACGACTGACCAACGATCGGCGATCGGCCAGCTCGCGGCGGTACCCACCTGTGAAATACCGTCTTTGTATTGGTCTGTATTCGCATAGTTTGGCAGTGTCGCCTGAATATACTCCGGGCTGGCGTAACGGTACGTCAACTGCAACATGCGATCTTCATCACGACGATATTCGATGGCAGCGCTGCCCGTCGCGATATTGTCCAGTCGTGTATCGTACTGAACACCACCGCGCAGACCCCAACGATCCGTCATACGCCAGTAGGTGTCGCCCGCCCATACCAGTGAGCCCGTTTTGTTGTCTTTCTCCCAGTTAATGTCGTCATCACCGGTACGAGACTCGGTGAAATAGTAGATTTGACCAACAGAAACGTTAAAACGTTCAACGGCAGCATCATCATAAATGCGCGTTGTGACGCCGGTCGTTAACTGGTTAGTAGACGCAATACGGTCAAGGCCGCCGTAGGTACGATCCCGGAACAGGCCGCTGTAGTCTGATTGCAGGAAGGACGAGTCGTAGTTTTGAATTTTGCTCTGATCGCGATAAGGCACGTACAGATACTGCATACGTGGCTCAAGCGTCTGGGTGTATCCATCCGCGAGAAGAGCCATATCACGTTCGAAAATCAGCTTCCCATCCATTTTGAATTGCGGAAGCGTACGGTTTACCGACTCTTCAAGATCGGTGCCATAGCGTTTGTTATACCAGTCCAGATTTTTCTGCTGATAGTGGGTGGCCATCAGCTTGGCTTCGGTATTCAGGCTCGCCCAGTCGTTTGACCACGGCAGATTGATCGTCGGCTCGATATGCAGACGCGTTGATTCCGGCATATCCGAGTTGGTGTTGACGAAATGGACCGCCTGAGCGTAAACGTGCGTGTCGAAAGGACCCACATCGTTCTGGTACCAGTTCACGTCCAGCTGCGGCTCTGCACCATAGGTACTACGCGATTGCGTATCAAATACCTGGAACTGCTTGGTCGACACCGTCGCGTCAAAGTTCTCAATGGCGTAGCCCACGCTGAATTTCTGCGTGGCGTAACCGTCGGTACTGGACCCGTATTTAGAGTCGAAGTCGTTGAAGTAATACGGATCGCTGACTTTGGTGTAGTCGATGTTGAAGCGCCACACCTGATCCAATACCCCGGCGTGCTTCCAGTAGTACATCCAGCGGTGCTTATCACCTTCGCTCGGATGTTCGTCCTGGAACACCTTATCTGATGGCAGATAATCAAACTCCATCAGACCCGCGCCCGCTTTGGTCAGATAGCGGAATTCGTTCTCCCACATGATGTTACCGCGCTTATGGATGTAGTGCGGCGTGATCGTGGCGTCCATGTTGGGCGCAATGTTCCAGTAGTATGGCAGGTAGAACTCAAAGTAGTTCGACGTGCTGTACTTGGCGTTCGGGATCAGGAAGCCTGAACGACGTTTGTCACCCACAGGCAGTTGCAGGTAAGGACTATAGAAAATGGGCACCGGGCCGAGTTTAAAACGGGCGTTCCAGATCTCTGCAACCTGTTCTTCACGGTCGTGGATCACTTCGCTGCCCACAACGCTCCAGGTATTTGACCCTGGCAAACAGGACGTAAACGAGCCGTTTTCGAGAATAGTGTAGCGGTTCTCGCCGCGCTGCTTCATCAGGTCTGCGGTACCGCGCCCCTGACGACCGACCATCTGATAATCACCTTCCCAGACGTTGGTGTCTTTGGTATTCAGATTCGACCAGGCTTTCGGACCTTTCAGGATGACCTGATTGTCGTCATAGTGCACATTACCCAGCGCATCCACCGTACGGACAGGCGCCTGAGCACCTTCCGGCTGCTTCTGGTGCAATTGCACTTCGTCAGCCAGCAGACGGCTGTTTCCCTGGTTAATATCGACATTGCCCGTAAAGGTTGCATTGTCAGGATAATTACCTTTTGCGCTGTCGGCATTAATGGTGACGGGTAAGTCATTCGTATCGCCTTTCACCAGTGGGCGATTGTAACTTGGGACGCCAAGCATACACTGCGAGGCGAGATCGGCTGCGAGCCCCTGTTGGCTATACAGGGCGGTGCCAATCATTGTGGCCAGAAGGGTGGGGATACGTTTTTTCATACGTTGTATTTTATTGTTCCGTCATCAGTGGCTACGGCTTACAAACGCTCAGAGACTATCTTACTCATCAGCGCAGTACCAGCGTTAATCCTGCCCGTTTGCGCGCCAGAGTGTTAGGCTCGCTATCGAATGACGAGTATGATAATGCAAATTATAGGCGATGTCCCTCAATTGACCGTGGCGCGACCACTGTAATGATGGCGTTGCGTCGGCCAGGAACATGACCATTCGGGGAGTATATGCAGTATTGGGGTAAAATAATCGGCGTTGCGTTCGCAATTATTATGGGTGCCGGATTCTGGGGTGTTGTTCTTGGCCTCATTATCGGCCATATGTTTGATAAAGCACGCAGCCGCAAAATGGCCTGGTTTGCCAACCAGCGCGAGCGCCAGTCACTCTTCTTCTCCACCACCTTCGAGGTGATGGGGCACTTAACCAAATCAAAAGGGCGCGTAACGGAAGCCGATATTCAGGTTGCCAGCGTCTTTATGGATCGCATGAATCTGCACGGCGAATCCCGCGTCGCGGCGCAGAATGCATTCAGGATTGGTAAAGCGGATAACTACCCGCTGCGTGAAAAAATGCGGCAGTTCCGTAGCATCTGCTTCGGGCGCTTTGATTTAATTCGGATGTTTCTGGAAATTCAAATCCAGGCCGCCTTCGCGGATGGCTCTCTGCATCCGAATGAACGGGACGTCCTGTATGTGATTGCTGAAGAGCTGGGCATTTCCCGCATGCAGTTCGATCAGTTCCTGCGCATGATGCAGGGTGGCGCGCACTTTGGCGGCGGTTATCAACAGCAATCGTCCGGTGGCGGCTGGCAGCAGGCGCAGCGTGGCCCTACGCTTGAAGATGCCTGTAATGTCCTCGGCGTGAAGCCCTCTGACGATGTCACGACCATCAAACGCGCCTATCGTAAGCTGATGAGCGAGCACCATCCGGATAAGCTGGTGGCGAAAGGCCTGCCGCCTGAGATGATGGAGATGGCGAAACAGAAAGCGCAGGAAATCCAGAAAGCCTACGAGCTGATTAAAGAGCAGAAAGGTTTTAAATAAAAAAATGGCCCGACAGTGTCGGGCCATTTTTTCAGAAGTCCACCGGGGCTTTGAACGTCATGGCGTTGCCGAAAGCAGGGTGGGTGATGGTGAGCGTCTGCGCATGCAGTTGCAGGCGCGGCGCTAACGCCAGCGCTTCCGGCGGCGCATAGAATCTGTCACCCAGAATCGGGTGACCCATCGCAAGCATATGCACACGCAGCTGATGGGAGCGCCCGGTAATCGGCTTCAGCAGGACGCGCGCGGTATTATCCGGCGCGTACTCCAGCACTTCATACTCGGTCTGCGCAGCCTTGCCGGTTTCATAACACACCTTCTGCTTTGGCCGGTTCGGCCAGTCGCAAATCAGCGGTAAATCCACCAGCCCTTCCGCCTGCGCCGGATGGCCCCACACGCGGGCGACATACTGCTTCTTCGGCTCGCGCTCGCGGAACTGACGCTTCAGCTCACGTTCTGCCGCCTTATTAAGAGCCACCACAATCACGCCGCTGGTCGCCATATCCAGACGATGGACAGACTCGGCCTGGGGATAATCGCGCTGGATACGCGTCATCACGCTGTCTTTATGCTCTTCCAGACGCCCCGGCACGGACAACAGGCCGCTCGGCTTGTTAACCACCATAATGTGCTCGTCCTGATACAGAATGACCAGCCACGGATCCATCGGGGGATTGTAGGGCTCCATTACCATTTTGCGCTCCGCTTACTGATGCGTCACAACGATAAGACGCAGGGCGTCGAGACGCCATCCCGCCTGATTCAGGCTTTCCAGCACCTGCTGGCGGTTGCTCTCAATCGCGGCCAGCTCATCGTCACGAATGTTCGGGTTCACCGCTTTCAACGCTTCCAGACGCGACAGCTCGGCAGAAAGCTTCTCATCGGCTTCGCTGCGCGCCGCATCAATCAGCACTCTGGCCGCTTTTTCGGCCTGGGTTTCACCCAGTTGCAGAATGGCATGCACGTCCTGTTGCACCGCATTCACCAGCTTGCTGCCGGTATGGCGGTTCACCGCGCTCAACTGACGGTTGAAGCTTTCAAACTCCACCTGGCTGGCCAGATTCGTACCGTTTTTATCCAGCAGCAGACGCACCGGCGTTGGCGGGAGGAAGCGGTTAAGCTGAAGCTGTTTCGGCGCCTGCGCTTCCACAACGTAGATCAGCTCCACCAGCAGCGTGCCCACAGGCAAGGCTTTGTTCTTCAACAGGGAAATGGTGCTGCTGCCGGTATCGCCGGAGAGGATCAGATCCAGACCGTTGCGGATCAGCGGGTGCTCCCAGGTAATGAACTGTGCGTCTTCGCGGGACAGCGCCACATCACGCTCAAAGGTGATAGTGCAGCCGTCTTCCGGCAGGCCCGGGAAATCCGGCACCAGCATATGATCGGACGGGGTCAGCACGATCATGTTCTCGCCGCGATCGTCCTGGTTTATACCGACGATGTCGAACAGATTCATGGAGAAGCTGATCAGGCTGGTGTCGTCGTCCTGCTCTTCAATGCTTTCGGCCAGCTGCTGCGCTTTTTCACCGCCGTTGGAGTGGATCTCCAGCAGGCGATCGCGACCCTGCTCCAGCTGCGCTTTCAGTGCGTCGTGCTTCTCACGGCAGGATTTAATCAGCTCATCAAAGCCCTCGCTATTTTCAGGCGCGGCCAGGTAACCGATCAGATCGCCATGGACCTGATCGTAAATGGTGCGGCCGGTCGGGCAGGTGTGTTCAAACGCGTCCAGCCCTTCGTGGTACCAGCGCACCAGCACGGACTGGGCGGTTTTCTCCAGATACGGCACGTGGATCTGAATATCGTGCGCCTGCCCGATACGATCCAGACGGCCGATACGCTGCTCCAGCAGATCCGGGTTAAACGGCAGATCGAACATCACCAGATTGCTGGCGAACTGGAAGTTACGGCCTTCAGAACCGATTTCAGAGCACAGCAGAACCTGCGCGCCGCTGTCCTCTTCACCAAACCAGGCTGCTGCACGATCGCGCTCAACTATGGACATGCCTTCGTGGAACACGGCGGCGCGAATGCCTTCGCGCTCACGCAGAACCTGCTCCAGCTGCAATGCGGTAGCGGCTTTGGCGCAGATCACCAGCACTTTCTGGGAACGGTGAGCGGTGAGGTAGCCCATCAACCACTCCACGCGCGGATCGAAGTTCCACCAGGTGCCGGTGTCGCCTTCGAATTCCTGATAAATCTGCTCCGGGTAGAGCATGTCGCGCGCGCGATCTTCCGCAGATTTACGGGTACCCATAATGCCGGAGACTTTAATCGCCGTCTGGTACTGGGTCGGCAGCGGCAGTTTGATGGTGTGCAGCTCGCGTTTCGGGAAGCCTTTCACGCCGTTACGGGTGTTACGGAACAGCACGCGGCTGGTACCGTGGCGATCCATCAGCATGTCGATCAGCTCTTTACGCGCGGATCCCGCATTATCGCTGTCGCTGTTCGCGGCCTGAAGCAGCGGCTCAATATCCTGCTCGCCAATCAGATCGCTGAGAGTGTTAAGCTCATCATTAGAGAGACGATTACCGGCCAGCAGCAGCGCGACGGCGTCCGCCACCGGGCGGTAGTTTTTCTGCTCTTCAACAAACTGCTCAAAATCGTGGAAACGGTTGGGATCGAGCAGACGCAGACGGGCGAAGTGGCTCTCAAGACCCAGCTGCTCCGGCGTGGCGGTCAGGAGCAGAACGCCCGGTACGCGCTCGGCAAGCTGCTCAATCGCCATGTATTCACGGCTTGGCGCGTCTTCGCTCCAGACGAGGTGGTGCGCTTCGTCGACGACCATCAGATCCCATTCAGCGTCGCACAGATGCTCCAGGCGCTGCTTGCTGCGGCGCACGAAGTCCAGGGAACAAATGACCAGCTGTTCGGTTTCAAACGGGTTGTCCGCGTCGTGCTGGGCTTCGGCATAGCGCTCATCGTCGAACAGGGAGAAGCGCAGGTTAAAGCGGCGCAGCATTTCAACCAGCCACTGATGTTGCAGCGTTTCTGGAACCACAATCAGCACGCGCTCGGCAGCGCCAGAGAGCAGCTGCTGGTGCAGGATCATGCCTGCTTCGATGGTTTTACCCAGGCCCACTTCGTCAGCCAGCAGCACGCGAGGCGCATGGCGACGGCCCACGTCATGGGCGATATTCAGCTGATGGGGAATAAGGCTGGTACGCTGACCGCGCAGGCCGCTCCACGGCATGCGGTACTGCTCACTCTGGAACTTACGCGCGCGGTAGCGCAGGGAGAAGCGATCCATTCGGTCGATTTGCCCGGCAAACAGACGGTCCTGCGGCTTGCTGAACACCAGTTTGCTGTCGAGCAGCACTTCACGCAGGATGACATTCGTCTCGTCGGTATCAAGACGCGTTCCGATGTAGGCGAGCAGTCCATTCTCTTCTTTTACGTCTTCAACCTTCAGTTGCCAGCCGTCATGGCTGGTCACGGTATCACCCGGATTGAACATTACGCGGGTAACAGGGGAGTCATTGCGAGCGTACAGGCGGTTTTCACCGGTAGCAGGGAAAAGGAGGGTAACCATGCGCGCATCGACGGCAACGACGGTTCCTAATCCAAGTTCGCTTTCTGTATCGCTGATCCAGCGTTGACCAAGTGTAAAAGGCATAGTTGTTCGGCTCTAATCTTTAATTGCAGGCAATAGTTCGACCCCGTCAAAAAAGACGGTCATCGAAAAATGGGTCCGGGAATGGAAAGGGCGCTATGGTACTGGATGGCAACGGTTTCGTCACGCGTCAAAATAGCCCAAGTTGTCCTGTCACTAGTGTAGCAAAGTCGTCGTTGATGAACGGTAAAATTCCCTCCGCAACAGGCTGAAGCTGGCGGGTCAGGTAGTGATCGTAATCGAGCGGAGACTGCTGGTAATCAACGGGTTCTGGTCCGTTCGTTGTCCAGACGTATTTGATCGTTCCCCGGTTCTGATACTGCGGCGCGCGGCCCCGGCGAACGTTCTCTTCATCCGCCAGTCGCGCCGCGCGGACGTGCGGAGGAACATTACGCTGGTACTCCGCCAGCGGGCGGCGCAGGCGCTTGCGATACACCAGCTGCGCGTCAAGTTCGCCCGCCATCAGGCTGGCTATCGTCTCGCGCACGTAGTCCTGATACGGCTCATTGCGGAACACCCGCAGATAAAGCGTTTGCTGAAACTGCTGTGCCAGCGGCGTCCAGTCGGTGCGCACTGTCTCCAGCCCTTTAAACACCATCCGCTGCTTGTCGCCTTCCTGAATCAGTCCGGCGTAGCGCTTCTTGCTGCCCTGGTCGGTCCCGCGAATGGTCGGCATTAAAAAGCGGGCAAAATGGGTTTCAAACTCCAGCTCTAACGCACTGGTTAACCGCTCTTTTTGCAAACTTTCGCGCCACCAGGCGTTCACGAAGGCGACCAGTTCTTTGCCGATTTGCGCGGCGTCGTCTTCTGAACGGGCCGATTTCAGCCAGACAAAGGTGGAATCGGTGTCGCCATAAATAACGTCATAACCCCGGGATTCAATCAACGCTTTGGTCTGGCGCATAATGTCGTGCCCGCGCATGGTGATGGACGACGCCAGACGCGGATCAAAGAAGCGGCAGGCGCTGGTGCCCAGCACCCCATAAAAGGCGTTCATAATGATTTTCAGCGCCTGTGAGAGCGGCTTGTTGCCGTGGCGTTTTGCCTCGTCGCGGCCGTGCCAGATATTTCCCACGATCTCAGGCAGGCAGTGCTTTTCGCGCGAGAAGCGTGCCCCGAGAAAACCTTCAGTACTGTGCGCATCGTCTGGCTGCGCCATCCCCTCGACCAGCCCTACCGGATCAATCAGAAATGTGCGGATAATCGACGGGTACAGACTTTTATAATCCAGCACCAGCACCGAATCATACAGCCCGGGCCGTGAATCCATCACGTAACCGCCGGGACTGGCCTGCGGCGGCACGTCGCCGAGGTTAGGGGCCACATAGCCCGCCCGGTGCATCCGCGGGAAATAGAGGTGGCTGAAGGCCGCTACCGAGCCGCCGTGCCTGTCGACCGCGAGACCGTTTACCGTTGCGCGTTCCAGCAGGAAGGGCATGATCTCGGTTTTATGGAAAATCTGCGTTACCAGCTCACAGTCTTTCAGGTTATAGGTAGCGAGCGCTGGCTTATCCTCATTAAAGCGCCGGTCGATCTCGTCCATTCGGTCCCAGGGATTGTCGATGGATTTACCTTCACCGAGCAGCGCCTGGGCGACCGCTTCCAGCGAGAAGGAAGAGAAGTTCCAGAAGGCGGATTTCAGCGCCTCGATGCCGTCGACAATCAGGCGACCGTTAGCCTGTGCGAAGAATACGCCGTTCTTAAAACCGTGCTCACGCCACTCCAGCTCCGTGTCTCCGCGCCCTAACGTCAGGGGAATGCGGTACCGCTCGGCATGTTTTTGCAACACGCGCAGGTCAAACTGCACCACGTTCCAGCCGATCAGCACGTCGGGATCGTGCTCGGCAAACCACTGGTTAAGCTTCTCCAGCAGCTGTGGTCGGCTGGTAACGTATTCCAGATGAAAATCCAGCGCGGACGCATCGCCGTTCGGGGGCCCGAGCATATAGACAACCCGCTGCCCGCAGCCTTCAAGGCCGATGCAGTAAAGCTCGCCGTGACGGGTGGTTTCGATATCCAGCGAGACCCACTTCAGCGGCGGGCGATAGTGCGGGTTAGGCTTCAGGCGCGCGTTCACGAGACAACCGTTCTGCTCAGCGCCGTCCACCCAGACGGGGGCGGTGATAAACCGCTCCATCAGAAAACGTTCCGGCGGGCGAATGTCCGCTTCATAGAGCGTCACGCCCGCTTCGCGGAGCAATTTTTCATAGCGCATCAGCTGGCGATGGGCGCGACAGTAGAGGCCATAAACCGGCTGGCGGTGGAAGTCTTTTAGCTCAAGAGGCGTGAGGCGCCAGCCGTTTTCACCGCGCAGCAGCTGCTTTACCTTCTCGACGTGGTGTTCAGGGATAAACGCCACGGACTCCTGAGGCGGCAGGGTAACGTGCAGCGGGCCGTTATCCGTCGCCAGCCAGAACGCAACCTCGGTGCCCTGAGGGGTATCCCGCCAGTGTCGGGTCAGTAAAAAGCCTTCTTGCGCCTGTGCCACGCCGCTATCCCACAAAACAAACCAGGCCTGATTATAGCCTGGTTGAGGGGTGTTTGCTGGGGTTTTATACAGTGCCTGTTTTGCCGGATGGCGCTACGCTTATCCGGCCAACAGGATCCGTAGGCCCGATAAGCGCAGCGCCACCGGACAATGTTTTACTGCCCGTAGTACGCCTTCGCGCCGTGCTTGCGCAGATAATGCTTATCGAGCAGGGTTTGCTGCATATCCGGCAACTGCGGTGCCAGCTGGCGGCAGAAGATCCCCATGTAGGCGACTTCCTCCAGCACGATCGCGTTGTGCACCGCGTCCTCCGCGTTTTTACCCCAGGCAAACGGACCGTGGGAGTGCACCAGCACGCCGGGCATTTGCGCCGCGTCGATACCCTGTTTTTCGAAGGTTTCGACGATCACGTTCCCGGTTTCCCATTCGTACTCACCGCCGATCTCCGCATCGGTCATCAGACGCGTGCAGGGAATGGTGCCGTAAAAGTAGTCCGCGTGGGTGGTGCCGGTGGCCGGAATTGGCTGGCCCGCCTGCGCCCAGATGGTCGCGTGACGCGAATGGGTATGCACAATCCCACCGATGGTCGGGAAGGCCTGATACAGCAGGCGGTGAGTGGGCGTATCGGAGGAGGGCTTTTTATCGCCTTCAACCACTTCACCCGTTTCGATGCTGACCACCACCATATCTTCCGCGGTCATCACCGTGTAATCCACGCCCGAAGGCTTGATCACGAACACGCCTTTTTCCCGGTCAACGGCGCTGACGTTGCCCCAAGTCAGGGTCACCAGGTTATGTTTTGGCAGCGCCAGGTTGGCTTCGAGTACCTGACGTTTGAGATCTTCTAACATTGTCGTCTCCTGCCGGATGGCGCTTCGCTTATCCGGCCTACAGAACCGTAGGCCCGGTAAACGAAGTGCCACCGGGCATTCAGGGCTTAGCGTTTCGAACCGTAATAGACTTCGTTCCAGCGCAGCGCGTCTTTAAAGGCTGGCAGACGGGTGTCGTTATCAATCACGGTCAGTTCGATGTCGTGCAGCTCGGCAAACTGACGCATATCGTTCAGGTCAAGCGCGTGGCTGAAGACGGTGTGGTGCGCGCCGCCGGCCAGGATCCAGGCTTCCGACGCGGTTGGCAGGTCAGGTTGCGCTTTCCACAGGGCGTTCGCGACCGGCAGTTTCGGCAGAGAATGCGGAGTTTCCACAGCATCGACGCAGTTCACCAGCAGGCGGAAACGGTCGCCGAGGTCGATCAGGCTGGCGTTAATGGCCGGGCCGGTACGGGTGTTGAAGATCAGACGGGCCGGATCCGCTTTGCCGCCAATGCCGAGGTACTGCACATCGAGGATCGGTTTCTCTTCAACGGCGATAGAGGGACACACTTCCAGCATGTGCGAGCCGAGCACCAGATCGTTGCCGTTCTCGAAGTGGTAGGTGTAGTCTTCCATAAAAGAGGTGCCGCCCTGCAGACCGGTCGACATCACCTTCATGATGCGAAGCAGAGCGGCAGTTTTCCAGTCGCCTTCGCCCGCAAAACCGTAGCCCTGCTGCATCAGACGTTGTACAGCCAGGCCCGGGAGCTGTTTCAGGCCGTGGAGATCTTCAAAGGTGGTGGTGAAGGCATGGAAGCCGCCCTGTTCCAGAAAACGCTTCATGCCCAGTTCAATGCGTGCGGCATCCAGCACGTTCTGGCGCTTGTCACCGTTGACCTGTGCCGCAGGCGTCAGGCGGTAGCTGCTTTCGTACTCGTCCACCAGCGCGTTCACGTCGCCATCGCTGATGTCATTCACCACCTGCACCAGGTCGCCCACCGCCCAGGTATTTACGGAGAAGCCGAACTTGATCTGCGCGGCCACTTTATCACCGTCGGTTACGGCAACTTCACGCATGTTGTCGCCGAAACGCACCACTTTAAGGTGACGGGTATCCTGCTTAGAGACCGCCTGACGCATCCATGAGCCAATGCGTTTTTGTGCCTGGCCGTCCTGCCAGTGGCCGGTCACCACGGCATGCTGTTGACGCATACGCGCGCCGATGAAGCCGAACTCGCGACCGCCGTGCGCGGTCTGGTTCAGGTTCATGAAGTCCATGTCGATGCTGTCCCACGGCAGGGAGGCGTTGAACTGAGTGTGGAATTGCAGCAGCGGTTTGTTGAGGATAGCCAGGCCGTTGATCCACATTTTGGCTGGCGAGAAGGTGTGCAGCCACACCACCAGGCCAGCGCATTTGTCATCGTAATTGGCATCGCGGCAAATGTTGGTGATTTCGTCCGGGGTAGTCCCCAGCGGCTTCAGCACCAGTTTGCACGGCAGTTTGGCTTCCGCGTTCAGCGCATTCACAACGTGCTCCGCGTGTTTCGTCACCTGCTGCAACGCTTCCGGTCCGTACAAATGCTGGCTGCCAATCACAAACCACACTTCATAATTATTAAAAATGGTCATTATCGTGTCCTTAATGTGTCAGGGTTGCCGTAGTGTCCGCGGTGCTTTTGGCCGGGGCGGCGACAGGGAGATAGTGAAGTTCGGCGCTTTTTGCCCATTGCTGGTAGCGCTGATAAAGCTGTTCAAAGCGTTGTGCCTGCTGAGCCTGCGGCTGAAGCGTACTTTCGACGGCGCTCGCCATATGCTGTTGCGCGGTCGGGATATCCGCATGGACACCTGCGGCCACGGCAGCGAAAATCGCTGCGCCCAGCGCACAGCACTGATCGGAGGCCACAATTTGCAGCGGACGGTTGAGCACGTCGCAGCAGGCCTGCATGATCACCGGGTTTTTACGGGCGATACCGCCCAAAGCCATCACGTTGTTCACGTCAATGCCCTGCCCGGTGAAGCACTCCATAATGGCGCGCGCGCCGAACGCGGTGGCGGCGATCAGGCCGCCAAACAGCGCGGGCGCGTCGGTCGCCAGGTTGAGATCGGTAATCACCCCTTTCAGACGCTGGTTGGCAAACGGCGTACGACGGCCGTTGAACCAGTCCAGCACCACCGGCAGGTGATCGAGAGACGGATTTTTTGCCCAGGCTTCGGTGAGCTGCGGCAGGAGCTGTTTTTTGCTCGTGGTAATCTGGTTTTTCAGTTCAGGATGCGCGGCCGCCAGCTGATCCAGCGGCCAGCCGAGCACCCGGCCAAACCAGGCGTAGATATCGCCAAACGCGGACTGACCCGCTTCGAGGCCGATAAAATCGGGCACCACGCTGCCGTCAACCTGACCGCAGATACCCTTCACCGCGCGGTCGCCAACGGTCGTTTTATCCGCCGTCAGAATGTCGCAGGTGGAGGTGCCAATCACTTTCACCAGCGTGTTAGGCTGCGCACCCGCGCCCACGGCGCCCATATGGCAGTCGAACGCGCCGCCGGAAATGGTCACGTTTTGCGGCAGACCGAGGCGTTTCGCCCACTCTTCGCAGAGCGTGCCGACCGGAATATCGGCGGTGAAGGTGTCGGTAAACAGCGGGTAGGTCAGGTTTTTGTTGATGATCGGGTCGAGTTCATCGAAGAACGCTGCCGGAGGCAGACCACCCCAGCTTTCATGCCACAGCGATTTATGCCCGGCGCTGCAACGGCCACGGCGAATAGCCTGCGGGCGAGTGGTGCCGGAAAGCAGGGCGGGAACCCAGTCGCACAGCTCAATCCATGACGCCGCTGCCTGTGCGACCGACGCGTCCGCGCGGGTAACGTGCAGGATTTTTGCCCAGAACCATTCGCTGGAGTAGATCCCGCCGATGTAGCGCGAGTAGTCGGTTTTGCCCGGCTGGTGGCATAAGCGGGTGATGGCTTCCGCCTCTTCCACGGCGGTATGGTCTTTCCACAGCACAAACATGGCGTTCGGGTTATCGGCAAACTCCGGGCGAAGCGCCAGTACGCGGCCTTCTGCATCAACCGGGGCCGGCGTTGAACCGGTACTGTCGACGCCAATCCCCACGACGTCGGCCCGCTGGGCATCCGTCAGCTCTGCCAGCACGGTTTTGATCGCCGCTTCCATTGATTCAATGTAATCGCGCGGGTGGTGACGGAACTGGTTGTTCGGCGCATCGCAGTAGCGCCCCTCTTGCCAGCGCGGATACCACTCAACGCTGGTTGCTATTTCCTGGCCAGTCGTACAGTCCACTGCCAGCGCGCGAACTGAGTCGCTGCCAAAATCGAGGCCAATTGCAATTGCCATGGTGTTGCTCCATCCAAAACAGGTATGGAAGAACATTAGAGACTGAGGACAAAGATCGTCAGGCAGGATCCGCTAATCTTATGGACTAAATTGCTGTAGCAGCGGAAAGTGTGACGCCGTGCAAATATTCAATGTGGACATTTCTGCCGTACTTATAGACACTTTTGTTACTGCTTAACCGCCCGTGCTGGCGGAGAAATCAGGGGGAAAGGCTGAAACATGGCGGACGTAAAAGAGGCGTGATGCTTTTTGGATCTTTTCGCGGGCCATTTTTATACTGCTTTTATCGATATGGACAATTGGTTTCCTTCAGGACCCTTGGGAGAACTGAATCTATGGCCGAACCGCAAAACGATCCCCTGCTGCCGGGATACTCATTTAACGCCCATCTGGTGGCGGGGCTGACGCCCATTGAGGCCGAGGGGTATCTCGATTTCTACGTCGATCGACCGCTCGGAATGAAAGGGTATATTCTGAACCTGACCGTTCGCGGGGAAGGGGTGATTAAAAACGGCGATCGGCAGTTTATCTGCCGCCCCGGCGATATGCTGCTGTTCCCGCCGGGGGAGATCCACCACTACGGACGCCACCCGGATGCCAAAGAGTGGTATCACCAGTGGGTCTATTTCCGTCCGCGCGCCTACTGGCAGGAGTGGCTCTCGTGGCCGGCCATTTTCGCCCATACCGGTTTATATCGCCCGGATGAGGCGCATCTGGCGCAGTTCCGTGAGCTGTTTGCACAGATTATTGAGGCAGGGCAGGCGGGAGGGCGCTACGCCGAACTGCTGGCCATCAACCTGCTTGAACAGGTACTGCTGCGCCGCATGGAGGCCATCAACGAGTCGCTTAATCCGCCGCTGGACAACCGCGTCCGCGACGCCTGCCAGTACATCAGCGACCACCTTGCCGACAGCCAGTTTGATATTGCCAGCGTCGCCCAGCATGTGTGCCTGTCGCCGTCACGGCTGTCGCATCTGTTCCGCCAGCAGCTTGGCGTGAGCGTACTCAGCTGGCGCGAGGATCAGCGCATCAGCCAGGCGAAACTGCTGCTCAGCACCACCCGAATGCCTATCGCCACCGTCGGGCGTAACGTCGGCTTTGAAGATCAGCTCTATTTCTCTCGCGTGTTTAAGAAGTGCACCGGTGCCAGCCCGAGCGAATTCCGTGCGGGATGTGAATAATCGGTAAACATTCAGGTGAACTTCAGGCGCATCTTGTAAACTATTCAGACAATTGATGCCTTGACGCGGTGCAGGGCGCTAAGCAGAATCGCTGATTCGTTTTCTGACCGGAATAGTTATGCAGGCATTGCTGGAACATTTTATTACCCAGTCCGTTATGTATTCGCTCATCGCCGTGGCGCTGGTGGCGTTTCTGGAGTCGCTGGCGCTGGTCGGGCTGATCCTGCCCGGCACCGTGATGATGGCGGGGCTTGGGGCGCTTATCGGCAGCGGCGAGGTCAATTTCTGGCAGGCGTGGATGGCCGGTATTATCGGCTGTTTGCTGGGGGACTGGATCTCCTTCTGGCTGGGCTGGCGCTTTAAGAAGCCGCTGCACCGCTGGTCGTTCATGAAAAAAAACAAAGCGCTGCTGGATAAAACCGAGCACGCGTTGCACCAGCACAGCATGTTCACCATCCTCGTGGGGCGCTTCGTTGGGCCAACGCGTCCACTGGTGCCGATGGTGGCCGGGATGCTGGATCTGCCCGTCGCGAAGTTTGTGGTGCCGAATATCATCGGCTGCGTCTTCTGGCCGCCGTTCTACTTTCTGCCGGGTATCCTGGCGGGCGCGGCGATTGATATTCCTGACGGTATGCAAAGCGGTGAGTTTAAATGGCTGCTGCTGGGTACGGCTGTGCTGCTGTGGCTGGCGGTTTGGCTCTGCTGGCGCCTGTGGCGCAGCGCGAAAGCGAGCGTCGATCGCCTGACCCGCTATCTCCCGCGCACGCGCCTGCTCTGGCTGGCCCCACTTACGCTCGGCGTGGCGGTGGTAGCGCTGGTGGCGCTGATCCGCCACCCGCTGATGCCGGTGTACGGCGAGATCCTGTTGAAGGTGGTGAGCCGTTAAGGTGTTTTCCCTCTCCCCGTGGGAGAGGGCCAGGGTGAGGGCATCAGACCGCACGAATACCCAACAATGAAGATGCCCCTGCGTTACCACTCAGAAGTTCTTCTGTTTCTCCATCCCACAAAATACGTCCCTCCGCGATCACCACCGATCGCGGCGCGATGCGTGCGGCATCTTCAATGCTGTGCGAAACCATCAGCATCGTCAGTTGCTCGCGCTCGCACACTTCCTCAACCAGCGAGAGCATCTCCTGGCGCAGGGCCGGGTCGAGCGCCGAAAAGGGTTCGTCGAGCAGCAGCAGCGGCTGCTCGCGCACCAGACAGCGTGCCAGCGCCACGCGCTGGCGCTGGCCGCCGGAAAGCTCCCCCGGAAGTCTGTTGATAAACGCAGACAGGCCCATTTGTTCGGCGATCGCCTCCAGCGTCTGCCGCTGCGCAGCACTGAGCTTTAACCCCGGATCCATACCCAGCGCGATGTTCTGCCAGACCGTAAGATGATTGAACAGATTGTTTTCCTGGAACAGCATCGACACCGGGCGCTTAGCCGGCGGAGCGTAGGTATACTCGCCATTATCAATGACGATCGACCCGCTGGCTGGCTGCAAAAAACCGGCAATCAGATTGAGCAGGGTACTTTTTCCGGCCCCGCTGGGGCCAAGCACTGCGATTCGCTCTCCCTGACGAACGGAGAGGGTAAAACGCATTGGCAGGTGCTCATAAAGCCAGGTTACATCAGTCAGTTTTAACATCACGCCCCGGAAGTTTTTCGATAACGGTAAATAACGCAAAGCACAGCAGCAACAGGAGCAGCGCCGTGACGGCGCCGTCCTGGCTACGGTAAGAGCCGATTTGCTGATAAAGCCAGAACGGCAGCGTGCGGAAATCCTCGTTGCCGAAGAGCGCCACTACGCCAAAATCGCCAATCGACAGCACGCAGGCAAACGCCAGCGCCTGGGCGAGCGGACGTTTCAGTGCGCGCAATTCTACCACCTTCAGACGCTGCCAGCCCTGCATGCCCAGCGACTGACACAGCAAGCTGTAGCGGCTGTTGACGTCGCGCATCGGGTTTTCCAGTACCTTGAGCGCGTAAGGGATGGCCATGAGTGCGTTGGTAAAAATGACGATGCCGTCGGCGCTTTCCGGCAGGCCGATGGTGCTGTTGAACAGTAAAAAGAATCCGGTCGCCAGCACAATGCCCGGCATCGCCAGGATCAGCATACCCGTCAGTTCCAGCGCGTGTCCGGCTTTACGGGCATGACGCGCGTACAGCTCGCGGCTGCTCCAGAGCAGCATCATGGTCAGGATCACGCACAGTAGCCCGGCTGCCAGCGCGATGCGCAAGGAGGTCCACGTCGCTTGCCACAGGACAGGTTGTTGCAGTACCGACAACACATTGCGATTCAGTCCATCAACGATAACGGCCAGCAGCGGGGGCAGCAAAAGCAGGAGTGCCAGTGCGATCAGCATAAAATCCGCGACGCGGCTATACAGGCTGTCCTGCGGATCGCGCCAGCCTGTCATGTTATTGCTTCCTGCGGGGATCGTTTTGCTTAGCCTCTGGCTGAGTAACACCAGTGCCAGACAGCATACCATCTGCACGATCGCCAGCAGCGCGGCGCGCCCCGGATCGTAGTCGTAACTTAAAGCCTGATAGATCGCCAGCTCAATGGTGGTGGCCTGCGGCCCGCCGCCGAGAGAAAGTACGGTCGCGAAGCTGGCGAAGCAGAGCATAAAGATTAGCGCGGCAACCGGGGCAATCTGGCGTCGCAGCCACGGCCATTCGACAAAGCGGAAGAACGACCAGCCGCGCATGCCAAGCTGGGCGGCAATCTGACGCTGCTCACCGGGAATGTTTTCCAGCGCCTGTAAAAAGAGGCGCGTGGCCATCGGCATATTGAAAAAAATATGCGCCAGCAGAATGCCTTTCAGGCCGTATGGCGAGAAGGTCCATTCCAGACCAAGCAGGTTGAAAAGGAATGCCAGCCATCCCTGCCGACCGTAGACGCTCAGAATGCCGAACACCGCCACCAGCACGGGCAGGATCAGCGTCATCGCGCACAGCCGCAGCAAGGCAAGCCTGCCGGGGAAACGTCTGCGATAGAGGGCGCGCGCGAGGAAAATGGCCGGGAGCGTCGACAGCAGCGCGGAAAGAAACGCCTGCCAGAAGGAGAAACGGATGACGTGCCAGAGATAGCTGTCGTGCCAGAGGGCAAGCAGATCGCTCTCTGGCGCGTTAAACCACAGCGCAAGGAATGCACCCAGGCTGACGACCACCATCAGTATAGCGGCGAGCAGCCCGGGAACTAACCAGCCGGGGATCAGCGGCTGACGGCGCGTTGCCATTCACTTATCCATGCGGCGCGCTGGGTGGCAACCTGCTGCGGCGTAAATTCCAGGGAGGTTTGCGGTTTGTTCAGCTGCTCAAAACCTGCCGGCAGCGCAACATCAGTGACCGGGTACATCCAGTTTCCTGTCGGAATAGCATTCTGGAATGCCGGTGAAACCATAAACTTCAGGAATTTCTCGGCGAGCTCCGGCTGTTTGCTAGCGGCGGTGCGGGCGGCCACTTCCACCTGCAAATAATGCCCTTCAGCAAAGTTCGCGGCAGCGTAGTTGTCTTTCTTCTCGGCGATAATGTGGTAGGCCGGAGAAGTCGTGTAGCTCAGCACAAGGTCGCTTTCGCCTTTCAGGAACAGGCCGTAGGCTTCGCTCCAGCCTTTGGTGACGGTAACGGTTTTCGCAGCCAGTTTCTGCCACGCCTCAGGCGTTTTGTCGCCATAGACTTTCTGCATCCACAACAGCAGCCCCAGACCCGGCGTGCTGGTGCGCGGATCTTCATAAATCACGCGCCACTTCTGATCGCTTTCGACCAGCTCTTTCAGGCTTTTGGGCGGATTCTTCAGCTTGTTTTTATCGTAGACAAACGCAAAGTAACCGTAATCAAAGGGAACGAAGGTGTCGTTTTTCCAGCCGCCCGGCACGTTGACGGCATCTGCCGCCACGCCGCTTTTGGCGAACAGTCTGGTTTGAGTGGCGGCTTGCAGCAGGTTGTTATCCAGCCCGAGCACCACGTCGGCTTTGCTGTTTTTGCCTTCCATACGCAGCCGGTTAAGCAGAGAGACACCATCTTCCAGTGCCACGAATTTCAGCTCGCAGTTGCAGTCGGCTTCAAAGGCTTTTTTCACCGCCGGGCCGGGGCCCCAGTCGGCGGAGAAGGAGTCGTAGGTGTAGACCGTCAGGACAGGCTTAGCAAAAACAGGCAGCGCAAACAGCGCCAGCAGAGGAAGAACGTTTTTTAACACTTTGCACCTCAGGGTTGAGTGGCAAAGGATTTTGAGAGACAGCCTCAAATCCCTTCGCCGGCGTTATCCGGATCAGGTTCGACGGGTATTATCTCAGCGCACATCAGTGATGCAGCACCCCGTTGAGAACGGCGCTATTGTAATGATTTGGTGAATATTACGAAAGCGTTATGGCTCCGGCGGCGCAAACCACGCGGATTTAAAATCAAACCAGCCCAGGGTATTCATTCGCAGGCCGCGCATGCTGCGCTGACCCTGGATCAGCAGCCAGTGGTGAATCAACGGTACGATCGTCTGCCCGGCCAGCAGCTCCTGACACCAGGCGGCCAGATCCATTTCTCCTGCCCGCCACCGTGCGGCGTCTCGCTGCCAGTCCCGATTGATACAGTGCTGAATCAGGGGCACTTCATACAGGTGAGAGAAGAGCGAAAAATCAAGCGGCAGCGTGAAGTTCGCACTGTTGAGCCAGATATCGCTGATAACATCTCCACGGTGCCATTCATCATAGTCCACTTCCTGTATCGCCAGCGTCACGCCCTCGGCTGCCAGCAGCTTACTCATGATCCTTGCGATAAACCGGTGTTCAATGTGATCGCGATAGTAGCTGAGGGTGATGGTCTCCAGTCCGGCAGGTTTTTCACTGCGTACTGGCTGCGCATGGTGCCAGCGCGGAAGCAGGCCATAGGCCGGGAACCACCAGGTCTGGTATTGCTCCTCTGCGTGATAAATCAGGTTAGCGGGCGCCAGAACATGGCTGATCCACCTGCGTACGTCGTGATTCGCCCCGCGATGGCTGCGGCTATCGAAGAGCAGGTAGTAGCAGCCCTCCTCCAGGCGGCTTTCGAACGCCTTTTCACCGGCTGTTGGCCCTTCCAGCGTCAGGCCTGCGCTCAGCTCTTCGTTGAGATCCGGTAGTACCCAGACGTTGACTTCGTCGATCAGCGCCCTATAGCCAAAGTAATCATCAAAGGCGCGGATCTTCAGCTGATTACTGTTGTTCCGTGAAACGGAGTAGGGGCCCGTACCAATCGGCTGGCTGGAAAAATTGTTCAGGGATCGCCACTCGGCAGGCAGGATCATCGAGGGCACGTAGCCCAGAAGCCACGGAAGCCATTTGTCCGGCTGCGATAGCTCAATATCCAGCGTCCATGCCGTGGGGGAGTGGATCCGCGCGATATGCGAATAGAGCGGCAGCGTGCGGGCGCGCTCTAAGGAATCGATAACGTCGCGCATCTCCAGCTCGCGTCCATGGTGGAAATGTATGCCGGGGCGTAAAAAGAAGCGCCAGTGCAACGGAGACACCTGTTGCCAGTGATGGGCAATATCCGCTTCCAGTTCCCCGTTTTCCTCATTTATCCGCGTCAGGCCGCTAAAAATCTGCCGGGCCATGTGGGTTTCAGAGCGACGTAACGCCGTACCGGGCAACAGATTTTTCATTGGGCGATAGTAAAGCACTCGCAGAATGTGGCGTCCCTGACGAAAGCTGCGTCCCAGATGCGAGACCAGCATCTGGCGCACGGCGGCTTTGTCGCCCACCAGCTGGACCAGCTGATCGATGCGGTCTTGCTCCAGCAGATCCTCCGCCCGCTGTTGCTGCAACGCCAGGCCGGTATAGAGGAAAGTCAGGCGCGAGCGCTTACCGCGTCCGGCTTCGGCCTCCCAGTTTAGCCAGCCCTGCTGCTGCATGGTGTTAAGGAGGGTACGCATATGACGCCGGGAGCAGTTGAGGAGCTCAGCCAGCTCGTTCAGCGTGGTCTCCTGCGATTGCCCCTCGCAGCACTGCCAGAGGCGGATAAATTGTTGTTGCAGACGACCAGAAGGCATAAAAGAGGAACTCCTGACAAAAAATCAGCAATTTATTAATCCCTATATTAAGCCAATAATCCTTATCGATGAAGCGAGGAGGTAAATTATGAAGAGGTCTACCGCACGTCAGTTTTATCAGCACTATTTTTCAGCGACAAAGGGAGTGTCCTGGCTGGCCCGCCAGTGCGCAGAGCAGCGGCTGAGAATACTGGAAGATCTGATGCAGTGGGACGTTACGAAACCGACCTCTTCTCGCTAACTCGCCTCGATCATGTGTGACTGAGTATTGGTGCTAATCACCCGCCAGCAAAATGTTTTTGCTGGCTTTTTTCGTTTACTATTTCACCCAATTTCGATTCGCTTTCATAAGGACTTGCGCATGCTCTGGTTGATGACGATGGGGCGACGCCTGAACGGCGTGTACGCCGCTTTTATGCTGGTGGCCTTCATGATGGGCGTGGCCGGTGCGCTACAGGCGCCGACGCTGAGCCTGTTTCTTAGTCGTGAGGTTGGGGCGCAGCCATTTTGGGTAGGCCTGTTCTACACCGTCAACGCCATTGCCGGGATCCTCGTCAGCCTGTGGCTGGCGAAACGATCCGACAGCCAGGGCGATCGCCGCAAGCTGATCCTCTTTTGTTGCGCCATGGCCGTGGGCAACGCGTTGCTGTTTGCCTTTAATCGTCACTACCTGACGCTTATCACCTGTGGCGTGCTGTTGGCCTCTCTGGCGAACACCGCCATGCCGCAGCTCTTCGCCCTGGCCCGGGAGTACGCCGACAACTCGGCGCGGGAAGTGGTGATGTTCAGCTCGGTGATGCGTGCGCAGCTCTCTCTCGCATGGGTCATCGGCCCCCCGCTGGCGTTCATGCTGGCGCTGAACTACGGTTTCACCGTCATGTTCACCATCGCCGCGGGAATTTTTGCCATCAGCCTGGCGCTGATAGCCTTTGTGCTGCCATCGGTGGCGCGCGTAGAGCAGGTGACGGACAAGCCCATCACCCAGGTAAGCGGCTGGCAGGATAAAAACGTCCGCATGTTGTTTATCGCCTCCACGCTGATGTGGACCTGCAACACCATGTACATTATCGATATGCCGCTGTGGATCAGCAGCGATCTGGGACTGCCCGACAAGCTCGCGGGGATCCTGATGGGCACCGCTGCCGGGCTGGAGATCCCGGCGATGATTCTGGCGGGTTACTACGTAAAACGTTTCGGAAAGCGTCGGATGATGGTCGTCGCCGTGGCGGCTGGGGTGGTGTTCTACGCGGGGTTAATCCTTTTCCATTCGCGGGAAGCTTTGCTGGCGTTACAGCTATTTAACGCGGTATTTATCGGAATCGTTGCCGGGATCGGCATGCTCTGGTTCCAGGATTTAATGCCGGGGCGAGCAGGCTCCGCGACCACGCTGTTTACTAACAGTATCTCTACCGGCGTGATTCTGGCAGGGGTGATTCAGGGGGCGCTGTCGCAAAGCTATGGACATGCATCCGTGTACTGGGTGATCGCAGCGATTTCGGTCATCACGCTTGTGTTAACGTGCCGGGTTAAAGACGTTTGATTCTGGAAGGCGGCTTCACGAAATGAAACGATTTTCTGACAGGAGCAGAGAAGGCGCATAGAGTGCGTGACGGGTGCTTGAGGCTGTTTGCCTCAGGCTTTCGCAAGAGGCAAACAGTGGAGAGTCCCACATCAAAAAACTGATGGGGAGACCAACTTCACAACCAACATTGCGAGGTTAGTCTCTTCATTGCCGAAAAGCAATAAGGAGGCTGGAATGCCAAAACGTACTCTGCTGTTAGGTTTGTTTCTGATCTGTACGACGTTGTTGATCTTCACCTGGATGGTGCGCGACTCGCTGTGTGAGCTGCACTTCAGACAGGAGAAAACAGAGTTGGCGGCAGTGTTGGCTTACGAAGCAAAACGTTAGCGGTATTGGCGGGGTTTTTCCCCGCCTCTCCAGAGTGGTTACGCCTCAACGCACCCTTATCAATGGCCCGCGCCCTGCGGGCCATTGCCTTTAGCCCATAAACGCAGGCTGTTTTTTCTCGTAGGTGGAGATAGCCTCTTCGTGCTGCAGCGTCAGGCCAATGCTATCCAGACCGTTCAGCATGCAGTGGCGACGGAACGCATCAATGCTAAAGCTGTAGGTCTTGTTACCGGCTTTCACCACTTCTGCTTCCAGATCTACTTCAAACGACATCCCCGGATTTGCCTGCACCAGCGCAAACAGTTCATCGACCTGTTCGTCACTCAGCGTCACCGGCAGCAGCTGGTTGTTGAAGCTGTTGCCGTAGAAGATATCCGCGAAGCTTGGGGCGATAACCACTTTAAAACCGTAGTCGGTCAATGCCCATGGCGCGTGTTCACGCGACGATCCGCAGCCAAAGTTTTCCCGCGCCAGCAAAATGGAGGCGCCTTTGTATTCCTGAAAGTTCAGGACGAATTCCGGGTTCGGCACTTCGCCTTTATCATCGAGGAAGCGCCAGTCGTTGAACAGATGCGCCCCAAAACCCGTGCGCGTCACTTTCTGCAAAAACTGTTTAGGAATGATCGCGTCAGTATCGACGTTAGCGGCGTCCAGCGGGACAACACGGCCCGTATGTTGGGTAAATTTCTCTGCCATGATTGTCTCCTTATTTCAGGCTGCGAATATCGGCGAAATGACCGGTGACTGCCGCAGCGGCGGCCATTGCCGGGCTGACCAGGTGGGTGCGCCCACCGCGGCCCTGACGGCCTTCAAAGTTACGGTTGCTGGTGGAGGCACAGCGCTCGCCCGGATTCAGGCGGTCGTTGTTCATCGCCAGACACATGGAGCAGCCGGGCAGGCGCCACTCGAAGCCTGCTTCGATAAAGATCTTATCCAGACCTTCCGCTTCCGCCTGGGCTTTCACCGGACCGGAGCCCGGCACAACCAGCGCCTGCACGCCCGGTGCCACTTTGCGGCCTTTTGCAATTTCTGCCGCAGCGCGTAAATCTTCGATACGGGAGTTAGTGCAGGAGCCGATGAACACTTTATCAATGCGCACGTCGGTCAGCGGTACGCCGGGTTTCAACCCCATGTAAGCCAGCGCCTTTTCCGCACTCGCGCGCTCGACCGGATCGGCGAAGGAAGCCGGGTCAGGAATGCTGTCGTTGACGGAAATGACCTGGCCCGGGTTGGTGCCCCAGGTGACTTGCGGGGCGATCTCTTCCGCCTGCAACGTCACAACGGTATCAAAAATTGCCCCCTCGTCCGTTTTCAGGGTTTTCCAGTACGCTACCGCGTCGTCAAAATCCTGTCCTTTCGGCGCATGAAGACGCCCCTTCACATAGTTGAAGGTGGTGTCGTCTGGGGCTACCAGTCCTGCTTTGGCACCCATCTCAATGGCCATGTTGCACAGGGTCATACGACCTTCCATGCTCAGCGCCTGGATAGCGTCGCCGCAGAACTCAACGACGTGACCGGTACCGCCTGCACTGCCGGTTTTGCCGATAATCGCCAGCACGATATCTTTCGCGGTGATACCCGGCGCAGCTTTCCCCTTCACTTCAATCTTCATGGTTTTGGCGCGGCCCTGCTTCAGGGTCTGCGTTGCCAGAACGTGTTCCACTTCAGAGGTGCCAATCCCGAACGCCAGGGCGCCAAATGCGCCGTGCGTCGCGGTGTGGGAGTCGCCGCAGACAATGGTCATGCCCGGCAGAGTAATACCCTGTTCAGGCCCCATTACGTGGACGATGCCCTGATAGGGGTGGTTCAGATCGTACAGCTCCACGCCAAACTCGTTACAGTTCTTAATCAGCTCCTGCATCTGGATACGCGCCATCTCGCCAGATGCATTAATGTCTTTGGTCTGGGTGGAAACGTTGTGATCCATCGTGGCAAAGGTTTTACCCGGCTGACGCACCGGGCGCTTGTGCGCACGCAGGCCGTCAAATGCCTGAGGAGACGTCACTTCGTGTACCAGATGACGGTCGATGTACAACAGTGGGGTTTCGTCTGGCGTCTCGTAAACAACGTGCGCATCAAACAACTTCTCATATAACGTCTTAGCCATGATTACACCCCTTCAGCGACATAGCGGGCAATGATGTCGCCCATTTCATCGGTACTGACTGCCGCCGTGCCGCGTGCTAAATCACCGGTACGGACGCCTTCTTCTAAAGCCCGGTTAATGGCGTTTTCAATTGCGGTTGCTGCATCGCCTGCATCCAGGCTGTAGCGCAGCAGCAGAGCCAGGGAGAGGATCTGCGCAATCGGGTTGGCGATGTTTTTGCCTGCGATATCCGGCGCGGAGCCCCCCGCCGGTTCGTACAGGCCAAAGCCTTCTTCGTTCAGGCTGGCGGAGGGCAGCATTCCCATGGAGCCAGTGATCATGGCGCATTCATCCGAGAGAATATCGCCGAACAGGTTGGAGCACAGCAACACGTCAAACTGAGACGGATCTTTGATCAGCTGCATCGTTGCGTTGTCGATATACATATGCGACAGCGCAACGTCCGGGTACTGCTTAGCGACTTCACTGACGATTTCGCGCCACAAAATGGAAGACTGGAGCACGTTCGCTTTATCAATCGAGGTCACTTTACGGCGGCGTTTGCGCGCTGACTCAAACGCGATATGGGCGATACGTTCAATTTCAAAACGGTGATAGACCTCGGTATCAAACGCTTTCTCATGCTGACCGCTGCCTTCGCGACCTTTTGGCTGACCGAAGTAGATGCCGCCGGTCAGCTCACGCACGCAGAGAATGTCGAAACCGTTGGCCGCGATATCCGCGCGCAGCGGGCAAAACTCTTCCAGCCCCGGGTACAGCTTCGCCGGACGCAGGTTGCTGAACAGTTTGAAATGTTTACGCAGCGGCAGCAGCGCACCGCGCTCCGGCTGCTCTGCTGGCGGCAAATGTTCCCACTTAGGGCCGCCCACGGAGCCAAACAGCACGGCATCGGCATTTTCACAGCCTTCCACAGTGGCTTTCGGCAATGGCGTACCGTGGTTATCAATTGCAATACCGCCCACATCGTAGTGGCTGGTGGTAATTTTCATCGCAAAACGCGAACGAACGGCTTCCAGTACTTTCAGCGCCTGTGCCATCACTTCCGGGCCAATACCGTCACCCGGCAACACAGCAATATGGTAATTCTTCGACATCACACGGTTTCCTTGTTGTTCTCTTTATTCTGAGCTTTGCGTTGCAACTCTTTTTCGACTTCGGCGGCGCGCCAGATGTTGTTCAGGACATGCACCATCGCTTTCGCGGAGGATTCGACGATATCTGTCGCCAGACCCACACCGTGGAAGCGGCGACCGTTATAATTGACGACGATATCCACCTGACCCAGGGCGTCTTTACCGTGCCCTTTAGCCGTCAGGTCGTATTTCACCAGCTCTACGTCGTACTCAGTGACGCGGTTAATCGCCTGGTAAATGGCATCCACAGGGCCGTTGCCGTTGGCGGCTTCCGCTTTAATTTCATCCCCGCAGGCCAGCTTAACGGAGGCGGTGGCGATGTCGCTTGAGCCGGACTGGACGTTGAAGTAGTCCAGACGGAAGTGCTCTGGCTCTTCCTGCTGTTTGTTGATGAATGCCAGCGCTTCCAGATCGTAATCGAACACCTGGCCCTTCTTGTCCGCCAGCTTCAGGAAGGCGTCGTACAGCTGATCCATGTTGTAATCGCTGTCCTTGTAGCCCATCTCTTCCATACGGTGCTTCACTGCCGCGCGACCAGAGCGTGAGGTCAGGTTCAACTGAACCTGGTTCAGACCGATGGATTCCGGAGTCATGATTTCGTAGTTTTCACGGTTCTTCAGCACCCCATCCTGGTGGATACCGGAAGAGTGAGCGAACGCGCCCGTACCGACAATCGCTTTGTTGGCCGGGATCGGCATGTTGCAAATCTGGCTGACGGTCTGGCTGGTGCGCCAGATTTCGTTGTGATTGATGCGTGTGTGCACGTCCATGATGTCTTTGCGCACTTTGATCGCCATGATCACTTCTTCCAGCGAACAGTTGCCTGCGCGTTCGCCGATGCCGTTCATCGCGCCTTCTACCTGACGCGCGCCGGCGTGCACCGCCGCGATAGCATTGCCAACGGCCAGGCCCAGGTCATCGTGGGTGTGTACAGAGATAATGGCTTTATCAATATTTGGTACGCGGTCATACAGACCAGTAATGATGTTGGCAAACTCAAACGGCATGGTGTAGCCGACGGTATCCGGGATGTTGATGGTTCTGGCTCCGGCATTAATAGCGGCTTCCACTACACGGGCCAAATCGTCAATCGGCGTGCGGCCTGCATCTTCACAGGAAAATTCCACGTCGTCAGTGTAGTTACGCGCCCGTTTAACCATATACACCGCACGTTCGATCACTTCATCCAGCGTGCTGCGCAACTTGGTTGCAATGTGCATGGGGGAGGTGGCTATAAAAGTATGGATACGGAAAGCTTCTGCAACTTTCAGGGATTCCGCGGCCACATCGATATCTTTCTCAACGCAGCGAGCCAGAGCGCACACGCGGCTGTTTTTGATGGTGCGGGCGATGGTCTGCACTGACTCAAAATCACCCGGCGAGGAGACAGGAAAACCGACCTCCATTACGTCTACACCCATGCGTTCCAGGGCCAGCGCAATTTGCAGTTTTTCTTTAACACTCAGGCTCGCCTGTAATGCCTGTTCACCGTCACGTAAAGTAGTATCGAAAATAACGACTTGCTGGCTCATGGGTTAGGTCCTTGTCAGTCTTAGGGCGCCTTGCTACGAGCATAAAAAAACCCGCGCAGTGGCGCGGGTTTTTAGTTTTACTGAAGACGATTCAACGCTGAATTTCGCCCGCCAGTCTACCGCGCACAGTGGATGCGTTTAGTAGTAGTAGACCGGTGAAACGAAGGGTGCGAATCATGAATCCTGCTCCAGGTGAATGCGATATGCTTTTAGTGGTACTGGATACGCCGACTCATGTCAACCCCTCCCGGACAAAACGGAGACCCAACGCAGGGAGAATACATTAGCTAATTGTGCTGGTTTTTGCGTGGCTAACCGATTTTATTGTCTATTATTGGACTGGGGATTCATCTCTGGAATAATTTGAATATAATTGGTAGCAATTGAACATACTATTTTCACCAACATGCTATGAAATGGAATGTGTTTCATATCATTGATTTATAAACTTCATGAATGATTTACGGGTAAGTAAGTTATCAAAATTGATATCAATTTGTTAATGAATATGCGTTGTATACTATTAATAGTTTAATAACGCTTAAGTCATTATTAATGAGAGCGTTGATTGTGTATTTGTCTGGTTTATGGTTTCATGCTCACAATAAAGTTTGAGATATCTTTTGAACGATTTTTAACTCTTCATTTATGGGGTGCGTAAAGCCGCTCGGTGAATGGGGCTCTTTATATATTCCGAATTTTAAATAATTTCCTTTCGCTTGTTGTATATGCATGGTAAATCATATTTTTCGAAGTTATTACTGTACCTGGGCAAAGGGAATTTAGCGTGACGGTGGAGTCAGAAATGCCAGAAAATAATATTAACCAACCACAGACTTATGATGGGGTTAAGCCTCAGTTACGCACAGTGGATCTTAACTTGTTAACTGTATTCGATGCAGTGATGCAGGAGCAGAATATTACGCGAGCAGCGCAATCTCTGGGAATGTCTCAGCCTGCCGTGAGTAATGCCGTAGCCAGACTTAAGGTGATGTTTAACGACGAGTTATTCGTTCGTTATGGGAGGGGAATTCAGCCCACAGCGCGTGCATTCCAGCTATTCGGTTCGATTCGTCAGGCGCTACAGCTAGTTCAAAATGAACTTCCCGGTTCGGGCTTTGAACCCTTAAGCAGTGAGCGGGTTTTCCATCTCTGTGTTTGCAGTCCGTTAGATAATTATTTGACGTCTGTTATATATAATAAAGTTGAACAGATCGCCCCAAATATTCATCTCGTTTTTAAATCATCATTAAATCAAAACACTGAACACCAGCTTCGTTATCAGGAAACAGAGTTTGTTCTGGGATACGAAGAGTTCCGCCGTCCAGAGTTTGCCTGTGTTCCGTTGTTCAAAGACGAAATGGTGTTAGTCGCCAGTAAAAAACATCCCCGTATGAATTCGCCGCTGCGTGAAAGCGATGTTTACAGTGAGCAACACGCCGTTGTTGCTCTTGACAGATATGCCTCATTCAGTCAGCCGTGGTATGACACCGCCGATAAACAAGCCAGCGTGGCTTATCAGGGAATGGCCATGGTCAGTGTATTAAATGTCGTTTCTCAGACGCAGTTAGTCGCTATTGCGCCGCGCTGGCTTGCTGAAGAGTTCTCCGATTCACTTAATCTGCAAATTTTACCTCTGCCGCTCAAGCTTAATAGCCGTACCTGTTATCTTTCCTGGCATGAGGCTGCGGGTCGGGATAAAGGGCATCAGTGGATGGAAGAGCTGCTGATCAATATTTGCCGTCGCTAGGTTCTGGTGAATAAACCGCATGGCGTCATGCGGTTTATTCTGCGGTTTTTAAAACTGGCGATATTATGTTCTGTGTTCATTTTTTCAGTTACTTATGCATGCTCAAAAATAGATGATTTCCTGATCCATCCTCTTTTTAAGAGATGAATTATTATTGTCTCCACTCATACCAGACGAATTCACCATATTCATGTCTGTCAGCTGTTTTTTCTGCTTTTATTGCTCATTCCCGCATCCCGTTTGCTAATTGCCTGCCTCATAACGAGCGGTTAAGGTATCCATCACTCTGCACATTATAAGATGGGTTTACCCTGTCAGAAGACGGCGCGGAAATGAATTCTGTAGACCGTCTATAACAAAAGCCTGGAGGCAAAGCATGGAGATGTTGTCTGGCGCGGAAATGGTCGTCCGATCGCTTATCGATCAGGGCGTGAAACAAGTGTTCGGCTATCCCGGAGGCGCGGTTCTCGATATTTATGACGCGCTGCACACGGTAGGCGGTATTGATCATGTTCTGGTTCGTCATGAACAGGCTGCTGTGCATATGGCTGACGGCCTGGCCCGCGCCACGGGCGAAGTGGGTGTTGTGCTGGTCACTTCCGGGCCGGGGGCGACCAATGCCATTACCGGCATAGCGACTGCGTATATGGACTCTATTCCACTGGTCATTCTTTCCGGACAGGTGGCGACGTCGCTGATTGGCTATGATGCGTTTCAGAAGTGCGACATGGTGGGGATCTCACGCCCCGTGGTGAAGCACAGCTTTCTGGTTAAACAAACTGAAGATATCCCGGGCGTACTGAAAAAAGCCTTCTGGCTGGCCGCCAGCGGTCGTCCTGGGCCAGTGGTTGTCGATCTGCCAAAAGATATTCTCAATCCGGGGAATAAACTGCCTTACCTTTGGCCTGAGTCGGTGAGCATGCGTTCGTATAATCCGACCACGCAAGGGCACAAAGGACAGATTAAACGTGCGCTGCAAACGCTGCTGGCTGCGAAAAAACCGGTGGTCTATGTGGGGGGAGGCGCCGTCAATGCAGCTTGCGAAACGCAACTACGCGAACTGATCGAGAAGCTTAATCTTCCTGTCGCGTCATCACTGATGGGGCTGGGGGCGTTCCCTGCCACGCATCGGCAGGCGCTGGGCATGCTGGGTATGCACGGCACCTACGAAGCCAATATGACGATGCACAATTCTGACGTGATTTTCGCCGTCGGTGTGCGTTTTGACGATCGCACCACGAACAACCTGGCGAAATACTGCCCGAATGCGACGGTGCTGCACATTGATATCGATCCTACTTCTATCTCTAAAACGGTGCCGGCGGATGTGCCGATCGTGGGAGACGCACGACAGGTGCTGGATCAAATGTTGGATCTGCTGGCGCAGGAGACCGCCTCTCAACCGCTGGACGAGATCCGCGACTGGTGGCAACAAATCGAGCAATGGCGTGGCCGTCAGTGCCTTAAATACGACACGCAAAGTGAGAACATCAAACCGCAGGCGGTGATCGAGACGATCTGGCGTCTGACTAATGGCGATGCGTATGTCACTTCTGACGTGGGCCAGCATCAGATGTTTGCTGCGCTGTATTACCCGTTTGATAAACCGCGTCGCTGGATCAACTCAGGCGGGCTCGGCACGATGGGCTTTGGTTTGCCCGCCGCGCTGGGGGTAAAGCTGGCGTTGCCAAACGAAACGGTTATTTGCGTAACGGGTGACGGTAGTATACAGATGAATATTCAGGAACTTTCCACTGCGCTGCAATATGAACTGCCAGTGCTGGTGCTGAACCTGAATAACGGTTACCTCGGCATGGTAAAACAGTGGCAGGATATGATTTATTCGGGCCGTCACTCCCAGTCCTATATGAAATCACTTCCGGACTTTGTCCGTCTGGCTGAAGCCTATGGTCATATTGGCATGCGGGTAACCGATCCGTCAGAGCTGGAAGCGAAGCTCGGCGAAGCGCTTGAGCACGTTAAAAACAATCGCCTCGTCTTCATGGACGTTATCGTCGATGGCACAGAGCACGTTTATCCGATGCATATTCGTGGCGGTGGCATGGATGAAATGTGGTTAAGCAAAACGGAGAGAACCTGATATGCGCCGGATATTATCTGTATTACTGGAAAATGAGTCGGGCGCACTGTCGCGGGTTATTGGGCTTTTTGCCCAGCGCGGCTATAACATTGAAAGCCTGACCGTGGCACCGACCGATGACCCTACGCTCTCGCGCATGACGATCCAGACTGTCGGCGATGCGAAAGTGCTTGAGCAGATCGAAAAGCAATTGCACAAGCTGGTGGACGTACTGCGCGTCAGCGAGCTGGGGCAGGGTGCTTACGTCGAACGTGAAGTGATGCTGGTGAAAATTCAGGCCAGCGGTTACGGCCGTGAAGAGGTCAAGCGCAACACGGATATTTTCCGTGGGCAGATTATTGACGTCACGCCTTCTATATATACTGTCCAGCTTGCCGGAACGAGCGATAAGCTGGACGCTTTCCTGGCCTCTGTCAGGGATGTGGCAAAAATTGTTGAAGTTGCGCGCTCTGGCGTTGTTGGCCTCTCGCGCGGCGATAAAATCATGCGTGAGTAGCGCAATAGGTTCGCCTCTTTCAGCCCGGTAGCCAAAGCCGGGCTTTTTTTTGCGTAATCCGCCGACAACGCAGACAAAAGCGGTTGCCGTGAAGGCTATTCTGCGTTTAGATGTTAAAATATTTAACCATAACCTTGACAGGGCCATGGACTCTTTTCTTTTTTTGAGGGGCAATTGTGAAACTGGATGAAATCGCCCGGCTCGCCGGCGTGTCGAGAACCACGGCCAGCTATGTGATTAACGGTAAAGCAAAGCAGTATCGTGTCAGCGATAAGACCGTTGAGAAAGTGATGGCAGTCGTTCGTGAGCATAATTACCATCCGAATGCTGTCGCCGCAGGTTTACGTGCCGGGCGCACCCGCTCTATTGGCCTGGTGATCCCGGACCTGGAAAACACCAGCTATACCCGCATCGCCAACTATCTGGAACGTCAGGCTCGTCAGCGGGGCTATCAGCTGTTGATTGCCTGCTCCGAGGATCAGCCCGACAACGAGATGCGCTGCATTGAGCATCTGCTGCAACGTCAGGTTGATGCCATCATCGTGTCGACCTCTTTACCACCCGAGCATCCGTTCTATCAGCGCTGGGCGAACGATCCGTTCCCGATAGTGGCGCTGGATCGTGCGCTCGATCGTGAACATTTCACCAGCGTCGTGGGTGCCGATCAGGACGATGCAGAAATGCTGGCTGCCGAGCTGCGTACCTTCCCGGCTGAAACGGTGCTGTATCTTGGCGCTTTGCCTGAACTTTCGGTAAGCTTCCTGCGTGAACAAGGGTTCCGTACGGCATGGAAAGACGATCCGCGTGACGTTCATTATCTCTATGCCAACAGTTATGAGCGCGAAGCGGCTGCCCAGCTGTTCGAGAAATGGCTGGAAACGCACCCGATGCCGCAGGCGTTGTTTACCACCTCGTTTGCTCTGTTGCAGGGAGTGATGGACGTGACGTTACGTCGCGATGGCAAGCTGCCATCCGATCTGGCGATTGCTACCTTCGGTGATAACGAACTGCTCGACTTCCTGCAATGCCCAGTGCTGGCCGTGGCTCAGCGTCACCGCGACGTCGCCGAGCGCGTGCTGGAGATTGTTCTGGCAAGCCTGGATGAACCCCGCAAGCCGAAACCCGGGCTTACGCGTATCAAACGTAATCTCTATCGGCGCGGAATTTTGAGCCGCCATTAATATTTCCACAGGGGCGGTATAACTGCCCCTTTTGCGGCGAATTTATTGCGATAAATAATTCCCGGATAAAAATTAGGATTTATCTCTAAGATTCATAGCCTGCTATTTTTCTGAATCCATTTTGGTGTTAAAAAGCACAATTATAAATTTTTGACTGACATTTCTTTGTATTGTTTTGTTACAAACAGGCGCCAGCCGATGAATATTCAGCCATTTTTCACTCTCCCTCCAGGCCTCAATGTACACGAACGAATCCATATTGCCTCGGGATTAAACTGGTGCTGTTATCCCCCGGCGATATGCCTTAAAATGCTGCCCGCGTCGCAAACTGACACTTTATATTTCCCTGCGATGATATTGAGTGAGTCTTAACGCTCGTGTGCATATTCGGTTTTTTTCTTACAAATATTCATAACGTTAATTTTGCCTCGCCAGTTGTTTAGTTATTAGCCACGTCACTCTTGCTCTGTAAATAGGATGCTTTCGGGTCCGTACAGAGAGAGTCCTGGCTTGACAAGCTTTTCCCTCGCTCCGTAAACTCCTTCAGGTGGGAATTTGTGGGTTAAAGTGGTGAGGAGGGGTGAGGCTGGCATGTTCCGTGGAGCAACGTTAGTCAATCTCGACAGCAAAGGGCGTTTATCGGTACCAACCCGATACCGTGACCAGCTGATTGAGAACGCTTCGGGTCAACTGGTTTGCACCATTGACATCAACTCCCCCTGCCTGCTGCTTTATCCTTTGCCTGAATGGGAAATCATTGAGCAAAAGCTGTCGCGACTGTCGAGCATGAACCCGCAGGAACGCCGCGTACAGCGGTTGTTATTGGGACATGCCAGTGAATGTCAGATGGATAGCGCCGGGCGATTATTGATTGCGCCTGTGTTGCGGCAACATGCCGGTCTGACTAAAGAAGTGATGCTGGTCGGGCAGTTCAACAAGTTTGAACTGTGGGACGAAACGACCTGGTATCAACAGGTCAAGGAAGATATCGACGCTGAGCAGTCTGATTCCGCAACATTATCGGAACGGCTGCAGGACTTGTCTCTATAAATATGATGGAAAATTATAAACATACAACGGTGCTGCTGGATGAGGCCGTTAACGGCCTGAATATTCGTCCAGATGGCATCTATATTGATGGCACTTTTGGTCGCGGTGGCCACTCGCGTTTGATCCTCTCTCAGCTTGGAGCGGAAGGGCGCCTGCTGGCAATTGACCGCGATCCGCAGGCGATTGCCGTTGCGCAAACCATCGATGACCCTCGCTTTTCCATCGTGCATGGACCTTTCTCTGCGCTTGCGGATTATGTCGCCGAGCGCGGCCTGACCGGCAAAATCGACGGGATCCTCCTCGATCTTGGTGTCTCTTCACCACAGCTTGATGATGCAGAACGCGGCTTCTCTTTTATGCGCGACGGTCCGCTGGATATGCGTATGGACCCCACCCGCGGCCAGTCTGCCGCCGAGTGGTTACAAACTGCTGACGAAGCGGATATTGCCTGGGTGATCAAAACCTTCGGCGAAGAACGCTTTGGCAAACGTATTGCGCGCGCCATCGTGGAGCGCAACCGCGTTGAGCCAATGACCCGTACCAAAGAGCTGGCAGAAGTCATCGCGGCGGCAACGCCAGTGAAGGACAAGCACAAACATCCTGCGACCCGTACCTTCCAGGCGGTTCGTATCTGGGTAAACAGTGAACTGGAGGAAATAGAGCTGGCGCTAAAAAGCTCGCTCGACGTGCTGGCCCCGGGTGGGCGGTTATCCATCATCAGCTTCCATTCGCTGGAAGATCGCATCGTTAAGCGCTTTATGCGTGAACAGAGCCGCGGTCCGCAGGTTCCAGCTGGGCTGCCGATGACGGAAGAACAACTCAGAAAGCTGGGAGGCCGTCAGTTGCGAGCATTAGGCAAGTTGATGCCGGGCGAAGAAGAGGTGGCAGAGAATCCACGTGCCCGTAGTTCAGTGCTGCGTATTGCAGAGAGGACGAACGCATGATCAGCAGAGTGACAGAGACCCTAAGCAAAGTTAAGGGATCGTTAGGAAGCAACGAGCGCCATGCCTTGCCTGGCGTGATCGGCGACGATCTTTTGCGGTTTGGGAAGCTGCCACTCTGCTTGTTCATTTGCATCATTGTGACGGCAGTCATGGTGGTAACCACCGCTCACCATACCCGTTTGTTAACTGCGCAGCGCGAACAGATGGTACTGGAACGCGATGCGCTGGATATTGAATGGCGAAATCTGATCCTTGAAGAAAACGCGCTCGGCGATCACAGCCGGGTTGAACGGATCGCAACGGAAAAACTGCAATTACAGCATGTTGATCCTTCGCAGGAAAATATCGTAGTACAAAAATAAGGGAAAACGCGACGCATGAAAGCAGCGGCAAAAACGCTAAAACCAAAACGCCAGGAAGAACAGGCCAACTTTATCAGTTGGCGTTTTGCGTTGCTTTGCGGCTGCATTTTACTGGCGCTGGGTTTCCTGCTGGGACGCGTGGCGTGGCTACAAATCATCGCGCCTGACATGCTGGTACGTCAGGGTGATATGCGTTCTCTGCGCGTGCAGGAAGTTTCTACCTCTCGTGGGATGATCACCGACCGCTCCGGCCGCCCGCTGGCGGTGAGCGTACCGGTGAAGGCGATCTGGGCCGATCCTAAAGAGCTGCATGACGCAGGCGGGATCACCCTTGATAACCGCTGGAAGGCGCTCTCAGACGCGTTGAAAATGCCGCTGGATCAGCTGGCGTCACGCGTTAACGCCAACCCGAAAGGGCGCTTCATCTATCTTGCCCGTCAGGTGAACCCTGATATGGCTGACTACATTAAAAAACTCAAGCTGCCCGGCATTCATCTGCGGGAAGAATCCCGCCGTTATTATCCTTCCGGCGAAGTCACCGCGCACCTGATTGGCTTCACCAACGTGGATAGCCAGGGGATTGAAGGCGTTGAAAAAAGCTTCGACAAGTGGCTTACCGGCCAGCCTGGCGAGCGAATCGTGCGTAAAGACCGCTATGGTCGCGTCATTGAAGATATTTCCTCGACAGACAGCCAGGCCGCGCACAACCTGGCCCTGAGTATTGATGAGCGCTTGCAGGCGCTGGTCTATCGTGAGCTGAACAACGCCGTCGCGTTTAACAAGGCGGAATCGGGCAGTGCCGTGCTGGTGGATGTGGCGACAGGTGAAGTGCTGGCGATGGCCAGTAGTCCCTCATACAACCCGAATAATTTTGCCGGTACAGCAAAAGATGCGATGCGTAACCGCTCCATCACCGATGTGTTTGAACCCGGTTCAACCGTAAAACCTATGGTGGTGATGACGGCTCTACAGCGAGGCATCGTCAACGAAAATACCGTTCTGAATACGATCCCTTATCGAATTAACGGCCACGAAATAAAAGACGTGGCACGTTACAGCGAACTGACCCTGACCGGGGTCTTACAGAAGTCGAGTAACGTCGGTGTGTCAAAACTGGCGTTAGCGATGCCGTCCTCAGCGTTAGTAGATACTTACTCACGTTTTGGGCTGGGAAAGGCGACCAATTTGGGGTTGGTCGGAGAACGCAGTGGCTTATATCCTCAAAAACAACGGTGGTCTGACATAGAGAGGGCCACCTTCTCTTTCGGCTACGGGCTAATGGTAACTCCCTTACAGTTAGCGCGAGTCTACGCAACGATTGGCAGCTATGGCATTTATCGCCCGCTGTCGATCACCAAAGTTGATCCACCGGTTCCGGGGGAACGTGTTTTCCCGGAATCTATCGTTCGTACCGTCGTACATATGATGGAAAGCGTCGCGCTGCCCGGTGGTGGTGGCGTGAAGGCTGCGATTAAGGGCTATCGTATCGCCATCAAAACCGGTACAGCGAAAAAAGTGGGGCCGGACGGCCGCTATATCAACAAATACATTGCCTATACCGCAGGCGTAGCGCCTGCAAGCAATCCGCGTTTTGCGCTGGTGGTCGTCATCAACGATCCGCAGGCGGGTAAATACTACGGCGGCGCCGTCTCCGCGCCTGTGTTCGGGGCTATTATGGGCGGCGTGTTGCGCACCATGAACATTGAACCGGATGCGCTGGCGACGGGCGAAAAAAGTGAATTTGTAATTAATCAAGGCGAGGGAACAGGTGGCAGATCGTAATTTGCGCGACCTTCTTGCTCCGTGGGTGCCTATGCTACCTGCGCGAGCACTGCGAGAGATGGTACTGGATAGCCGCGTAGCGGCTTCTGGCGATCTTTTTGTGGCAGTGGTAGGTCATCAGGCGGACGGGCGTCGTTATATCCCGCAGGCGATTGCGCAAGGTGTTGCTGCCATTATTGCTGAGGCCAAAGATGAGGCAACAGACGGTGAGATCCGTGAAATGCACGGCGTGCCGGTCATCTATCTCAGCCAGCTGAATGAGCGTCTCTCCGCGCTGGCAGGACGTTTTTACAACGAACCTTCCGACCAGTTAAAGCTGGTTGGCGTGACAGGAACCAACGGAAAAACCACCACCACTCAGCTGATGGCGCAATGGGCTCAGCTGCTGGGTGAAACCGGTGCCGTCATGGGCACGGTGGGGAACGGTATTCTGGGCAAAGTAAGCCCGACGGAAAACACTACAGGCTCGGCGGTTGACGTGCAGCGTGTGCTGGCAGGCCTTGCAGAGCAGGGGGCGACCTTCGCGGCGATGGAGGTCTCCTCCCATGGTCTGGTACAACATCGCGTGGCGGCACTGAAATTTGCCGCCTCTGTCTTTACAAACCTGAGCCGCGATCACCTTGATTATCATGGTGATATGGAGCACTACGAAGCGGCGAAATGGCTGCTTTATTCCACTCACCACCACGGGCAGGCGATCATTAACGCCGACGACGAAGTCGGTCGCCGCTGGCTGGAAAAACTGCCAGATGCGGTGGCGGTGTCGATGGATGATCGCATTAATCCGAACTGTCGTGGCCGCTGGCTGAAGGCAGTCGAAGTGAACTACCACGATAGCGGGGCGACGATCCGCTTTGCTTCCACCTGGGGCGAAGGTGAAATTGAAAGCCGCCTGATGGGGGCTTTCAACGTCAGTAACCTGCTGCTGGCGCTGGCGACGCTGCTGGCGCTGGGTTACCCGATGGTGGATCTGCTGAAAACGTCTGAGCGTTTGCAACCGGTCTGTGGGCGCATGGAAGTGTTCAGTGCGCCGGGCAAGCCGACGGTGGTCGTGGATTACGCCCACACGCCGGATGCGCTGGAAAAAGCGCTGGAAGCGGCGCGTCTGCACTGCGCAGGCAAGCTCTGGTGCGTGTTTGGCTGCGGTGGCGATCGCGACAAGGGCAAACGTCCGCTGATGGGCGCCATCGCTGAGCAGTTCGCGGATATTCCCGTGGTGACCGATGACAACCCGCGTACCGAAGAGCCGAGGGCCATTATCAACGACATTCTGGCGGGCATGCTGGATGCTGGGCGTGCGCGCGTGGTCGAAGGCCGTGCGGAGGCCGTGACTAACGCCATTATGCAGGCGCAGGAGAACGATGTGGTTCTGCTGGCCGGTAAAGGTCATGAAGATTATCAGATCGTCGGCAATCGTCGTCTGGATTACTCCGACCGCGTGACGGCAGCGCGTCTGCTGGGAGTGGTGGCATGATTAGCATTACGTTAAGCCAGGCCGCTGCGGTATTGCAGGGGATGCTGCATGGTCAGGATCAGACCATCGAGGCTGTGACCACCGACACCCGTAAGGTGACGGCGGGCTGCCTGTTTGTGGCGCTGAAGGGTGAACGTTTTGACGCCCACGATTTTGCGCAACAGGCTAAAGATAACGGCGCGGGTGCGCTGCTGGTCAACCGTAAGCTCGATATCGATTTGCCGCAGATTGTGGTGAAAGATACGCGCCTGGCGTTTGGTGAGCTGGCGGCATGGGTTCGCCAGCAGGTGCCAACACGCGTCGTGGCGCTGACGGGCTCGTCGGGCAAAACCTCCGTTAAAGAGATGACGGCGGCGATCCTTAGCCAGTGCGGAAACACGCTTTATACGGCGGGCAACCTTAATAATGACGTCGGTGTACCGATGACGCTGCTGCGCCTGACCCACGAGCATGAATATGCGGTGATTGAGTTAGGGGCTAACCATCAGGGCGAAATCGCCTGGACCGTGAGCCTGACGCGTCCGGAAGCGGCGCTGGTGAATAACCTGGCGGCGGCACATCTTGAAGGTTTTGGTTCGCTGGCCGGTGTGGCGAAAGCGAAAGGTGAAATTTATACCGGCCTGCCGGATGACGGCATCGCCATTATGAATGCCGATAACAATGACTGGCTGAACTGGCAGAGCATCATTGGTTCACGCAAAACCTGGCGCTTCTCCCCGAATGCGGCAAACAGTGATTTTTCGGCGACCAACATTCATGTGACGTCACACGGTACCGAGTTCACCCTCACGACCCCAACGGGCGACATCGATGTGCTGCTGCCGTTGCCGGGTCGTCATAACATCGCCAATGCGCTTGCTGCGGCAGCGCTCTCAATGGCGGTAGGGGCCTCACACGCTGCGATAAAAACTGGTCTGGCAAATTTAAAAGCCGTGTCGGGGCGTCTGTTCCCGATCCAGCTGGCTGAAAACAAACTCCTGCTGGATGACTCCTACAACGCTAACGTCGGCTCCATGACGGCGGCCGTGCAGGTCTTGTCTGAGATGCCGGGCTATCGCGTGATGGTTGTTGGCGATATGGCCGAGCTGGGTGATGAAAGCGAAGCCTGCCACATACAGGTTGGCGAAGCGGCGAAAGCCGCCGGGCTTGACCGCGTACTGAGCGCAGGCACGCTGAGCAAGGCCATTTCCGATGCCAGTGAAGTTGGCGAACATTTTGCCGATAAATCTGCACTGATCGAACGCCTGAAGGCATTGATTGCAGAAAAACAGATTGTGACTGTTTTAGTTAAAGGTTCACGTAGTGCCGCCATGGAAGAGGTTGTGCACGCATTACAGGAGAACGGGACATGTTAGTTTGGCTGGCCGAACATTTGGTCAAATATTATTCAGGCTTTAACGTCTTTTCCTATCTGACGTTTCGCGCCATCGTCAGCCTGCTGACTGCGCTGTTCATCTCGTTGTGGATGGGCCCGCGCATGATTGCCCGTCTGCAAAAACTCTCTTTCGGCCAGGTTGTACGCAACGATGGTCCGGAATCACACTTCAGCAAGCGCGGTACGCCGACCATGGGCGGGATCATGATCCTGACCGCGATTGTGGTGTCCGTTCTGCTGTGGGCTTATCCGTCTAACCCCTACGTCTGGTGCGTGCTGACCGTTCTGGTTGGCTACGGGATCATCGGTTTTGTTGATGACTACCGCAAAGTCGTGCGCAAAGACACCAAAGGTTTGATCGCGCGCTGGAAGTATTTCTGGATGTCGGTAATTGCGCTGGGTGTGGCCTTCGCGCTTTACCTGGCAGGAAAAGACACCCCGGCCACCGAGCTGGTGGTGCCGTTCTTCAAAGACGTGATGCCGCAGCTGGGGCTGTTCTACATTCTGCTGGCTTACTTTGTGATCGTCGGCACCGGCAACGCCGTCAACCTGACCGATGGTCTGGACGGCCTGGCCATCATGCCAACCGTGTTTGTCGCGGGCGGTTTCGCGCTAGTGGCGTGGGCGACCGGTAACATGAACTTTGCAAACTACCTGCACATCCCGTACCTGCGACACGCGGGTGAGCTGGTGATCGTCTGTACGGCGATTGTCGGCGCGGGGCTGGGCTTCCTGTGGTTCAACACCTATCCGGCGCAGGTCTTTATGGGCGACGTCGGTTCACTGGCGCTGGGCGGCGCGCTGGGCATTATCGCCGTGCTGCTGCGTCAGGAGTTCCTGCTGGTGATTATGGGCGGTGTGTTTGTGGTTGAGACCCTGTCGGTGATTTTGCAGGTCGGTTCCTTCAAACTGCGCGGTCAGCGCATCTTCCGTATGGCACCGATTCACCACCACTATGAACTGAAAGGCTGGCCGGAGCCGCGCGTCATTGTGCGCTTCTGGATTATTTCGCTGATGCTGGTGCTGATTGGCCTGGCAACGCTGAAGGTACGTTAATCATGGCAGATTACCAAGGCAAAAAAGTCGTTATCATCGGGTTGGGCCTTACCGGCCTCTCCTGCGTGGACTTTTTCCTTGCGCGTGGCGTGACGCCGCGCGTGATGGATACGCGCGTCTCTCCGCCGGGTCTGGACAAGCTGCCGGAGCAGGTTGAACGCCACCTGGGTGGTCTGAATGATGAGTGGCTGCTGGTCGCCGATCTGATTGTTGCCAGCCCGGGCATGGCGCTGGCGCATCCTTCGCTGAGTGCCGCGGCGGATGCAGGCGTTGAGATTGTTGGCGATATCGAACTGTTCTGCCGGGAGCCGCAGGCCCCGATCGTTGCCATTACCGGTTCAAACGGTAAAAGCACCGTCACCACCCTGGTGGGTGAGATGGCGAAAGCGGCGGGCAAAAATGTCGGCGTGGGCGGTAACATTGGTCTGCCCGCGTTGATGCTGCTCGATAAAGGGTGTGAGCTGTTTGTACTTGAGCTTTCCAGCTTCCAGCTGGAAACCACTTCAAGCCTGCATGCGGCGGCAGCGACGATCCTTAATGTCACCGAAGATCATATGGACAGATACCCGTTCGGCTTGCAGCAGTACCGCGCGGCCAAGCTGCGTGTCTATGAAAATGCCAAAGTCTGCGTGGTGAATGCCGATGATGCACTCACCATGCCGGTGCGTGGCGCAGACGATCGCTGCATTAGCTTCGGTATTAACATGGGTGACTATCACCTTAACCGCCAGCAGGGCGAAACCTGGCTGCGGGTGAAAGGTGAGAAGGTGCTGAACGTGAAAGAGATGATGCTCTCCGGCCAGCATAACTACACCAACGCCCTGGCGGCGCTGGCGCTGGCGGATGCCGTTGGTCTGCCGCGATCTTCAAGCCTGAAGGCGCTGACCACCTTTACCGGCCTGGCTCACCGTTTTCAGCTGGCGCTAGAGCACAACGGCGTACGCTGGATTAACGATTCCAAAGCGACCAATGTGGGTAGCACCGAGGCGGCATTGAACGGTCTGCACGTTGAAGGCACACTGCATCTGCTGCTGGGCGGCGACGGTAAATCAGCCGATTTCTCCTCGCTGAAGCAGTACCTCAACGGTGATAACGTGCGCCTTTATTGCTTTGGCCGCGATGGCAGCGAGCTTGCGGCGTTGCGTCCTGAGGTCGCCGAACAAACCGAGACCATGGAACAGGCGATGCGCCTTATCGCCCCCCGCGTGAAGCCCGGCGATATGGTGCTGCTCTCGCCAGCCTGTGCCAGCCTCGATCAATTTAAGAATTTCGAACAGCGGGGCGATGTCTTTACCCGCCTGGCGAAGGAGTTAGGCTGATGCGTTTATCTCTCCCTCGCCTGAAAATGCCGCGTCTGCCAGGGTTTGGTATCCTGGTATGGCTGTTTACGGCGCTGAAAGGCTGGGTGATGGCTTCACGGGATAAAGATTCCGACAGCCTGATTATGTACGACCGCACGCTGTTCTGGCTCACGCTGGGGCTGGCTGCGACCGGCTTTATTATGGTCACCTCGGCGTCGATGCCTGTCGGACAGCGTCTGGCAAACGATCCGTTCCTGTTTGCCAAGCGTGACGGGCTGTACATCATTCTCGCGTTCTGCCTGGCGATGATCACCTTACGCCTGCCGATGTCGTTCTGGCAGCGGCACAGTACGGCCATGCTTATCGCCTCAATCATCATGCTGTTGATCGTTCTGGTCGTCGGGAGCTCCGTTAACGGGGCATCACGCTGGATCGCCTTTGGTCCGCTGCGTATTCAGCCTGCAGAGTTCACCAAGCTTTCGTTGTTCTGCTACCTGGCAAACTACCTGGTGCGTAAAGTCGACGAAGTTCGTAACAACCTGCGCGGCTTCTTAAAACCGATGGGCGTGATTCTGGTGCTTGCGATCCTGCTGCTGGCGCAGCCCGACCTCGGTACGGTAGTCGTACTGTTTGTCACTACGCTGGCGATGCTGTTCCTGGCGGGAGCAAAACTGTGGCAGTTCATTGCCATCATCGGGATGGGGATTTCGGCGGTGGTGCTGCTGATCCTCGCCGAACCATACCGTATCCGCCGTGTGACCTCGTTCTGGAACCCATGGGAAGATCCGTTCGGCAGCGGTTATCAGCTGACACAGTCGCTGATGGCGTTTGGCCGCGGCGAAGTCTGGGGCCAAGGCCTGGGCAACTCGGTGCAAAAACTGGAGTATTTACCGGAGGCGCATACCGACTTCATCTTCTCCATTATTGGGGAAGAACTGGGTTATATCGGTGTGGTATTGGCGCTATTAATGGTATTCTTCGTCGCTTTCCGCGCCATGTCGATTGGCCGTAAAGCGCTGGAGATCGATCACCGCTTCTCCGGTTTCCTGGCCTGCTCAATTGGTATCTGGTTTAGCTTCCAGGCACTGGTAAACGTTGGGGCCGCAGCGGGTATGCTGCCGACCAAAGGTCTGACGTTGCCGTTGATCAGTTATGGTGGTTCGAGTCTATTGATCATGTCGACGGCCATCATGTTTTTGTTACGCATAGATTATGAAACGCGTCTGGAGAAAGCTCAGGCGTTTACACGAGGTTCACGATGAATCAACCGAAGCGGTTAATGGTGATGGCAGGCGGGACCGGCGGACACGTGTTCCCGGGACTGGCGGTTGCGCACCATTTAATGGAACAGGGCTGGCAGGTACGCTGGCTGGGAACCGCAGACCGCATGGAAGCCGACCTTGTACCTAAACACGGTATCGAGATCGACTTTATTCGTATTTCTGGCCTTCGTGGCAAAGGGATCAAGGCGCTGCTGCTGGCGCCGGTGCGCATTTTCAATGCCTGGCGTCAGGCGCGCGACATTATGAAGCGCTTTAAGCCTGACGTCGTTCTGGGCATGGGCGGCTACGTTTCCGGTCCGGGAGGACTGGCGGCGTGGTCACTGGGCATCCCTGTTGTTCTGCATGAGCAGAACGGTATTGCCGGGTTGACCAACAAATGGCTGGCAAAAATCGCCACCAAAGTTATGCAGGCCTTCCCCGGGGCATTCCCGAAAGCGGATGTCGTAGGGAACCCGGTGCGTGTGGACGTGCTGGCGCTGCCGCTGCCAGATGCACGTCTGGCGGGCCGAGAAGGGCCGGTGCGCGTGCTGGTTGTCGGCGGTTCCCAGGGCGCACGTATTTTAAACCAGACGATGCCACAGGTTGCGGCAAAACTGGGTGATGCGGTGACCATCTGGCACCAGAGCGGGAAGGGCGCTCAGCAGAGCGTTGAGCAGGCTTACGCGCAGGAAGGTCAGCCGCAGCATAAAGTGACTGAATTTATTGATGATATGGCCGCAGCCTATGCCTGGGCCGATGTCGTGGTCTGTCGCTCGGGCGCGCTGACGGTGAGCGAAATCGCCGCCGCCGGTTTGCCAGCGCTTTTTGTGCCGTTCCAGCACAAAGACCGACAGCAGTACTGGAATGCGCTGCCGCTTGAGAAAGCGGGTGCCGCAAAAATTTTTGAGCAGCCACAATTTACCGCTGATGCGGTCGCCACTACCCTGGCGGGCTGGAACCGGGATGTATTACTGGAGATGGCGCAACGCGCACGCGCGACCGCTATCCCGGATGCAACGGAACGGGTGGCAAAAGAAGTGAGCCTGGCAGCCCAGGCATAATTCTCGCAGCGCGTGTTGCGCTGCACGATTTTTTTGAAGTAGTCGATGGCGTTTAGAGAATGAATACACAACAACTGGCAAAACTGCGTTCTATCGTGCCCGAGATGCGTCGCGTCCGGCACATTCACTTTGTCGGCATCGGTGGTGCTGGCATGGGCGGTATTGCCGAAGTGTTAGCTAACGAAGGCTATCAGATCAGCGGGTCTGACCTGGCGCCAAACCCTGTTACGCAGCAGCTGGCGTCGCTGGGGGCGACTATCTATTTCAATCATCGCCCGGAAAACGTGAGCGATGCGAGCGTGGTTGTAGTGTCCAGCGCGATCTCCGCGGATAACCCGGAAATCGTTGCGGCGCATGAGGCGCGCATTCCGGTGATCCGTCGCGCGGAAATGCTGGCTGAACTGATGCGTTTCCGTCACGGCATTGCGGTGGCCGGTACGCACGGTAAAACCACAACAACAGCGATGGTCTCCAGCATTTATGCGGAAGCGGGTCTCGACCCAACGTTCGTTAACGGTGGTCTGGTGAAAGCCGCTGGCGTGCATGCGCGTCTGGGCCACAGCCGTTATCTGATTGCGGAAGCGGATGAGAGCGACGCGTCGTTCCTGCATTTGCAGCCGATGGTGGCTATCGTCACCAATATCGAAGCTGACCATATGGATACCTACCAGGGCGACTTCGAGAACCTAAAGCAGACCTTTATTAACTTCCTGCACAACCTGCCGTTCTATGGCCGTGCGGTGATGTGCGTGGACGACCCGGTGATCCGCGAGCTGCTGCCGCGCGTCGGGCGTCAAATTACCACCTACGGCTTCAGCGAAGACGCTGATGTACGCGTGGAAGATTATAAGCAGATTGGTGCGCAGGGACATTTCACCCTGGCACGCCAGGATAAAGAGCTCCTGCATGTCACCCTGAACGCGCCGGGACGTCACAATGCCCTGAATGCGGCGGCGGCGGTGGCTGTTGCAACGGAAGAAGGCATTGATGATGAGGCGATCCTGCGCGCGCTGGAAAGCTTCCAGGGAACGGGCCGTCGCTTCGACTTCCTGGGTGAGTTCCCACTGGAGCCAGTAAACGGTAAGCCAGGTTCTGCGATGCTGGTCGACGACTATGGTCACCATCCGACGGAGGTGGACGCAACCATCAAAGCGGCACGCGCGGGTTGGCCGGAAAAGAATCTGGTCATGATCTTCCAGCCGCACCGTTACACACGTACCCGCGATCTGTATGACGATTTTGCCAACGTCCTTTCGCAGGTCGATACCCTGCTGATGCTGGATGTTTATGCCGCGGGTGAAGCGCCGATTCCGGGCGCGGACAGTCGGTCTTTATGTCGTACCATCCGCGGACGCGGTAAAGTGGACCCTATCCTGGTCCCCGACCCGGTGCAGGTAGCTGAAATGCTTGCCCCGGTCCTGACGGGTAACGATCTGATCCTGATTCAGGGTGCGGGAAATATCGGCAAAATCGCCCGTACCTTAGCTGAAATCAAACTGAAGCCGCAAACTCAGGAGGACGAGCGTCATGGCTGATAAGATTGCTGTCCTGTTTGGCGGCACTTCCGCCGAACGCGAGGTTTCTCTGAATTCGGGCGCTGCCGTGCTGGCGGGCCTGCGTGAAGGTGGCGTGGACGCGCATCCGGTTGATCCGAAAGAGGTGGACGTTACGCAGCTGAAAGCGATGGGCTTCGATAAAGCCTTTATCGCGTTGCATGGCCGCGGCGGTGAAGACGGCACGTTGCAGGGGCTGCTGGAGCTGATCGGTATGCCGTACACCGGCAGTGGCGTGATGGCATCCGCTATCTCCATGGATAAACTGCGCAGCAAACTGCTGTGGCAGGGGGCGGGTCTGCCCGTTGCGCCATGGGTTGCACTGACGCGCCGTGAATTTGAATTGGGCTTGTCGGACAGCGTTAATACACGCATTGCGTCACTGGGCTTACCGGTTATTGTGAAGCCTAGCCGTGAAGGGTCGAGCGTGGGAATGTCCAAAGTTGATAAAGCTGTAGATTTGGCTGACGCTTTAGCTCTGGCATTTCAACATGATGAAGAAGTTCTGATTGAAAAATGGCTTAGCGGGCCGGAATTTACCGTCGCGATGCTTGGTGAAGAAATTTTACCGTCAATTCGCATCCAACCCGCCGGAGTCTTCTATGATTATGAGGCGAAGTATCTCTCTGATGAGACGCAATATTTCTGCCCAGCTGGTCTTGAAGCACAACGTGAAGCGGAATTACAGTCTCTGGTGCTTAAAGCCTGGAATGTTTTGGGATGCCGAGGCTGGGGACGAATTGATGTGATGCTTGACGGTGACGGGCAATTTTATCTGCTGGAAGCAAACACGTCTCCGGGTATGACCAGCCATAGCCTTGTGCCGATGGCGGCGCGTCAGGCGGGAATGAGCTTCTCGCAATTAGTCGTACGTATTCTGGACCAGGCGGGCTGATATGTCTCAGGCTGCGTTGAACACGCGCAACCGCGATGACGAAGAAGAATATTCTTCTTCGCGCCGGAGTAATGGAACGCGTCTTGCAGGGATTATCTTCCTGCTCGGGGTGCTGTGCACCGTGTTTATCAGCGGCTGGATGGTGCTGGGCTGGATGGAAGACGCACAGCGGTTGCCGCTGTCGAAGCTGGTAGTGACCGGAGAGCGTCACTACACGCGTAACGATGACATTCGCCAGTCAATTCTGGCGCTGGGGTCGCCTGGCACCTTTATGACGCAGGACGTCAACATTATCCAGAGTCAGATTGAACGTCTGCCGTGGATAAAACAGGCGAGTGTCAGAAAGCAATGGCCTGATGAATTGAAGATTCATCTGGTTGAATATGTGCCGATTGCGCGTTGGAATGATCAGCATATGGTTGACGTAGACGGAAATTCGTTCAGCGTCCCGAGCGATCGTGTCAACAAGCAGAATTTACCGATGTTGTATGGCCCGGAAGGCAGCGAAAACGAAGTATTGCAGGGTTTTCGTGAGATGGGGCAGGTGCTGGCTAAGGATCGCTTTACGTTAAAAGATGCTGCGATGACGGCGCGCCGTTCCTGGCAGCTGACCTTAACGAATGGCATTAAGCTCAATCTTGGCCGCGGCGACACAATGAAACGTCTGGCGCGTTTTGTAGAACTTTACCCGGTTTTACAGCAGCAGGCGCAGACGGATGGCAAACGGATAAGCTACGTTGATTTGCGCTATGACTCAGGCGCAGCAGTCGGTTGGGAGCCGGCTCCGGTCGAGGAACCTAATCAGCAACAAAATCAGGCACAGGTACAGGCAGAACAACAATGATCAAGTCGACGGACAGAAAATTGGTAGTAGGACTGGAGATTGGCACCGCGAAGGTTGCCGCTTTGGTAGGGGAAGTTCTGCCCGACGGTATGGTCAATATCATTGGCGTGGGCAGCTGCCCTTCCCGTGGTATGGATAAAGGTGGGGTAAACGACCTTGAGTCGGTGGTGAAATGCGTTCAGCGCGCCATCGACCAGGCTGAATTGATGGCAGATTGCCAGATTTCCTCTGTCTATCTGGCTCTTTCTGGTAAGCACATCAGCTGCCAGAATGAAATCGGTATGGTGCCGATTTCTGAAGAAGAAGTGACGCAGGAAGACGTTGAGAACGTTGTCCACACGGCGAAATCTGTGCGTGTTCGCGACGAGCACCGTGTGCTGCATGTGATCCCGCAAGAATACGCGATCGACTACCAGGAAGGTATCAAGAATCCGGTCGGTCTGTCGGGCGTACGTATGCAGGCAAAAGTGCACCTGATCACATGTCACAACGATATGGCGAAGAACATTGTAAAAGCCGTTGAACGTTGTGGCCTGAAAGTTGACCAACTAATTTTCGCCGGACTTGCCGCGAGCTATTCCGTGCTGACCGAAGACGAACGTGAACTGGGCGTCTGTGTGGTCGATATTGGTGGTGGTACAATGGACATGGCTGTCTATACCGGCGGTGCGTTGCGCCACACCAAAGTGATCCCGTACGCCGGGAATGTGGTGACCAGCGATATCGCTTACGCCTTTGGTACGCCACCGAGCGATGCAGAGGCGATTAAAGTGCGCCACGGTTGCGCGCTGGGCTCTATCGTCGGCAAAGACGAGAGCGTTGAAGTGCCGAGCGTAGGCGGTCGACCGCCGCGCAGCCTGCAACGCCAGACGCTGGCAGAGGTAATTGAGCCGCGTTATACCGAGCTGCTCAACCTGGTCAACGAAGAGATTTTGCAGTTACAGGAACAGCTTCGCCAGCAGGGTGTGAAACATCATCTCGCGGCGGGGATTGTATTAACCGGCGGGGCAGCGCAAATTGAAGGTCTTGCGGCCTGCGCTCAGCGCGTGTTCCATACGCAGGTGCGTATCGGTGCGCCGCTGAATATCACCGGTTTAACGGATTATGCCCAGGAGCCGTACTATTCAACGGCGGTGGGCCTGCTGCACTACGGGAAAGAGTCCCATTTAAGTGGTGAGGCAGAGGTGGAAAAACGCGTCTCGGTGGGGTCGTGGGTCAAACGACTTAACACCTGGCTGCGAAAAGAATTTTAATTTTTTTAAGAGACCGGAGAGAATTAGCGGTCTCGGGCGACAGGCACAACGGAGAGAGAGATTATGTTTGAACCTATGGAATTAACCAACGACGCGGTGATTAAAGTCATCGGCGTCGGTGGCGGCGGCGGTAACGCCGTAGAACACATGGTGCGCGAGCGCATCGAAGGTGTTGAATTCTTCGCGGTGAACACCGATGCGCAGGCACTGCGTAAAACGGCTGTTGGCCAGACGATTCAGATCGGTGGTGGCATCACTAAAGGTCTGGGAGCAGGGGCTAACCCGGAAGTGGGCCGCAACGCGGCTGAAGAAGATCGTGAAGCGCTGCGCGCTGCACTGGACGGTGCAGACATGGTCTTCATCGCAGCGGGTATGGGCGGCGGTACAGGTACCGGTGCAGCACCCGTTGTGGCGGAAGTCGCTAAAGATTTAGGTATTCTGACCGTTGCTGTCGTGACCAAGCCTTTCAACTTTGAAGGTAAGAAGCGTATGGCTTTCGCGGAGCAGGGTATCACCGAGCTGTCCAAGCATGTGGACTCTCTGATTACCATCCCGAACGACAAGCTGCTGAAAGTGCTGGGTCGCGGTATCTCTCTGCTGGACGCCTTTGGCGCGGCAAACGACGTGCTGAAAGGCGCGGTTCAGGGTATTGCTGAACTGATTACCCGTCCTGGCCTGATGAACGTCGACTTTGCAGACGTTCGCACCGTGATGTCCGAGATGGGCTACGCGATGATGGGCTCTGGCGTGGCGAGCGGTGAAGACCGTGCGGAAGAAGCCGCTGAAATGGCGATCTCTTCTCCACTGCTGGAAGATATCGATCTGTCTGGCGCGCGCGGCGTGCTGGTCAACATTACCGCTGGCTTTGACCTGCGTCTGGATGAGTTCGAAACCGTGGGTAACACCATCCGTGCATTCGCCTCTGACAACGCGACCGTTGTTATCGGTACGTCCCTTGACCCGGAAATGAACGACGAACTGCGTGTGACTGTTGTGGCCACCGGTATCGGTATGGACAAGCGTCCTGAGATCACCCTCGTGACCAACAAACAGACTCAGCAGCCGGTGATGGATCGTTACCAGCAGCACGGTATGTCGCCTCTGACTCAGGAGCAAAAACCGGCTGCGAAAGTGGTGAACGACCCGACTCCACAAACGGCAAAAGAGCCAGATTATCTGGATATCCCGGCGTTCCTGCGTAAGCAAGCTGACTAAGAATTGGCTGGAATTTGGGGATTTGCGCTCTTTGTGCTAAACTGGCCCACCGTTAGTGATATACACTCTCGGTTGGATAGTTAATTTGGCGAGATTATACGATGATCAAACAAAGGACACTTAAACGTATCGTTCAGGCGACGGGTGTCGGTTTACATACCGGCAAGAAAGTCACACTGACGTTACGCCCTGCGCCGGCCAATACCGGGGTCATCTATCGTCGCACCGACTTGAATCCACCGGTAGATTTTCCGGCCGATGCCAAATCTGTGCGTGATACTATGCTCTGTACTTGTCTGGTGAACGAGCATGACGTGCGGATTTCTACCGTAGAGCACCTGAACGCCGCCCTGGCGGGTCTGGGTATCGACAACATTATGGTTGAAGTCGATGCGCCAGAAATCCCGATCATGGACGGGAGTGCTGCTCCGTTCGTTTATTTGTTGCTGGATGCCGGCATCGAAGAACTGAACTGCGCGAAGAAATTTGTTCGCATTAAAGAGACCGTTCGCGTCGAAGATGGCGACAAATGGGCTGAATTCAAACCGTACAATGGTTTCTCGTTGGACTTCACCATCGATTTTAACCATCCGGCGATTGACTCCAGCACCCAGCGCTATGCGATGAACTTCTCTGCGGATGCGTTCATGCGTCAGATCAGCCGAGCACGTACCTTCGGCTTTATGCGTGATATCGAATATCTGCAATCCCGCGGCCTGTGCCTGGGCGGCAGCTTCGATTGTGCCATCGTTGTTGACGATTATCGCGTACTGAACGAAGACGGCCTGCGTTTTGAAGATGAATTTGTCCGTCACAAAATGCTGGACGCGATCGGCGACCTCTTCATGTGTGGTCACAACATCATTGGTGCCTTTACCGCGTTTAAATCCGGTCATGCACTGAACAACAAACTGTTGCAGGCCGTCCTGGCAAAACAGGAAGCCTGGGAATATGTGACCTTCGAAGACGAAGCTGAACTGCCGCTGGCGTTCAAAGCCCCGACTATGGTCCTGGCGTAACGGTTAAAGCCGTTTCGTAAGAAAAGCGACTGGTTCACCTGGTACTCTCTCCGACCAGGGAAGCCAGTCGTTTTTATTTCTGCCCTTTCTGGATTTGTCTCTCTCACCCCTGGCCTGTGTTGGGTGCCAAATAACGGTGTGTTCGCTGCATTAATGACCGTTTTTACCTGCTGCAAGGTGTCATTCCTGCTGTCGTGTATTGGCTTTAGTGGTAATATCTGGGCGCTAAAAAAGAATAACTGAACTCAGCCTGCACTGGCGGGCGAACGTGGTGGAGCAAGTGAGCGGAATACTGACGCGCTGGCGACAATTTGGCAGACGTTACTTCTGGCCGCATCTCTTATTGGGGATGGTCGCGGCGAGTCTCGGCTTGCCTGTGCTCAGCAACAGCGCAGACGCGGCAACGCCAGCACGTTCCACGACGACCAAACACGATCTCACCACGCGGGTTAACTTCACTAATCTCGCATGGCTTGAAGCCAACCGTCGTCCCAATTTCTCCGTTGATTACTGGCAGCAACACGCGATTCGCACGGTTATTCGCCATCTGTCGTTCGCGATGGCGCCGCAGACGATGCCTGTTGCTGAAGAAACGCTGCCGGTCCAGGCTCAGCACCTTGCTCTGCTCGATACGCTCAATGCGCTTCTGACGCAGGACAACCAGCCGCCTGTGACCGTGAGTCAGACGGCGCAAACTGCTTTTGTTTCCCCCGCATCCTTCTCTGTTTCGACCTGGATTAGCCAGGTTCACGGCATCCGTGCCGGGCCTCAACGCCTCAGCTAAATTAACCCTTTTTCAATACCTTAATTTATCTGCCCGACTGGGGCGTTTGAGAATTTATTATGCTAATCAAATTGTTAACCAAAGTTTTTGGTAGTCGTAACGATCGTACCCTGCGCCGCATGCGCAAAGCTGTGAACGTCATCAACGGTATGGAACCGGCGATGGAGAAGCTCTCTGATGATGAACTGAAAGCAAAAACCGCGGAGTTCCGTGCGCGTCTGGAGAAAGGCGAAACCTTAGAAAGCCTGATCCCGGAAGCCTTTGCCGTAGTACGTGAGGCCAGTAAACGCGTGTTCGGCATGCGTCACTTCGACGTGCAGCTGCTGGGCGGGATGGTGCTCAACGAGCGCTGCATCGCGGAAATGCGTACCGGTGAAGGTAAAACCCTGACTGCAACGCTGCCGGCTTACCTGAATGCGCTGACGGGTAAGGGCGTTCACGTTGTTACCGTCAACGACTATCTGGCGCAACGCGACGCCGAAAATAACCGTCCACTGTTCGAATTCCTCGGCATGACCGTGGGCATTAACATGTCCGGCCTGCCGGCACCTGCCAAGCGTGAAGCCTACAACGCGGACATCACCTACGGCACCAACAACGAATACGGCTTCGACTACCTGCGTGACAACATGGCGTTCAGCCCTGAAGAGCGCGTCCAGCGTAAACTGCACTATGCGCTGGTGGATGAGGTTGACTCCATTCTGATCGATGAAGCGCGTACCCCGCTGATCATCTCCGGCCCGGCCGAAGACAGCTCCGAGATGTACCGTAAAGTCGACAAAATCATTCCACACCTGCTGCGTCAGGAGAAAGAAGACTCCGATACTTTCCAGGGTGAAGGTCACTTCTCCGTGGATGAAAAAGCGCGTCAGGTCAACCTGACCGAACGCGGCCTGGTGAAAATCGAAGAGCTGCTGGTGGCTGAAGGCATTATGGAAGAGGGCGAGTCTCTGTACTCCCCGAGCAACATCATGCTGATGCACCACGTAACGGCTGCACTGCGCGCGCACGCCCTGTTCACCCGCGACGTTGACTACATCGTTAAAGACGGTGAAGTCATCATCGTCGATGAACACACCGGTCGTACCATGCAGGGACGTCGCTGGTCCGATGGTCTGCACCAGGCCGTGGAAGCGAAAGAAGGCGTGGATATTCAGAACGAAAACCAGACGCTGGCCTCCATCACCTTCCAGAACTACTTCCGTCTGTACGAGAAGCTGGCGGGGATGACCGGTACCGCAGATACCGAAGCGTTTGAGTTTAGCTCCATCTATAAGCTGGATACCGTGGTAGTACCAACCAACCGTCCAATGATCCGTAAGGATATGCCGGACCTGGTATACATGACCGAAGCGGAAAAAATCCAGGCGATCATCGAAGATATTCGCGATCGTACCGCGAAGGGCCAGCCGGTTCTGGTGGGGACCATCTCCATCGAGAAATCTGAAGTGGTGTCTAACGAGCTGACCAAGGCGGGCATCAAGCACAACGTGCTGAACGCCAAGTTCCACGCTAAAGAAGCAGATATCGTTGCGCAGGCGGGTTACCCGGCTGCCGTAACCATCGCTACCAACATGGCGGGTCGTGGTACCGATATTATGCTCGGCGGTAGCTGGCAGGCCGAAGTGGCCGAGCTGGAAAACCCAACCCCGGAGCAAATCGCGCAGATCAAAGCCGACTGGCAGGTGCGTCACGACGCGGTGCTGGCATCCGGTGGTCTGCACATCATTGGTACCGAGCGTCATGAATCTCGTCGTATCGATAACCAGCTGCGCGGTCGTGCGGGCCGTCAGGGTGATGCCGGTTCTTCCCGCTTCTATCTGTCCATGGAAGATGCGCTGATGCGTATTTTCGCCTCTGACCGTGTGTCCGGCATGATGCGTAAACTGGGCATGAAACCAGGCGAAGCGATCGAGCACCCGTGGGTTACCAAAGCGATTGCCAACGCCCAGCGTAAAGTAGAAAGCCGCAACTTCGACATTCGTAAGCAACTGCTGGAATATGATGACGTTGCCAACGACCAGCGTCGTGCAATCTATACCCAGCGTAACGAACTGCTGGACGTGTCCGACGTGAGCGAAACCATCAACAGCATTCGCGAAGATGTGTTCAAAGCCACTATCGACGCGCACATTCCACCGCAGTCTCTGGAAGAGATGTGGGATATCGAAGGCCTGCAGGAACGTCTGAAAAACGACTTCGACCTCGAACTGCCAATCAAAGAGTGGCTGGACAAAGAGCCTGAGCTGCACGAAGAGACCCTGCGCGAGCGTATCTACGAAACCGCGCTGGACGTCTATAAGCGTAAGGAAGAAGTGGTTGGCGCTGAGATGATGCGTCACTTCGAGAAAGGCGTAATGTTGCAGACCCTGGACTCCCTGTGGAAAGAGCACCTGGCGGCGATGGACTACCTGCGTCAGGGTATCCACCTGCGTGGTTATGCGCAGAAAGATCCGAAGCAGGAGTACAAGCGTGAATCCTTCTCCATGTTTGCTGCCATGCTGGAGTCGCTGAAGTATGAAGTCATCAGCACTCTGAGCAAAGTTCAGGTGCGTATGCCGGAAGAAGTGGAAGCGATGGAGCAGCAGCGTCGTGAAGAAGCTGAGCGTCTGGCACAGATGCAGCAGCTGAGCCATCAGACCGATGAGAGCGAAGCCGCAGCGGCAATCGCAGCGCAGACGGGCGATCGTAAAGTCGGTCGTAACGATCCGTGCCCATGCGGTTCCGGCAAAAAATACAAGGCGTGCCACGGCCGCCTGAGCTAAGAACATAACAAACCGAAAAGGCGCAGATATCTGCGCCTTTTTTATGGACGTGACATGATGAAAACACTGCAAATTGCTGTCGGGATCATTCGCAACCCGCAAAACCAGATCTTCATTACCCAACGTGCCGCCGATGCGCATATGGCCAACAAATGGGAATTCCCCGGCGGGAAAATCGAATCAGGTGAAACGCCGGAGCAGGCGCTGGTGCGTGAGCTTCAGGAAGAGGTGGGGATCACCCCGCTTGGCGCAACGCTGTTCGATAAGCTGGAGTACCAGTTTCCGGACAGGCACATCACGCTGTGGTTCTGGCTGGTGGAAAACTGGGAAGGTGAGCCATGGGGAAAAGAGGGGCAGCCGGGTAACTGGATTGAGCTTCAGGCCAGCGATGCGGAAAAATTCCCGCCTGCCAATGAGCCTGTGATCCTCCGGCTGGTCGCACAACCGTAGGCCTGCTAAGCGAAGCGCCAGCAGGCTTTTAATGTTACTGCTGGTTTTCGCTCCAGTCATCGCTATCCGAGAGATCGCCTTCGCTCGGAATGCGTTTCTCTTCCGCCGCCCATTCGCCCAGGTCTATAAGTTGACAGCGTTTGCAGCAGAATGGGCGAAATGGACTCACTTCTCCCCAGACGACAGTTTTCCCACAGGTTGGGCAGTTTACGGTGGTTACGTCAGACATCGGCACTCCTTAACAACAGGCCAGTTCAAAATCGAGGCGTTCCGGCACGGTGCCATGCTCACTGTCCAGCGGCATAAAGCGGATCGCGAAACGGCTTTTATGTCCGGAAATTTGCGGGTAAAGCTGCTCGCCAAGAGAGAGATTCAAACGCAGAAGATCGGCGTCGTCGCCGTTATCCTGATAAAAACCGTTGAGACTGGTCTGCTTGCGGAACGGGGCAGAGTTACGCACAAGATCGAGGATCAGGGATAACGTTTGATTCATCGGCTCCAGACTGCCCATCCAGCTGTTCACCTGGCGATCGCGCTGTTCCTGCGGCATGTGCAGCCACATATGCAGCGTTGGAAGGTCAAAGCTACAGCAACCGCCCGGTATGCTCAGACGCTGACGCACCAGCGCAATCAGACGGTCCTCGCGTAAAAATTGTCCAACGCGCGGCGCGGCCATCAGCGTCGCGCTGCTGTTTTTTAGCTGCTGGCGTAAAGCGTCAATTCGACTTTGATCTACGCCCGGTACTTCGGCCCAGGCCTGTAATTTACGCTGCTGGCGCTCCAGCTCTTTCAACAGCTCAGTGCGGACATCGCCGCGTTCAATCACATCCAGCAGATCGCCCACGTTGCGGAAAAAATGCAGCGCGGTGGCATGATCGTTGACGGGCAGATGTTGTGAAAGTTGTTGAATAAGAAATTCTATGCGTAGCCAGGTACGCATTTTTTCGTTAAGCGGATGCTCAAAAAGGATATGAGTCGACATTATGGTTTTTCCTGTGCAACGGCCTGCGCGGCGAAGGTCAGATACTTCGCGTGCAGACGAGCAACATCCGATGCAATGGCATCTGGTGCGCCGTTATTATCAATAACATCATCCGCAACGGCGAGGCGCGCTTCGCGCGTGGCCTGTGCGGCAAGAATTTGTTCAGCATGCTCGCGTGAAACATGGTCACGCGCCATGGTTCTCTGGATTTGCGTTTCGCGGGAAACGTCAATCACCAGCGTTCTGTCTGCTTTATTTTGAAGCTGATTTTCCACCAGTAACGGGATCACCCACAACACATAGGGCGAACTGGCTGCGGCAATCTGACGCTGAGTTTCATGGTGGATAATGGGGTGGAGCAGGGCATTAAGCCAGGCTTTTTCCGCCGGATCGGAAAATATGCACTCACGCAGCTGCCGACGATTCAGGGTGCCGTCAGCCTGTATCACACGGCGACCAAAATGCGCTTCGATGGCGTTTAAGGCGGGTGTATTGGGTTCTACCACCTGACGGGCAATGATATCGGCGTCGATAATCGTGATGCCGAGACGAGCAAACGCGTGCGCAACGGTGCTTTTACCACTACCGATGCCGCCGGTTAATGCGACGATATACCCCATTAAATCAGATCCTGGGAATTATTCAGTTTTAAAATCAGTTGCTTAAAATTCAAACTTACAACAGCCAATGTTTAGCTCTCTTTACCCGCTTTTTACCAGGTAAATTTATAGGATTGTAGCGTAAAAAAAGAGAATTTCGCAGTCTTGCGGAGCAGGTATTAGTGCGTATGATAGCGTCACTGGAGTTGTGCTTTTAATATATTTGCCTCTAACCCCAGGAATCCGCACATGCGTATCGAAGAAGATCTGAAGTTAGGTTTCAAAGACGTTCTTATCCGCCCTAAACGCTCTACACTGAAAAGTCGCTCAGACGTTGAACTCGAACGTCAATTCACCTTTAAGCATTCCGGTCAGACGTGGTCTGGCGTGCCGATTATCGCGGCCAACATGGATACCGTCGGGACCTTCGAGATGGCGACCGCGCTGGCGCAATTCGACATCCTTACTGCGGTACATAAACACTACAGCCCTGAGGAGTGGAATGCGTTTGTCGCCTCCGCCTCGGCTGACGTGGTGAAGCATGTGATGGTCTCGACCGGTACGTCTGATGCAGATTTCGAGAAAACCAAACAGATCCTGAACGCCAATCCGGCGCTGAATTTTGTCTGCATTGACGTGGCAAATGGTTATTCCGAGCATTTCGTCCAGTTCGTCAGCAAGGCGCGTGAAGCCTGGCCAACCAAAACCATCATCGCGGGCAACGTGGTGACCGGTGAAATGTGTGAAGAGCTGATCCTCTCCGGGGCCGACATTGTGAAAGTAGGCATTGGCCCGGGGTCCGTTTGCACCACGCGCGTGAAAACCGGTGTGGGTTATCCGCAGCTGTCTGCGGTAATTGAATGCGCTGACGCCGCGCACGGTCTGGGCGGCCAGATCATCAGCGACGGTGGCTGCACCATGCCAGGCGATGTGGCGAAAGCCTTCGGCGGCGGCGCGGACTTCGTGATGCTCGGCGGCATGCTGGCAGGCCACGAAGAGAGCGGCGGTACCGTGGTGGAAGAGAACGGTGAGAAATTCATGCTGTTCTACGGAATGAGCTCTGAATCTGCGATGACCCGTCACGTGGGTGGTGTCGCGAAATACCGTGCGGCGGAAGGTAAAACCGTGAAGCTGCCACTGCGCGGCCCGGTCGAAAACACGGCGCGCGATATCCTCGGCGGTCTGCGTTCTGCCTGCACCTACGTGGGGGCTTCCCGCCTGAAAGAGCTGACTAAACGCACGACGTTTATCCGCGTTCAGGAGCAGGAAAACCGCGTATTTAATAGCCTCTGACGGCTACGGCTGGCGCGCGTCCGTGCGCCAGCATTACCCCGCGCTCATTGCATCCCCCAGATGGAAAATCGGCAGATACATTGCCACCACCAGCGTGCCAATAATCAGACCTGTCACGACCAGTAGAAAAGGCTCAAGAAGCGCCGCCAGATTGTCTGCCTGCTGAAATGTCTGTTCCGTATGATGGCGGGCCAGATTCATCAGCATCACATCCAGTGAACCCGATACTTCTCCGGTGCGAATGAGCTGAATACACAGTGGTGTAAAAACAGAGGCCTTCTGGAAGGAGGACCACACGGGCATCCCCTGTTCGATATCGCTGCGTATCTCACGGAGTTTCTCCTGCCAATAGCCACTCTCAACGGTTTCCTCCACACTCTCCAGTCCTTGTAAAAAGGCAATCCCGGCCTGCTGGGTTAATGACAGCACGGTAAAAATTTGCCCCAGTTTTTGCCCACGCATCAGCGTGCCCATCACCGGTACGTGTAATAAGACGTACTGCCAGCGCGGATGCCGCCGCAGCTTACAGGCGATGACAACCATTGCCACGAGCAGGGCCAAAAGGGTGAGGATATGCGCCTGAACCAGGGCCGCCAGCCCCATGACTGCCTGCGTGAGCAAAGGGAGCGGGGTGTTGAACGTTTTGTAGATTGCAGCAAACTCAGGCAACACCAGCGTGACCATCGCCAGCACCACGAAAACGGCCAGCGTCAGGATGATCAGCGGATAGCGCAGCGCTTTCTTCACCTTTGCACTGAGCTGCTGCTGGGATTTTTGTTGCTGCGCAAGCTGACGGCAGCAGGCTTCGAGCTTACCCGTCAGCTCACCCGTCTTCACCATCGAGACATAAAGGGGGCTAAACACCTCTGGCCATTTCTTCATGGCCTCTGACAGGGCGCAACCTTCGCTCAGGTCATCGGCAAGACTGTGCAGCAGCGCCTGCCAGTGCTTCAAAGGATGCTGTTCCGCCAGCATGTGCAGGCTTTGGGACAGCGTAAGTCCGGCCTGTAGCAGCGTGGCGAGCTGGCGAAAAATATCGTAGCAGTGTTGCACCTGCCATCGGTGTCGCTGCTGGCAGCGTTTTAGCGCCAGCGGGTGCAGCTGTTTAAGCACCAGAGCCGTGTAAGCTGCGTTACGGTCGATGGCCCAGAGGGTGCCGGTTTGCACCTCCCCCTCGGTGGTCAGGGCACGCCAGCGCCAGAGCGAATTAGCAGCCATCGGGCATTCCCAGGACGCGCAACAGCTCTTCGAGCGTGGTCAGCCCTTGCTCTACGGCCATGCAGCCGTGCTCAAACAAAGAGGTCATTCCCGCCTGACGAGCGCTGGACCCAATCACCTCCGTGCTTGCTCCGCTGGCGATGGCCTGCCGCAGCGTGTCGTCGATGACGAGCACTTCAAAAATGGCTACGCGACCATAAAAACCGTGGTAGCAGCGCTCGCAACCGGTGGGTTGCCAGCGAGGAAGCTGCCGGGGCCACAGCGTGCGAGGTAATTCGGTGTGGCGGCTGGCTTCCTGTCGGCAGTACGGGCATAAACGACGCACCAGCCGCTGGGCAATCACCATCGAGAGCGCCGAAGAGATCATCCAGCGCGCGACGCCCATCTGTTGCAGCCGTACCAGCGTTTCAGTCGTCGAATTAGTATGGAGGGTGGACAGCACCAGATGCCCGGTTTGCGCCGCCTTAATGGCAATTTCTGCCGTTTCGCCGTCACGAATTTCACCCACCATAATGATGTCAGGATCCTGCCTGAGCAGGGCACGCAGCACGCTCTGGAAGGTCAGCCCCGCGCGCGGATTAATCTGCGTCTGGTTTAAGCCTGCAAGCGGGATTTCAACGGGATCTTCCACGCTGCAAATATTAACGTCAGGGGTATTTCGCGCCTGTAACGCACTGTACAGCGTCACCGTTTTCCCGCTACCGGTCGGGCCGGTGACCAGAATCAATCCCTGAGGGCTGTTAAGCGCCCCGGCAAAACGGGCCTGCTGGTCTGCACTCATCCCCAGCAGTTCAAGCTCCAGTGCCTGCTGCACCTGGTGAAGCAGACGAAGCACGATTTTTTCTCCACCGCTACAGGGAAGGGTTGCGATACGAAAAGAGACGGTGACGCTTGCCAGCTCCACCGTAAACTGACCGTCCTGCGGCAGGCGGCGCTCCGCAATATCCAGTTGACCCAGCACCTTCAGGCGTGCGGCAAGCGTCGTACCGAGGGCGGCGGAAACCGGCGGTTGCGGGTAGAGAACACCGTCGATTCGCAAACGGATCTGGTAGCCGTGCTCCGTCGGTTCAATATGGATGTCAGAAGCCCGCTGGTTCACTGCCTGCTGCAACGTTGTACTGAGCACGTCAGCGGCTGAGTTTGGCACTATTCCCGGCAGGTGTGATGATGAGAGGGACTGAAGCCGTTTTTCCATCCGTTCGGCCGTCCAGCACTCAATATCAATACGTTTCTGCGTGGCGAAGCGTAACGCTTCCATCAGCTCAGAGGCAGGATTACCCACCACCGCAATGCTGATCATCTCGGTGTCGCTTGCGAGTAGCAGTGCGTGATGGCGCTGACAGAGCGTCATAAGCTGTTCGGTGTTCATTGTCCACTCCTGTCAGTTGTTGTCGAAGCGGAAAACATCTTCACAGGCTTGTCTGAGCGCCGTGTCGGACGCAATGTTGCAGGCACGCGTCCAGCCCGTCATACCGTTACCGTCGCTCCAGATCGGTGTCATGAGCACTTCAAGTCCGTTAAGACTCTCCTGTCCTGTTAACGATACGACCCCCTTCGCCACGCTCATCGCTGAAACGTAACGCGTTGTAGTCGGGGAGGGGATACCATTGGTTCCTGCGTCGCAGCGATCCACACCACCACGATCCAGGGCGCAAAGCTCAATAGCGGTGCGGTAGGGAATGAACGTTTGAAGCATATCGGTGAGCGCTGCTTTTCGCAGGTAGTTCTGATAAGCCGGGATGCCAATCGCGCTCAGGATGGCAATAATGCCAATGACCACCATTAACTCAATCAGGGTAAATCCTTGTTGTCTGTTCATATCTGCTCCTTACGTTAAGTGGCGCTACTGTGGCAGTACCGGCGCGCAGAAACGAGGGGCAAAAGCGCGAACGTGAAAGGGCTTTCAGGGAAATGATTCAGTGTTGCAGAGAAGGACAGCGTAATTGCGAGCGGTTTCGTATTTCCCCTCTCCGGGCGGAGAGGGGAAGATCAGTTATTTGAAGCGCATCGAGAGGTCCAGGGCACGTACGTGCTTGGTCAGGGCTCCCACGGAGATATAATCGACGCCGGTTTCAGCAAATTCGCGGAGGGTGTCGAACGTCACGTTGCCGGACACCTCAAGCTGCGCCTGGCCGTTTGTGCGTTTGACCGCTTCACGCATCTGCTCCGTGTCGAAGTTATCGAGCATGATGATGTCAGCCCCCGCTTTAATGGCCTCGTCCAGCTCATCCAGCGTTTCCACTTCCACCTCAACCGGCACATCCGGATGCAGCCAGAAGGCTTTTTCCACGGCCTGACGTACCGAGCCAGAGGCAATAATGTGGTTCTCTTTGATCAGGAAGGCATCGGATAGCCCCAGACGATGGTTGGCGCCGCCACCGCAGAGCACGGCGTATTTCAGCGCGGTGCGCAGGCCCGGCAGGGTTTTACGGGTATCCAGCAGCTGCGTGCGGGTGCCTGCCAGCAGGTCAACGTAGCGGCGTACTTCACTGGCAACGCCAGAGAGCGTTTGCACAAAATTGAGCGCGGTGCGTTCACCGGTCAGCAAGACGCGGGACGGGCCGTCCAGCTCGAACAGTGGCTGATTTGCCGTGACCGCATCACCGTCCTCAACGTGCCATGTTACCTGCACCTCGTCGCCCGCCAGCTGGGTAAAGACCTCCTCAACCCAGCGTTTGCCGCAGAAAACCCCCGCTTCGCGGGTGATGACTACCGCGTGCGACCGTGTCTCTTTTGGCAACAATTGGGCGGTAATATCGTTATCGGCACTGACGTCACCGCCGAGGTCTTCTCTCAGGGCATGGGCAACGCTTGCCGGGATATCACTATTAATACGTTCCAGAAGCGCGTCACGTCGGTGGTCGGGGTTATAGCGGCGAGGCGGCATGATAAAACTCCAAATTGGTAACGAATCATAATATTGAAACATGCTACTCTGAACCGAGTAACAGCACCATAGATAAGGAGTTCTAGGGAAGGTGCGAACAAGTCCCTGATATGAGATCATGTTTGTCATCTGGAGCCATGGAACAGGGTTCATCATGAGTCATCAACTTACCTTCGCCGACAGTGAATTCAGCAGTAAGCGCCGTCAGACCAG